>JADHVL010000047.1 GCA_016784025.1 Fidelibacterota bacterium | reverse complement strand
ACTGAATATCCACGCTCGACAACCTGCTTAATAGCCTCTGCTTTAAACTCTTCAGTGTATCTTTTTCGCTTCATTTTAACTTCTCCTTCTTGCTTAGAATTTACCTTAACAGGTGTCTACTAAACCAGGGGAAGTCCACGATGCAAACTTACATACACTTCGTAAGACTGCCGGTGCTCGTCTGATACAAAAGGGTGTTGACATTTACCGAGTGTCCAAGTTTTTAGGTCACTCATCGGTAAAAGTCACAGAGAGACACTATGTAGATCTCTTAGAAGTGGATTACCAGGACATGTCAGCTCTACTTGAGGATTCAACTAAAGATGATTCCAAAGTATCTGAAACACGAGCGAGCGGATGGGGTAGGGTAGCCTGAATGAATCATATAAAACAGCGTGTGCACTACACAACGAACTCCATATACCAAAATGTACCCAAATAGCCCATTTTAGTGCTTAATATTGTATTGAAATGATGGACGATTCTAGATACAAAAAACCCCAGGAACCGTTGTGGCACTGGGATTTAGTTGTGGTGGCCAGGGACGGAATTGAACCGCCGACACGGGGATTTTCAGTACCTTGCTTCGTCCTATATATCAGTCACTTACGGGGACGAGTCACCAAAAAGTCACTACCTTTAAAAAAGTCCGTTAATCAGGAATGCTTATTGTATGCAGACCCATAGACAGTAAGGGATAGCGGGTTTTAGTTGCTAAAGAGTTGCTGATAAGGAAAGACTCTATTTATCTAAAATGTATATCCAATCCCAAACACCCAGGTATCCATCGAAGTCCCTATATGAAGTGTTGACTCTTCTACCTTCTCCCAAACAAGATCTTCAGGAAAACTCCCGGCATCGGAATTTATCTCGTATTTTCCAGGTTCGGTATATGCGCTTATTCCAAACCGGGTGTACAGTGAGAAATTGTCGCTAACCATGAGGGTTGGTTCAAAACCCATACTATAGACCACTGACTTCAACCATTTATTTGCATAGACTTTAACGAGATCATCACCTACGCGATCAAGGGCAAAAGACAAGTAGCTTTTATCATAAAATTTTGATTGCACATACACTTTAAAATCAGATTTTTCTTTTTCAAACAGATTATAAAATAGTGACAGTGAAAGAGACTTTTCTCCACTAGACTGATAAACATCCAGTGAGTTAGCTCCCGAACCTCGGTGTTCTTTTTCAAAAGCGTATCCAACACCTAATTCAAAGCTGAACCTGTCGAGAGGTCGAACTTCAACCGCTATCTGTGGTGCGGTTGAGGCGTGGATTTGGAAGATTCCGGGTATATGTGACTTCAAGGTGATAAGTCCCTCAGAACCTAGGAGAGACGTTGTCAGAACTATAATAGCTAGTGCTATTTTCCGCATTTAGATTTCCTTTATGATGAGGTGATTAATGAATTAGAAACCATGAAAACAATAACCATTAATTATCGTGATCCTTTTCAGGGTCATATGGGCTAAAAGCATATAGATGCTGTGTACTTTGGACAAATATTTTACCTGCTCCAGTAGAAACCTGTTCTACCGATGCATTATCCGGTCCGCGCATGGTATGAACGACTTCTCCTGTTGTAGCATCAAGAATGTAGAGTGATCCAGCATGAGATTTATACACAAATCCATCCAAGTATGTTAACGGGGAGGATTCATCTGTGGTGGGTATAACTGTTCTCCATAGAACTTGACCAGTATTTTTATCAAGTGCAGAGACACTACCTCCGCCCCCATAATAAATGGTGTCACCAACTAATTCTATTTGATAACATCCATAACTACCAGTTTCCCAAATTACTTCACCAGTCTCAGTGTTAAGAGCTAGGATTTTATTGTTAGCCCCCCAAACCGTACCGGCATACATAATTCCGTCCTTAAAAATGGGGTAATGTATAAAGCTCCCACCACCTTCATAATACCATAACGTATCCATGGAGGTGACGTCAAAGCATATAATTTGTCCAATATCGTTTGGATTACCTGCAGGAGACCAGCCCTGACTGCAAAATAGTTTATTGTCACTACTAGAAAGGATCCAGGGCATGTGATTTGTAGGAGTTGAGTCTACCAAGAAACCCGATTTACTATACTTCTGGATAGAGTAGGGGGAATTCACCTTATGAGAACTGATGCCCACAAAATAGTGCTCTTGATCTATGCTTAATTCAAATGAGAAGCTTTGACAAGAATCAATATCTTTTTCCCAGATTGTTGTACCATCAGATATATCTAGTGAGTATATATTATTTCCACGCCTAAATCCAAAAACATTTGATTCGTCAAAAATAAAACGCTTTAATACTGAACCTGCATGTTCAAGGCTGGATGTCCACTTAAGGCTACCCGAGTCAATATTGATGCAACTGATATTATCATTACCTGTATACAATAGTAAGCTATCATTAATGGAAGCTGGGGGGGCATCTGCCCCCCAACCGTTATTTTCATATTGCATTTCCCAAAGTACATCCAGGTTATAGCTATCTGTAGGATTCTCCGGCAATGGATCATCACAACAGCTAATCAACAGCGCAACGGCTATTGAGGGAAAGAATTTTAACATAGTATTAATTTTCAAAACGAAGTCTCATCCAATCGGCATTCCGCTTTAAAGGTGTTTGCACATCCCCAGCAGGGAGCCCATTATCACCTGAATAAACACGAGTATATCTCATTATTTCACTATGGTTCCAGCCACCATTATCTTCAGTATCGCTATAATAATAATTGCCCTGGGGGTACATTGATTCTGGATCTGCTGGTGTCCAATCATCAGTCGCTTCCCATCGGGTCATATTTGGTTGGATAAGACCATCATTCTTAGTGCCAATATAAACTTGGACGTTGACATATTCTGTCCAATCAGGTACCATCACACACCCAACGGGTAAACCTAGCATGGCCTCAAAATCAAAGGATCCATCTCGAATACTCTCCACACCACCCCCTCCTCCAGAGCAGTCTAAGTATCCTTGATGCCAGATGGTATTCGTGTAATATCGCCATTCGCCGTCTCCTAGTATGTTTGACCACATACCATCTAGATTATTCCAAGTAGCCAGTCCTTCTTCCCATGCATCACGCTTGGCAATTTTGGCATTGTAATTGTCACAATCTCCCCACACTTTGCAGGGAAACCAGGACAAGTTAGATGAATTATCCCACTGCCAATAATTGTCACTATACCATTCCTTAATGTCACCTAAGTATTCAATTAAAACGGGCTCAGGCCAATTGCCAGGAGGTAATACATCTTCAAATTCCGAAAGAAATCGTACTAATGTATTTTCTCTTTCGGCACCCATAATTGACCGGTGTGATATTGTTAAAGGGCTTTGTTCGTTTAAATAGCGAGGCCAAGTCCCATTCGGACCTATATAATAGTCAGCATCATATAGTGGCAATTTTGGTGGTTGTGCTTTATCAATATACTCATATCCTTCATTAACTGCTACTGGAATAAAATCGGTAACATAAAGACCTATCATCAACGCGTTCCAGTTAGTAAACAGGTTTTGAATAGTTGCCAATATGTGAGTGCCAGCCTCTGGTCCAGCCAATGTACTTACTTGAAACTCGTTTACATAATATGAGGCGTTGTTATGGGTAACATCCGATGCATTTGCACCCTGGTGAGGAGTAGCAAGTGTTATGATACCTTTGAGATTATCTGTAGTGACTTTATTTGCGGTTTCTCGCGCAAAAATACCACCCATACTATGGGCAATAATAATCCAGTCATGTAGACCATCGGTACCTTCGATCATGGACTTGATGTTGTCAGACACAACATCAAGTATCATGGTCGGATGATAATTCATTGCCGCAAAAACTCCTATATCATAACCCACCAACTCATACCCTGCAATAACTTGGCTGTGTAATTCAGGATCTGGAGGATTATATAAATTGTCGGGGGTGTTTTTGTTTGTCCATGACTCATTACCTGAATCAAAACCATGAATAAAAATAGCCTTATTGACACTAAATACAGGTGCAACCAAGATTTGACCAATTAGTAATGTAAGTAATATAAATCTTTTCATGTAATAAGTGGACCCCATCCCTTGGACAGTCTTTCTTGAATCTTAGGTGTGGAGCTTCCGGTGTTCATTATCCTACAAGCTTCCTCATAGATTCTTGGAAGTATACTTCATCTGGAGTCAGTTTGTCAAGTGATTGATGGGTTCTCTCAGAGTTGTAGAAAGTCAGATATGTTTTGATTGATTCTCTGGCTTCTCTCACAGATTCGTAAGCCTTCAAATAGACTTCCTCGTATTTCAGACTTCTCCATAATCTCTCGATGAAAACATTATCAACCCAGCGTCCTTTGCCATCCATGCTGATCTTAATGTCAGCATCTTTCAGTACCTGGGTAAAATCATCACTGGTAAATTGTGATCCCTGATCTGTATTGAATATCTCAGGTTTGCCATATCTGTCCAGGGCTTCTTCCAAAGCTTCAACACAAAAACTGGTATCCATGCTGTTGGACAGTTTCCAGCTTAATACTTTCCGGCTATGCCAGTCCATGATAGCAACCAGGTAGACAAAGCCTCGAGCCATGGGGATATAGGTGATATCAGTAGCCCATACTTGGTTGGGACGATTAATATCCAGATGACGAAGCAGATAGGGATAAATCTTATGTCCTTTACCTGGAATACTCGTCCTGGGCCTGGCATAGACAGAATGGATGCCCATTTTCCGCATCAGTCGCTGTATGCGCTTGCGATTTACAGTATAGTCAACCCTACGGTTCACTTGGTCTCTCAAACTCCTTGCACCCATCCAGGGATGCTTGATATGAAGTTCATCAAGTAATCTACAAAGCGCCAGCTCTTCCTCGTCTGGTTCATCTCTTTTTGACGCATAATAAAGACTGGATCTGCTGATTTCTAACAACGTACACTTGTGTGACTTGGGCATTGTCTGGTCTGATTGGATCATTTGTTTGCGCTCATCCTTACTCAATGACCGAGCGCTTTCGATAAAAAATCTCGTTCCATAGTCAGTTGGCCAATCTTGGAATGAAGTTTATCTATTTCAGCTTCGGAATCTTTCTTGTTCTGCTCATGACCACCAAATACATCCTCAGCTCCAGATACCAGGTCACTCTTCCAGCGACTGATCTGGTTAGCATGCAAATCATACTTTTCGG
>JADHVL010000012.1 GCA_016784025.1 Fidelibacterota bacterium | reverse complement strand
CACCTACATCACTGATCACAGATTTATAAACCATGACCTTGACAGTGCTATTTGTAACATCAAAACTAAAAGGTCCTATATCGGCTCCATGTTGTGATTCACAACCAGCCCAGGGTTGACCAGTGGTTAATGTTGTGAGAGAAGCAACTGTGGCTGAAGTATTAATACCTGTAGCACTTGGATTTGCCACAATCTCCAATGGTGGATTTGAATCGTTTTCAAAGGTTGCCCAGGTCCAGCTCGCGCCGTATCCGCCAGTTTCAAAATCGATGGGAGCATTCTGTGCCAGAACCCCACCAATGGATGCAAAACATACCAGGACAATTAGTAGTGTAGCTTTTGATTTCATTTATTTCTCCATATCTTTAAGAGTTTGTTTGTTTAAATAATTAGTAAAAGATGCTTTGGGCGTACGGTCTTCATAGAAGACTCCCCAATGTTTCTCCATAACGTCAGGTCCTGATTGTGCTCCACCACCCTTCCATGGCTCATCAAAAGCCTCAAAGAGAAAAGAGGTTACTTGATTGTCATCGATCCAGGTGTTGAACTCGGTTAGGAAATACTCCTGAGCCTCTATACTTACTTCAGCTTTTACCAGTGCACCCTCTTCGCCGGGCCCCTGTTTACTAGGGTCATAGACGGTTGCCCAACCAGTTTCTGATAGAGCAATCAACATATCAGGATGAAATGCCTGTGCTGATTTGTAGACGGTATCAATCCAGGAGATTGATTCCTCAAGTGTTTTCCCGTTCCATAGGGGGTAAGCATGTAGACACATGAAATCTATCTCAGCAGCTACAAGTTTACTTTCTGGCTTATTCCAGAAGTTATAATCATCTGCTGTTGTGATAGGCAAGGTTGTGTATTGGCGTACGGCTCGAATATATCGAATTAAGTTTTGCATTTCCATGTGGTGCCAGGACCAATCCACCTGAGTTTCATTACCAACGTTTACAGCGATAACCTCACCTGCAAATCGATTTGCCAATGTGATCCCCCTGGCTATTTGCTCCAGGTTGTGCTGCTTCCGTTCTGGTCGTTTGGTCTCATTTTCCAGCCAGATACCCAGCATGACACGGATGGGGAGTTGGTTTTCGTGAATAACCTTTAAAACTCGCTGGGAGTCATCATCTGATCCATAAACTCGTATCAGGTTCCAGTGTTGTGATAGAATGGTCAAATCTTCAAGGATCTCTTCCTCAGTAGGACCTTTTACTCCAGGAGCTTGTCCCTCACGGTAGCAACCATAGGAGATGGCATTCCCGATCCATTTATCCCCGAGGTAGGGAGCGAATGGACGTTTCTGAAAATCAGCTTGTCTGGTGAACACAGCTTCCACCGATCCAATATTCTGGATCAATTCAGCTTCTGAGAGCACAATAGTTTTCTCCACTACTGGAGTTGCTGGAACCTGTGTTTGACAATTGATCAATAGACTGCTCATCAAAAAGATGTTCGCCACTAACAGATGCGCGGATTTCATCGGTTTCCCCTCACGTTTTTAATCAAAATAAATATGTTGATACAGTCGCTTCCTATTAGCCCAGGGTGATTTCTATGCGGCGAATTTGCTTAGATCGAATTCTTTGCGCAAAATCCTGTCCTAGAACCGTACCGGCATAGGTCTGCGGTTGACCTTCTCCATCTGTGAGCACCCAGCTCTGGGGTTTCACAGCATTTTCTCCAAAGGTGTCCTTTTGAGTTGGATTATGGTAAGTGACTAGAATGTCACTGAGGAACATGAATGTGAAACTATTTGATGGGGTGCAGATTTCTTTCATCACACCATCTACCAGGATATTTGTTTTCTGCTCCGCCTCAGTAAATAGCCAGGACGGGAGAACAGGATTGAGGGCAAAACCCAACTCACCTGAACCATTCACCGAAAATGCCCTGGGACCAATTGCCATTTGCATGAGGATATGAATAAACTCAGCGGTGGCACCACTAAGACGGGCGACAAATCCAGTTCCATGCAAATCTGGATTTGGATTAGCGCTACTGACCAGAAACGAAGAATTTTCTAAAATACTACGACCATACACTTCTGGATCGAGAAAGGGGATGAACACCTTTTTAAAATCCTGAAAAAAGGTTTCGTACAAACCATTACGAAGTAGCTCCAACATGTACTTGTACTCCATGTGCAGCCAGATCGATTCATTCTCAAACCATCCTGGTGAGAAAACACGGGCACGCCCGATCTCCATGGGCTGATCGCTGAGATCGGCATTCACCTTATACATTTCCAGCTTTTTATCATATAGACCGCTGGTTTTGATGTTGCTGGCCAATTCTTGAGCCATCTTGAGCTTGGGTAAGGTACGGAGATAATGTACGGGACCCTCGAGAAAGAGGGGCAATCTTACAAGTTTAAAGGAGTTTGCCTGGTAACAAGGGAACCCACGAGCATTGAGTTTTGGATGCTTTGTTCCAGGATCAGCTATACTGTCAATGATCTGGTGATCTGTTACCTCATGATAGAAATAGGTCCCGGGGATACCAGTGTCTTCGTTTTGAGCTTTCACAATTGCTTTGTCGACCTTGATCACACAAACCTGGAGAAATTCCTTTATCCAATTTTGACCTACTGAGGTAGTTTTACCGCTTATTCCCATTCGTGTTTTGGAACGAAACTCCTCCTTGGCGGAGGTTGCAGTGTCCCAATACTCAAAGTCATTGTCACCATTTGATAGTACTGCGAAAACCATACTGGAGAATTCATGAAGCTCTTCAAACAAAGATATATTCTCTGTTGGCGGGATACTTTCAAAAGTGTCCAGGATGAAATCAGCGAGGCGTTTAATTTCAATTGTTTCGCTAAGACTAGATCCCAGTACACCTGGCAATCCATTTAGCGCATCATACCAATTGGGTTTATCCGTCTCCATCTCAACGCCAATCCCTGAAGGATCAAGAGAGGCGATTTTGTTGGTGATGATACTCAAGAATTTAACAAAAAGGGAGGTTCGAACGACTTGACCTTGTCCATATTCGTCACGCATGAGATGCTGGTCTTCAGTTCTTGAAGCGATTAGTGCTGCTTTCTCTTGGTCAAGACTGACAGCATCCAACTGCATGGTTTTGCCATCCCAGATCACATATTTATTGGAACGAGGCAGCACTCGATGAGCGCTATCATGAAAGGTGAATTCCTCATAATCAAAAAGGATGTGTCCCAGTTTTTCAGGATAAACACTCAGGTAATTCTCAAGGAGGTCAAGATTGTAGGTCCAATGGTCTGACCAATAACCTTCGGTGAAATCTGTATCATTAATTTTTGTGCATACCGCTAATAGATCTCCCAGCAAGCCATCGGCATTTTCTTTAAATACGACATCATTTTGCTTTAGAAATTCAAGCAGTTCGCCCGGACTGATGGGATCCTTAAGAAAGGTGAGGACCTCAGTTGATAATTCGGGATCAAAATGAGCATGAAGTACCTGTGAGGCAGCTGTTTCATCCTCAATACGGTATCTGACTTCTTTTAACACCAATGGATTAAACCCATCCAGTTGGATCAAGTTGACAAAATGCTCCAGATTCCCTGAGCCCACATCAGGATTGAACAACAGATCTGAACGACGATTTTGGTTGATGTCCCTGAAATTGCCATTTCCCTGTGAGTAATGTGAGGGCGTGATGCGATAATCGTTATAGTCACGCTCAAGATCACCATGTTTTCTCGAATAAAGGTGTAGCACCGACTTAGTCTTCTCACCTTCAAAAGTGTAGGGAAAACCACCCCGCAGCACATTATCCAGGAAATTCTGACGGACATACATATCAAAAACTGGCTCCCGACTAATGACCAGGTTTTTCTGAGTCAGCTCATCAATGATGTTGATGCTGTCTTGAGCTTTACTGATGAAATAATCCTTTCTCATAATCGACGGGAGCAGTGCATTCAAGGCATCCTGAGATTCAGCATGGCCGATCACTGAGCTCACCGTATAGGTCTCACCGGCACCTAATTCTGTGGAAAACATGCTCATGGCTGAGGGATAGCGATTCTCAAAGGCCTGCTGATCTAACAGCTTGTCAAAAGGAGTACTAAGGAAAGAATCAGGGTAGGAATAATCATTGTGAGTCCCAAAGATCCGTTCGGGATCAACGATGGGAGTAAGTTTCTGCAAGCCTTGTTTGGTGTTCTCATAGCCCATATAGAAATTGCCGCGTTCCAACATTTCCACATCTGGTGTGTCAGTTGGCTTTACTTTGGCCTTAAATAATGGGGCTTTCTCATCGTAGTTTTTGACCTCAACAAAAGCTTCCATCAAACGTCGAATATTTTTCAAGCCAAAATTACCGATACCAAAGGGGATGATGAGGGGGAGACCGTCAAGTCCCTGGAAGGATACATCAATATTGTTTAGGTTGGTGATATGCAGGTTTCGAATGATGCCGGCATAGTTTTCCTCAGGAATAGAATGATACTCTACTGTAAAACGGAGCCCCAGGGTCTTGTTTTCCTCCACCAATACCAAATGGGATGGTGAAATGTGCATGGTTTGGGTTCGTTCAATATTCTTATCCTGATAATGGTCCTGGAATGGCTCATAGAATTTGACACCAGAACCTTCAGGGAATTTTAGAAAGGTTCTAAAACCCTGTGTAGGTGCCAATTGATAGGCCCAGTTGGCAGGGAGGAATTCCATGATGGGATTCTCTTTGTCCTGGACACCCATGCTACAGATGCCCTGTCCACGATTCACGTAGAATACCCACATGGGTATGCCCATCTTTCCGGCTATGCCTGGGAAGAAGCTGGAGAATGGTTTGGCAGCGTTGTAATTGCTGATGATGAAATCACCATTCTTATCTAATTGGTACTGGGGCTTTGTAGAAGAATTCAATCTAATTACCTCTAATTATCAATTTCATATGGACCAGCCATCTGAAGTGGTCATATATGTCTATAATTGTACTCTCACCGTCTGTACAGAGTTCTCTGGGATAGTTACATCGGCAAACTCACCAGCCACCTGCAACTTGTATTGTATGGGAGATGCAGTTGTATTCAGAACTTGCACACTCATCAAACCAGACTCATTTACAGTGGCACAAAAGTGTAGATCATCTGGATTCAAACCATCAGTATGAGCTTGAGTTTGAATGGCTTTATCTCCAGGTCGGATGGTTCTGCTGAACTGAGCCAAAACCGAATAGACCGGTGTGTAATAAACATCCAGTGAATCGGTATCGATCATGATGGGAGCACCACAGAAGTTGCCGACGTGGTTTGGACCACCTTGTTGGTCCAGGACGACATTCCAATCCACCCAACCAGTTGCCCAATGATCAAGGCTGACAATGATATTGCGGGCATAACGATGGACTGGTGTATATAAGGGATGATCTTCACCATTTCCTGGTGTCCAGGGGACTGCATATCCCCAATCTGAAGCTGAGGGTGTCCACCAGAATTCATCATTCTTAAACCAGTTTTTCTCAGTACGTCCTTCTGGATCTGTGCAATCAGCAGGTGCTGGTTTACCTAGATCATCAATACAGCCTTCTGTGTGAACGATGGTATAATCAGGATACTTGGCATGTACTCGATCAAAGACTTCTTCATAAACTTTGAAGGTGCTTTCATACCAATGTACTGCCATGCCATAGATATATTTTTCTTCCACATCAGCAGGGTAAAGAACTTCTGACCATTCTTCGATACCATCACGATTCTGATCAAAGATCAACAGGCGTGCATTTCCGAATCCAGCGTTACGTAATCCAGGTCCAAGATGTTTCTGAACAAATTCACTCTGAGTTTCAGGACTGAAGTTCATGCTTTCCCACTGGCCATTATTCCCGTGAGGCTCGTTGACGGGTGTAAGTCCCCAAATATCGACTCCTTCAGACTTATAGGCCTCCAGATAGCGCACGAGATAATCGGAATAGGTACTGACGTACTCAGGTTTGAGGGTACCACCTGAACCTTGCCAGTTATTTTCAGCGGTCATGGGCTGGTAATAATCTTCAATATCCTTCATCCAGGCCGGGGCAGTCCAGGCTGAGGCAATGATACGGAGTTCAGAATCTTTTTGGGATTGTTTGATCTTGAGAGCTTCCTGAATCATGGGTAGGAGATCGTATTTACTGTCCTTGATACCTGGATAGTCTGCTGTGGCAAAACCCTCTGAATCCTTTTTAATACTAAAAGATTTAAGCTCAGTATCGCCGGCTTGCTCTGCGTATGAGTACTTCCCTTCCACAGAAAAGTCACAAGATCCTATGTGAGTTCGGGTCAGGGAGAAATTTGCTCCTGCTTCACCATAAATATTCTGCATGACCTCCATGCGATCTTGCGGTTCCAAATGAGCCAGGACAAACGCTGAAGATTCTGTAAAGGAGGTTCCAATACCATCGATGGTTTGTTTAGTGCTGTCAGGAAAAATATGGAGGACAATACCCTCAGCCTTTCCTGAATTGAATTTGACATTCTCCTGCATTGCGAGTTTGCTCCCGCTGGCAGAAGTAAGTAGAATCTCAGTTGTAGATGTAAGCTTCTGAACAGGCATTTGAGGTGTTGGTTCAGGTTTGGGACCACAAGCCACAAACATTAAGCTTAACAACAACAGGGTGAAAGCGCCGCTTCTAATTTGTCTTTTCATTATAATTAGTTCATCCCCAAATTAATTTTCTATAGCATCTGCCACTGCGACTTTACCGCGCCGGGCTTCAAGTTGTGTGCGGATATCGTATGCTTTTCCTTCTGTGAGTTTGTAAGTAGAAATGATCCACAATGCGATCACAGAAGTAAGCAGGGGAATGCCCACATCGAATACTCTGATCAGGAATAAAGTGTTTTCTGATTGAGCCGCTCCTAAAGCCACATCAAAACCGGAGACCTTAAGCAATATGCCCGTTAGAAGACCTGCCAGAGCCATACCCACTTTGACCATCCACCAGTAGATTGCTCCAAAAACACCTTCCCGGCGTTGATGGGTCTCGAGCTCGTCATAGTCACACACATCAGAAATCATAGATCCCATGAGGGTGAACAAGGAACCGGTACCAAAGGCTACGAATGGTGCGGCGTACAGGAGCCAGTATGGATAGTCAGGATTGTATCCCACCCATTTGATGGCATAGCCGAGGATGGATAGTGAGATGGTAATGAGAAATGTTTTGCGCTTCCCAATCTTGGTTGCAATCCAGCCGGTCAATGGTATGACGCCAAGCGTTGCAATTGATGTAAGCATACCAAACCAGCCCATGAGTTTTCCAGCATCTCCATCATTACCACCGAAGAGATAGTAGATCATGACATAAATGGAGAAAGACATACCCAGTTGAAAACCGTTAAAAACCAGAAAAGTTGCTCCGCACAATTTGACAAAGGGTCGACACTTGAAAGTGGTCACAATCCCTTTGAAAAACTCGCTCATATTTTCACCGATACTCTTGCCTGCATTTTTTACAGGTTCCAGAGTTTGTCTTTCTTTTAGGAAGATGGCGGGAATAATTCCAAATACAGCGACGATGATACCAACGGCGATAGCCAATGTGCGAGCACCATGCACGGTGTCCCTGAACAGAGCGCTGGACATGATGGCGTAGAACCAGGGGACACCTAGCCAGGCCAGCTGACCCACTGTATTGGCAAAGGCATGCAGACGGGTACGTTCATGATAATCTGGTGTCATTTCATAACCGAAGGCTACAAAAGGTGTGGCAAAAACTGTATAGGCCAGGAAGAAGAGAATTGACATGGCCATGAAATACCAGAAGTAGGTAACAAAGAATTTTTCACTCTTTCTCAGCTTGAGTGAATGAATGGTGGCGGTTCCAGTCCCCACCAATCCTGCGAGATGTATAGAAATATTATCCAGGGACTGGATATCCAGGGTTTCATTGCCGGTCTGATCTCCCATGGAGGTACTTCTGGCAAGATCAACTAGCTTAAACTTGTAAAGATTGCCTTTTCCATCTTCAGACATCTCCTCAGTAAGTTGAATAGAGTAAGATTCACCAGCGTTTCCATTAACTGAGGCTGCTTCATTGAAAACGACTTGAAATGAATCAAACTCAGGGATATTCACATTGATCTCAACTTGTGGGAAACCATCTAGATTTGTGGCCAGTGATGAGCCAGCTTCAGTAGCGAGTGCTTCGGGTCCATAAAAAGTGAAATTGGCTTCGCTTATGGCTTCTTCTGAATAATCGAGAGCCACACCACCTGCATCGTTAAAAACGGCATCTGTTTCGGTATCTGCAATGGTTTGATGTTGCTTTATGGGAGTCTTATCAAGAATATCGATGTAGCCAGAGGGCAATTGCCACATGAGTGCGAAAATAATTCCAGCCAATATGGCGCCAGCAAAAATGAAAGGACGACGTCTGCCCCAGCGGGTTCGAGTATTGTCTGAGATGTATCCCAGCAGGGGATCAGAGACTGCGTCAAAAATACGGGGGATGGCACCGATAAGACCCACCCATAGGACATCCATACCGAGACCGAGATTGAGGATAACCACCATGGCAGGTAGAGCTGCTGCCTGAAGGTTGTTTACCAGCATACCAACAGCGTAGGCCGATTTCTGTTTTAACGAAATTCGATCTTCTCGTGCAGTTTTGTAGTGTGTTTTTGCACTCATGTGCGAGACTCCTTCATTACTCATTTCTTAAAGAGAATATATTTGATATATCTGTGAGGATTTTTTCAGTATCCACAATATTTTTGCACATACTAAGAGTTTGATTCCTGTACGGCTTCACCCGCATTTCGATAAAAGCCCGCTTCGGAAAAGACACTTTCTAGAGCCAGAGTCGCCGCCCCAATACTTTCCGCCTGATGTCCAAGTTCACTGGTTCGAATGTCCGTGATGGGAACTGATCCCACGATAGAACACGCCTTGATTTTCTCCTGGACGGGATCCAACAAGCGGTTCTGGAACTCCATCATTGTCCCACCAATGATAACCCGGCTGGGGTTCATCATGTTGATCCAGCCTGTAATAGCTGTACTCAAGTATTCTGTTGTTTCCTGATAAAGTTGGAGGGCTAACTCATCGTTTTCAAGGGCTGCGGCTTCAATAGCCTCCAGATCGGTGCTACCATTGGCCAGGGGACTATCAGGGTACTTTACTGACAACTCAGCCACTCGAGTCAGCATAGCTTTTCCACCCACAAGCGTGGAGAGGCAACCTTCAAGACCACATTCGCAGACGATATCGCTTTCTCCAACCGTCATATGTCCCATCTCACCTGCGATTCCTGTAGAACCTCTATAGATTTCTCCATTGAGCACAAAACCAGCGCCTAATCCATATCCAATCTTGACGTAGGTCAAATCTTCAAATCCACGGCCGGACCCCCAACGATACTCTGCCAGAGCGCCAAGGTTGGCATCATTGTCCACATAGACGGGTACGTCATAGTGGTTGTGAAGAATATCCAACTCATTTTTACCACGCCAGGCAGGTATAACAACTTCTGATACCCACTCGGGGTGATCAGGGTCTATAGGGCTGGGGAGGGCGACACCAATGCTAAGGAGTCGTTGCTGACCATCCACGACTTGATCGAGACAGGTATCACAAAGTTGGAAGACCAGACTACGGGTACCCTCAGGATCAGACCGTACGGAGTAGCTGCGTTTTTCAAATGCCAGGAGTTCGCCACCCAGGTTCATCAGGGAGGTGGAGACATGAGTAGCACCAATATCTATACCCAGGATCAGTTTATGATCATTTTGAAATTCAAGGACAATGGGTTTCCGGCCCCCACTTGAAACCCCTGCCCCAACTTCCTTGACATATCCCGTGTTCAGTAAATCTCGGATTACTTCAGTTACAGTTGAGCGGGAGAGACCAATCTGACGGGCTATTTCAGCCCGAGAAATTTGTTTTTCACGCCATATCAGGTGGAGCACAGAATCTGCCAGTGGTCTTGCCTCCCAGCGATCGACTTTTCGAAAACCAGAAAAACTCGCTGGTCGATATCCAATACCAGAAAGAGGAGATATTTTTTTATCAGAAAGGCTCAATTGTTGTAAAACTCATAAATGGATTGAAGTGAATCCAAATTTGCCATAGCAAGTGACGAGAAGTATTTCTCGATATCAATAGATCCCAGTTCAGGTGATAGTGGATCAAAAGAGTGGATTTTCCGGAGAACATGATAGGCTAAACGAGGACGCAGTATATCTCTGCCTTGGGATGCAGAAGCCTCCCTGCCACAGATACCAAACCATTCCTCATTCATGTTGTTGAGTCCATGGGTAAAATCGCTGGAGTAGCCGCCATTGGACCAGGATGCAGTTGAATCATGGTAATCCAGTTTATCATCCGGACCGGATTTCCACCAGCCATCGCTAAATTGAAAGGTAAGACCGCCTAGGACGTTCCCGTAGCCACCATTTCCGTAGGCTTGTTCATAAATTTCATGCCAATTTTCTAGCAGGACAAGGGCTTGGGATTCCTGGTCTTCCCTCATTTCGACAGCGCTAAAAGCATCAGCACCAAATTCAGTAAGCAGCACAGGTATATCCAGTTTGTCATTTACGACCTGGAACAGATTATCAAATGAAGCTCCCCGGTAACTATTTGTTCCAAATATGTCTAAATTTTCAATTTCCTGGGCAATAAGATTTATAAATTGAACATCACCATTGGCCATAGCAACTGGACGGTGATTATCACGTATATGAAGGATTCTGATGGCTTCGTTAAAAAGTGAATACAGGTCACGAGCCTTCTGGTGATCATTTGCCTGGGCTTCCGGCATATCTTGTGTATTGGCAGATTCCCAGATTAAACCATAGTTGTTTTCATTCCCTAATAGCCACATGAGTACACCGGGCACATAGCGAAATTGTTCCACCATGGATATGACATCCGTGAGGATTAATTCTCGTGTAAGCGAATCCCCATAGTCCACATTGGCGACCCACTTGCCATTAATCTCCATCCCATAGCGGGAAAAGGTATGATTGAGGATAGTGAAAATGCCGTAAGTTTCGTAGATGTACTCCACCCAGCGAGGTGGTACTCCCACATACTGGCGAATGGTATTTACTCCCATGGCTTGCAAGGCGGTCATTTCGTCTTTCAGAACGGACCTGATAAATTCGTCAGGTTGCTTCCACAGGATATATTTGTAATTCGTTCCGATTGGGTAGTAGTCCCAATTCATCCCATGGACAAAATAAGCTGTATCATCTACTATGAGCTTATGACCTGTGCTGTCAGAGACAACTTTAACAAAAGCCACCTGATCACTGGTACAATTGAAGCAGGCCAATCCGAGCATAAAAATCAAGCTGAGAGCAAGTCCCTTCGTTCCGGGATGAGTCAGCTTGTTGTACTCTGAATGCATTTACACTCCTCAATTGGGGACATCATTCAACGCAAAATGTACTTTGTTCGGTTACCGTACAAAGTATTTATCCACAATGAGGTAAGTCAAGATAAAAGGTTGACTAAAACCGTAAATCTCAAATTGATTTATTGGTTAACTATACTTGACTCTAAGAAAAGAATCCAAAAGTCTATTTTGTCAGGATGTTAAATCTCTGGTGCGATGGGGTTGGCTGGGTGTTGAGAAGGAAGAAATCCAGGTGTTTCAATGACACTCATACTTTTCCATTTTCCACCATAAAATCTTCCAAGAAATGTGAGCCCCATGGCAACAATAAAAAGGGCACAGAAGGTCCATGGCCAATAGAGGTCTGAGTCAAAATATTCGACAGCGATAAAGGTAGGAATAATCAATACAAATATTGACAGAGCAGTGGTCACTCGCATGACAAAGTGAGTATCGCCAGCACCTTTTATTGCTGAAGAATACAGTATGCTCAAGGTATCAAACACTGCATAAACTGCCACAAATCGAAGCAATATGATGGCCATATTAAAAGTCTCAGGAGATGCAGCAAAAGGGGCGATAAAAACATGGGGAATGACCACATAAAGAAAGGTACAAAAAATCATATATACCATGCCCAGTTGAACCGCCGAGTTAGCCGCATATTTGGCTGTTTCTGGATCACCTCCTCCAATATTTTGACCAACCATCATGGATAAGGCGATTCCCAATCCGAACATGGGCATAAACGCCAGACTGTTGATATTGATAGCAATGTTTGTTGCCGCCAGCTCCATCTGACCGATTCGGCCCAGAATGAGAATGAAGGCCGTAAATCCCATGATCTCCAGGAAGAAATGTCCTCCGCTGGGTAAGCCATACTTGAGGAAGCGCTTCATAAAGGATGCATCCCAGGACCGTGACGACCAGATCTTGAATCTTCGCTCATTTTCAGGTCGGAATATGAGCACCAGGTACATTCCTATTGATAAAAATCCTGCGATGATGGTGGCAATGGCAGCACCAGCAATACCCATTTCTGGAAAAATTCCAACGCCAAAAATCAAGAGATAGTCCAGCACTAAATTGATTGCTGTGGTGAATAAGTTGACCCACATGACAGGCCAATTGCGACCTTGTCCTGTAAAAAAACCGGCAAAGGCAGATGAAAGAATTGGCCCCAATCCACCAAAACAGAGAATTCTGAAATAGGTGCTCTCCATAATCTGCAAATTTTCGTTATGCCCAATGATGCTGAACAACTTTGTAGACAGCGGCGACACTAGGAGAAGAACAACAGCTCCGAATAGGGAAAGGTAGAAACTATGCCATAGGACAGTGCCGACCTTATGATCCTCCTTGGCACCAACATATTGAGATACAAAAGTTCCTGCATAGCTCACAGTACCAATGAAAAGACAGATGAAAACAAAATTGAGAATCCCTGCCGGCATGGCAGCAGCCAGGGCTTCCTCTGAGTGCCAGCTGAGAAACATTCTATCTACAAACTGCTGTATTGACCAGGAACCAGTACTGAGGATCAGGGGGAAGGCGACAATTAGAATGTGCCTATACCCAAACTCTGAACCCCATCTGGTAGTTATCTTGTCTAGCAAATCTATTAACTCCTCTACAACCCCGACTTCATTCAATCACCTGGTCTCTTGTCGACAAAAACGTACTCGGAGCATTGTAATAATCATGGGGAAGTATTCGGCATAAAATAGTTAATGGAGTGATGTTATTTTCATCACCCCAAGGATCAAAATGTTGGGTGTTGCAGTTACAGTGAAGTCTTGCACCCCACGCGTTTTCCCCTTACCTTTTAAATATTCACAGTAGATTATCAGATCAATGTTTAGAAGTTCAAACTGACAGGTATTAGATGACTTTATCCATGATATTTGTACTGGCAGTCCTTGGGGGAGCAGTACTCCTCTTTGTCACAGAATGGCTTCGAGTGGATTTGGTTGCCCTATCTGTTCTGCTCATTTTATCCATTTTTGGGCTCATTACACATTCCCAGGCCATTGCGGGGTTTAGTAATACAGCTATCATCACCATTGCCTCGGTTCTGGTGTTAAGCGCTGGTCTGGTCAAAACGGGTGTTGCTCAAATCCTCGGTGGTCAAATACTCAAACTCTCTGGAAACAGTGAAATCAAATTATTAGTTATCATGATGGTGACGGTTGGTGCGCTATCGGGAGTAATGAATAATATTGGCGTCGCAGCTCTCATGTTACCTGTGGTCATGGAAATCGCCCATCGAACAGGTCGCTCACCGTCAAAATTATTGATTCCCCTGGCCTTTGCATCCCTGTTTGGTGGTCTGACAACTCTAATCGCTACTGCTCCTAATATTCTTATCAGTAACGCCCTGGAGATGGAGGGGCTACAGCCATTCGCTTTGTTTGATTTTACACCCATCGGTGTGATTGCCATGTTGGTAGGTATCACTTATCTCGTTCTCTTTGGAAGACACCTCCTTCCAAACAGAGATCTA
Organism: Fidelibacterota bacterium; assembly: GCA_016784025.1. GTDB lineage: Bacteria > Fidelibacterota > UBA8477 > UBA8477 > JABMPR01 > JABMPR01. The sequence goes on along the minus strand of JADHVL010000012.1, from coordinate 113,909 downwards.
GGACGATCAACATCAATCGCTGATACCTTAAATGGTCAATATGAGCTCAATGACCGCCTTTTGACCATGAGCATTCCTGAGAATTCTGCCTTGAAGGATAAAAATCTCGCTGAGAGTCGTCTCGGATCTGCCCTGGGATTCAATGTTCTGGCCATTTTGAGGGGAGAGAAAACGCTGCTGGCTCCAGGACCCGATACTCAATTGCGTGCCGAGGATAAATTGTTGGTGGGGGGGAAAAGAGATCAGGTTGGAACCCTCCAGGACTGGAAAACCCTTACCCTGAAACACGGTTGGTTGATAGGTGAGCATGAGTTGGATGAAGCCATTCGATTTGCTGAATTTAAAATTGCTCCAGATTCCCAATTTATCGGTAAGACATTTAAAGAAGCAGGGACACGTAATTCATTTGAGATAAACATCATTGCTGTGATTCAGAAAAATAAGGTGCGTGTGTCACGTCTGAGAAATTATCGATTCAATTCAGATGATTTGCTTATAGCTATTGGTCAGACGGATAAACTTGATGCCATGGCGGACAGCAAACAGGTCAACGAATTCAATTATGTCTCGCCACGTCGGGTTGCTCTCAAGTATAAATTGCATCGACATCTCATTGGTATTCAAATTCCTGAGGAATCGACCCTGGCAACAAGGAGTATCGCTCGGAGTCACTTGAAGAGCGCTCTGGGAATCAATGTCCTAGGAGTTCGGAGGGGTGAAGAAGTCATCTTTATGCCTTCACCCTCCCACGAGCTTAAAGTAAATGATATACTTATCGTTATCGGGGAACCCGAGATCCTGGAAATTCTTCACAGCCTGCAGAATCTGGAGATGGAGGAACAATCCAAAAATGATCTGGAGCGATTGGAATCTGATGAAGTAGGTGTGGCTGAAATAACCCTCTCTCCAAGGAATTCAGCAGCAGGAAAGACTATTGGTGAACTCTATTTCCGTGAAAAATTTGGGCTCACTGTGCTGGCTATCTGGCGCAGGGACCGGGCCTATCGCACAAATCTCCGTGATTTTGTTCTGGAACCTGGCGATGCCCTCATGGTCTACGGTTTGCGGCAAAATCTGGGAATGTTGCAACAGGAGGATGACTACCTCATTATTAGCGGTTTGGATCAGCCAATCTATAAAAAAGACAAGGTTATGATCGCAGCAGGAATTGAAATTGGCGTCCTTGTCGCTGTGGCCATTGGCTGGCTACCAATTTTTATTGCTGCCCTGGCCGGTGCTGTCCTCATGGTATTGACAAGATGTCTCACCATGGATGAAGCCTACGAGGCCATCGAGTGGCGGGCAATCATGCTCATAGCCGGGATGTTGAGTCTGGGAGTTGCCATGCATGAAACCGGGGTGACCAGCATGCTGGCAGATAGTCTCCTGGGTTCATTGGCTTTTCTGGGACCACAGGGCATTATTGCCGGATTATACATTATTACCTGTCTTTTTGCCCAGGTCATGCCCACAGCTGCTGTGGCAGTCCTCATGGCTCCCATGGCCATCACTACGGCTTCAAACCTGGGGCTTTCACCTTATGCTCTCGCCATGGTTGTGGCTCTGGGTAGTTCAGCCAGTTTTTTAAGTCCTGTTGGACATCCCGTGAATTTGCTGGTTATGGGAATTGGAGGGTATCGCTTCACTGATTACACCCGTGTCGGTTTGCCCCTGGTCATTCTCTTTGGATTAATCGCAGTATTTATATTGCCATTATTCTGGCCACTTCATATTTAATGAAAAACCACCTGGAAATATTAAATCCTGATGGCTGTGAACTACATTGCAGACCGAAGATCATCGATATTCTAGTGATTATTATAAAGAGCTAATATGAAAATAATTAAATGGTTTCTGACAACGTGCATGTTGCTGATATTGGGTTCTGAAGCACAGGCATATTATACCACGGATGGTCAGAATGTGGTTGATAAGGAGACCGGGGAAATCATTCAACTCCGAGGTATTGGTCTGGGCGGGTGGTTGCTACCTGAGGGATACATGTGGGGCATTAGAAAGCTCAATAGACCTCGACATTTTGAAGTTGCCATTGAAGAGCTGATCGGTTCCAGCAATGCTGCGAAGTTTTGGGATTTGTATTATACCAATTTTATTACCCGCAAAGATGTGGAGATCATGAAATCATTTGGAGTGAACACGCTTCGAGTGCCACTGCTGGCTTCCATGATTCAACCACGGGACCAACAACCTGATCGAGCCCCATTTGTGTATGATGAGCACAATTTTCAGTTCCTTGATGATTTCGTGGAATGGTGTGAAATAGTAGGTATGGGTGTCATCTGGGATCTCCATGGAGCTCCTGGTGGCCAAAATGCTGAGAATATTTCAGATAGTGATGGTGAAGCCCGCCTATGGACAGAGAAGTCCATCTATTGGCCTCAGACCATTGATCTCTGGGATACAATAACCAGACGTTATGCTGATAAGTCCTGTATTGTTGGTTACGATCTTCTCAATGAACCACTTCTGGCAAGATATGATGAGGTTGATCCTGGCTTATTAAGAGAATTGTATGTTCTCATCACCCAGGTCATTCGTGAGACAGATCAGGATGGCATCATCTTTATTGAAGGTGATGATTGGGCTCAGGATTTTTCCGTCCTGGAACCCATGGATTGGGATCCCCACCTGGTCATGGCTTTCCACTCCTATCCACCTACAAACACCCAGCGAGGTCTCCAACGCTGGGAGGATTTACGCATAAAATATGATATACCACTCTGGCATGGCGAAACTGGTGAGCAGGATCCTCCCTGGGAATTGTATACCCGTTCCACGGAATTTCTGGAAGGTGCGAATGTGGGCTGGAACTGGTGGACTCATAAAAAATTTGAGCTGAATCGACAACCCTGGAGCATCAGGAAAACAGCAGGTTTTAAAAAGATTCTAGCCTACTGGAATGGTGAAGGTCCCAAGCCCAGTAAATGGCAGGCAACCAGATGGCTATTCAAACAAGCCAGGATGACTAATTCGCAGATGTGTGACTTTTTACCTGGCATGGTCCAGTCTTTACATCCTCTGGATCCCCAACAGTATGCAAAAACAATCGAGCTAACCAAGCCCATTATCCTGGAATCCTCACCAGACAGGAATTTCATGGAGGGCTATCCTGGCGTTTTACGCGTAAAAGCATCGGGATATCCTCTGCAATATCAATGGTATCGCAATGGGGATGTGCTACCCAGTGCCACGGGCTTTGAGTTGTATCTCCACGAATTACCGATGGATTTGAGGAGTGGGAAATTCCATGCAGAAGTATGGAACAATAAGGGACGAGCTCAAACAAATTCCTGTAAGATAGAGTGGCAGGATTTTGATGGTTATCAAATTCACTATACCTCCACACGTCCTGAAATTGATGGATTGCGTGACGATCTTTGGAGAGAGGTACAACAGCTATCTCTAAACAATTCGATTTCCGGGTCTGTGGATGGCAATGCAGACCTCAGTGCCTGGTTTAGTACGCTTTGGGATTGGGGTAATCTGTACTTCTATATGGAAATACAGGATGATAGTCTCAGCACAAACTCCTCAGTAGGACATTTAAACGATGGTATCGAGATATATCTGGATACGGATAATAGCAAATCAAAATTTTTTGGAGAGGATGAATTCCAACTGCGATTTGTTTTAAATGGTGAAAGTATTTATGCTGATATTGGTGCTTATTTTGAGGGTGCAACAGTAGAGCAGGTTATGCGCAGGGGTGGATACGCAATAGAGATTGCCATCCCCTGGGAAAGTCTCAATGGTTACGCCAATGCGGACCACTTCTTAGGTCTTGATGTTCACATCAATGACAATGATAGCAATACCAGAAATGGGAAAATGTCCTGGTTTACTCCTCGGGACAATGCCTATCAATCACCAGCTAATTTTGGAACCGTTAGATTGGTTGAATCAGTCTCCAACCCTGAATGACTTTGGAAAGGAAGATCATCCACATTTCTTGGATAGTTTCTATCTAAGGAGTGCAATCTTCGTCGATGAAGTGAGCTTGTCCTGAGATAATCGAATCACATACATTCCAGAGCTACACTCTTCCCCAGATTCATTGGTACCGTCCCAATGATATATTCCAGCTCCACTACTCAATGAATTGATGATCTCAGTTTGAATCAAGCGACCACGTAGATCAAATATATCGATCTGAAATGACCCAGTCTCTGGTATAACATATGGAATACTAACTCTGGCATTAAATGGATTGGGAAAAGCCATTCCCAATCGAATATCAGCAGGTCTGTGATGTTCTGCGATGGCAGATGGGTTGACAAAGCGGCTATTCTGCGCACCAGGTGTCCCCAGATTATCTGATACAGCCCAGCTCGAACTCAAACCATTGTCCAGAGTGGGATGTGTCAGCTCCAAAGTGGGACCATCCCCATCAGGTTCCGTGGGCCATGGGTCTTCATCATCATAGCGAACACTATCGATGAGGATTTCATCAGAATTAAACAGTCGAATAAGTTCTCCACCATTGCTGAAATTGAAATCCAGGTCACCTATAATCCGAGAACTACTGCCATGAATATTTCTAAAAGAAAGTGAGTCACTACACACAATCAAGTAGGCTTCAGGTGATAGCGACAGAGGGGGCAACACAAATTGATTATCATCGGAATCATCGCTAATTGACCACCCTTCCAGATCGACTGTGCTGGGCGTTCCATTAAATAATTCGACCCAGTCCTTTGAGTCAGAATCATTTAAGGAATTATAATTGATCTCGTTGATAACCAGAGCGCCATCATCAGGAGTTAAAGGCACAAAAACTGCTGTAAGGTCAACATCTGACAGCATACTGATATCCAGGTCTGGATCAGTTCCACCTACTCCAACCCAATGTGAAAATTGATAGCCTGGTAGGGCAATGGCGCGTACATCAAGGGGAACCGTGGAAAAGTAGGTCCCAACCCAGGGATAACTTTCGGGGATGATGGAATGGACCCGAACCAGACCACCATCTGCTGGCTCAACATTGACATGAAGATCACTATCAGCACCAAGATTAAATTTGTTTCTAAAATGATTACGCATGTAATAGGGTCGATTCAGGGCAAAATTATCCATGATGATCCCCTCATTATACCAGTGGGTAATATTGATGTGATTCCAGCGTGAAATATGTTCGGGAAGTGAGAGTAAGAGCCATTGTTGATGGATATTAAGAGCTGCCTCGACTTCATCATATTCGAATGGCTGATTCAACAAGTCACAGGCAGTCAGAATGAAGTCTTGTCTAAAGCCAGGATTGGTCAAAAACTTACGTAGGAGTAGGGTGGACCATGGCGGGTTTGGCCAACCCGGTCCATTTGGATCTGTGGCAAACTCAAGGGTATTTCTTATGTAATTATTGCTGCTCCAGATGCTAAAACCGAAATCAGTATCATATAATATCCAACGCCACTTTCCGCCTGGTAGGCGAGAGCGCCAGAATTTGATGTTGTTTCCGGGCCAGTCCTGGTTGTCGTAGTAAATCTGAGCCAATTGGTAATCAATAAAATTGTTGATATCTACACGTTCTTCGATGTACTCAAAATCAAGGTCAGAAGTGAGAGCATGTGAATTCACATATTGAATCAAATCTACATAATGACCGTTTTCACCATGAACCACCTCATTGCCATCGATGGCTAATAAATCGATATCATCTGTGTCAAGATTATGATGACTTGCCACGAAATGCTCATTAACCTTCTCACGCAAATTATAGATACCCCAATAGTCGCCATTAAAATAGACTTCAACTGGCTGAAAGGCTTGTTTGTCAATATCCCTTTCAGATACAAGCCCTGTCATAAACCCATCCCGATAGCCTGACATATTCCAGTCATTGCCTGCATTCCTGAGCACGATTGCTTCGAATTTGTCTATATCCAGCTCAGAAAAGAAAGGGAAGTCAAATTTACTGGTTCCATAGCGGCCACGGGCAAATAGCGAGATCGATCGCTGGGGATTCCCACGACTCCAGCCGCCAAATATTTTTGCTCCCGCTGAGGCAGCATAACTCAGATCATCTCCATCTTCAAAATACTCGATATGGACCTGTCGTTCCCAGTCTTCCCAGAAATTAGCACCAAAATGTGGAAAAGATTGGGATGCATTGGATCCCATGACATACATACCAGAATCATTATCAAAGAAAGCACCGGGGTCAAAAATGAGTGACAACACTGGAAGATAGGGGTCTTCATTTATAAAATAGCTGTAGGATGATTGGGTGGGATTTGTGCCGTCAAAGGCGCTGCTCATGACTCGAATTACAGTGGTCTGGGTAATAGGCAGGGGTGCATAGTAGGTAGCGGACCCCAGGTTAGGTGTTGTGCCATCAACGGTATATTTATATATCCGGCCTGGAGGGACAGTACCCATACTTAAGGCGATGCCACCATTATAAAATCCCGGTTCAGGGGATAGGGTTGGTGGTTCTGCCAGGATGGAGAATCCTCCTGCATTTGCCTGCCCTGGTGTTGGCGGATTAAAGTAATACAAATCATCACTGGCATCAGGCTCTCTACCCCAACTTATATCGGCGGGTAATTCAGGCGTTCTTATTGAGTCAAGACCGGAACCATCAGGACTGGTTAACATAACCAGTTCACCATCACTACTGATTTTGAAATTGGTGTGAAATTGACTTTGATCTGGGGCCAGTAGATATTCAGGTAAGGGAGCACCAGATCCACCTAGTTCACCCATGCTTAGAAATGGGATAGCTGTCATGTCAGAAGAGGTGGTGCTGTGGTTATGTACTTCAACGGCGATGACATTGTCACCTTCATCAAATAATTCTCGTGGTAGTAGTGTGTAGGGGAGATCAATTCCACCAGGTAATGATGGTTCAGTATAAGATGCTGCAGGTGTATTGTAGTTCACCGCACTACCTGCTGCACCCATATTTTCTCGGGAGAATTCAATTCCATTCAGATAGGCAATATATCCATCGTCATAATCGATATGAAAAAGCAACCCTGGCAATGATGAGGTATCAGCCAGAGTAAAGGTTTTGCGCATATACACCGACATGGTTGTTGGGATAATCGTATTGTCATCATTGTCCCCATAACCAAATCCACTGGCACCCTCCAACCACTGGCTTTCATTAAAATCCAATGAATTCCAATTGACAGGTGGATTGGAAGTTCCCACGAAGTAGCGCCACAGGGCACCCTCTCCGAACATGAGATCCCAATTGATATTTAAACTTTGTCTATCTTTGTCAGATGCGAATATGATGGTGTGACCACCACCACCTATTTGACCAGTTTCAAATGTCCATTTATTGGGATCCCCGATATCATCAGAAAGGCTATAACCCTGTAGATTAATAGTGGATGAGGACGTATTGTAAATTTCTATCCAGTCCGGGGTGTCTCCATCTTCATCGCTTAAACTTGCTCGATTAGAGGCAACAATTTCATTCAAAATCAAGGATTGACCAAAAAGTAGGGAAGGTAGGACCACAGCAATGAAACAGACTGTGGAGGAAAAGGTGTGGAGTGGTTGTTTCATATCAGCTTTAGCTTAGTTCCTGCGTTTTAATAAGGCAACGTTTAATAAGTCAATCCATAACCAACAGAAAAGAGGGGGGTATAGTTGACAGCCCCAACGTTAATTGGTATTTGGCTCATGTCTGTGGGCCAGGTCACTGAAAGTTTTCCAGTAGGCGTATAATCACCAAAAATCACATCAGTAATACCGTTCCCTTCAGTTCCTGGAAGCCAGGCAGCTAAAAAGGCATCAGAGTTTTCCAGCTCATCAGTGACAATAATTGGACGACCTGAGAGGAGGACCACCACCATGGGTTTGCCACTATCCTTTACTCGATTCAAGACAGCAATATCCTCGCTTGACAAGACGAGATCATCCCGGTCTCCATGACCCTCAGCGTAAGGTTCTTCACCTACAACGACGATGACTGCATCTCCACTTGAGGCAGCAAGCCCATTAGGGGAGTGAACGACCTCGGTGACAGGAGAAACGGCTTCTTGAATTCCTTCAAGAACAGTAGTTCCAGGAGTGATATCACCCATACCACCTTGCCAGGCAATACTCCATCCCCCACACTGCATTCCCACATCGTCTGCACCTCGTCCTGCTACTACAATAGTGGATAACTCTTTGGAAAGGGGGAGGACGTCTTCATTCTTCAGCATCACCACAGACTCACGTACAGCCTGTCGTGCTACTGACCTGTGTTCTGAAGAACCTATTGATGCTATTAAACTGCGGTTATTGGCATAGAGCGAATCCAGGAGTCCCATTTGTTTTTTTATATTCAATATCCGTGTCACGGCATCGTCAATTCGTGACATTTCAATTGAACCTTCATTGACTGCCTGCTTGAGTTTGGTAATAAATTCTCTGTACCCATTACCGCCGTTGGAAGTATTCCCAGGGACCATGACCATATCCACACCTGCGTTAATCGATTCGATGATATCACTTTTATAATTGCCTGGGAGTTCATCAATGGCTGCCCAATCTGAGACTATAAATCCCTCAAAACCCAACTCTCCTTTAAGTAAATCGGTCATCAGATATTTATGTCCATGGAGTTTGAGGCTGTTCCAACTGTTATAGGAGGCCATTATTGTGGCTGTTCCGGCCTGGATTGCTGCCCGGTATGGAGGGAGATGAAGTCCACGTAATTCGGCTTCTGAAATCTGGGCATCACCCCGGTCAATTTTTCCACCGGATCCTGTTCCCCAGGTTGGGGCACCGTCACCAATGTAATGCTTGGTGCAAGCCGCGACAGCTTCGGGCGAGCTTAAGGAGGTTCCTTGATACCCCTCAACCTGAGCTCGACCCAGGGCTGAGATAAGAGCAGGATCCTCACCGTAGGATTCGTATGCGCGCCCCCATCTTTCATCTCGAGAATTAGCTACGCAGGGGTCGAAGGTCCAATTGATCCCTGTGGCACGAACCTCTTTGGCTGTAATTCTGGCTATTTCTTTAGCAAGGTCAGGATTTCCTGTAGCGCCTAACCCAATGTTATGTGGGAAAATGGTTGCACCCACCACATTATTATGGCCATGGATTGCATCAATGCCGTACATGAGGGGAATGCCAAGTCGAGTTTCTGTGGCAAAACCCTGGTAGCGATCCAGCATATCAGCCCAGGAGTTTGGCTCATTGCTTCCAGGGGCAGAGCCTCCTCCACTGAGAAGGGATCCCAAAAAATAATCCTTAATGTCTTTCTCTTTAACGAGATAGTTCCTGCCTACCTGTGTCATTTGCCCAACTTTTTCAGAAAGGGTCATCATCTCAACAATGGTCTCAACACTTTTGCCATGGACCGATTCTGGTTTGATCACCGGTTCAGTTGAGTTACAGCTAAAAAGAACCAAACCAGGTATAAGAAAGAGAAATTTATGTAGTGTTGCAATTTTGAACATTTTCACTCCTCAAGATAAACAAAAGAAACTCGCTATATGTGTTAAGATCATATATGTTCAATTTGAGTGCCACGAAATCGAGAAAATCAAAATTTAGCAGGGGAACTTCAACGGGGCATACGCATCAAAGTTGCGGGTCACAATTGGAATCTTCAACCCTGTCTTAACATTAGCATGGTTAAGTTGCTGTAAATATGGTGATAATGTTATTAAAATGTTTGAAGATGTGGCCCATGCAACCAGCTCCTTCACTTCGAATAGTTCTGTCTATCTAAAATATTTTATCCACACCATGATTCTTACTACTTGAATCTCAGCTACAGTCGAGTTAACCCTTGTATTGTTTTGATACTCCAATTATTATCATTTCAATAAAATGAATGATAAACATCTACAAGAAGATCAGCCCAAAAGTCTCAGGATAAAGTCACTTTCCACCAGTCTCCCATTTTTGTTTTCCATTGGTGCATTAATCTTCCTCATATCCTTCTTGATATCTTCATTTCCACTGGGGACAAACCCCTTAAACACAGATGGAATTGAGCGTGTTTATTTCGCTGATAATATTGGTGTAGGACATGCAGAGATAATTAGACAATTCAATGAGCTATACCAGGGGGAAGTAGAGGTAATCGCCATTGATTTACCCTTCTCAAAATTTAATACCAATCAGAGAAAAGAGCTGATAGCCAGGAACTTACGAAGTCGTAGTAGTAGGATTGATGTCTTCTCAGTTGATCTGATCTGGGTCCCTCGATTTACCAAATGGGCAGAACCACTGGCGCCATATTTTGCCCCTCAGTTTTTAAATAAATTGGTGCCCCAACCTCTCCAAACCTGCTATGTCGATGACATCCTATATGCTGTCCCTCTTTACACAGATATAGGAGCCTTATACTATCGCAAGGATATGATCCTGGCATTGCCAGATGGTGAAGCCATCGTGGAGCGAATCAAGCAGTCTATCACCTGGGAAGAGATGCTGGAGATCAGGGACTTATATTTCCCAGGAAAACCCACATTTATCCCCCAGGCCGTGGCTTATGAGGGCCTGATCTGTAATTTCAACGAAATCATAGGGCTGGCATTTGAAGATGAGGAATCGGGCGAGCTGATAGATCTCACAGACCCATTGGTCATTGAGCGCACCCACTTCATGCGTGAAATGATCCGCACGAATTTTGCACCTATTGAAGCCTTGAGCATGACCGAGGATGACTGTATTCGCTTCGCACTGGCTCATGATATTCCCTTCGTACGTGGGTGGCCAACTGTGAACAATGAGGATTATCAGCGTTTTGATCCAGAATTATTCAAAAAATTAGAAATAGCACCATTGCCACACTTTGAAGGGGGCGAATCGACACCCGTTTTTGGTGGCTGGAATATGATGCTCTCAAAACATTCACCAGTGAAGGATGCTTCAATACTTTTCATGGAATTTGCCGCCTCTATGCAGGGCCAGCAAATATTCTATGAACGTGAAGGTCTTTTGCCTATCCAACGAGAGTTCTATAGCCAACCGAAAGCAGGACCTCGTCAGGAAAGATTGCAGCTTATCCAGAAAATGATGCAAAAGGGTCTTCACAGACCCATGTTGGACCAGTATACACTGATATCGGATATCCTTTCAACTCATCTGCACCAGATTATGTCAGGTGAAATTGAAGTTGCAGTGGGGCTGGCCTTGGCCAAAGAAGAAATTGATGTTGTCATGGCCAGAGGAAGCACTTTTTGAAACTTCCGAAGAAATATGAAAGCTACCATTTTGAGATACAACACATCCTCGTGTTGTTTATCGTAGTAGTCATTTTTCAAACTGCACTCTCATTTATTAATAGTCAATCTACGCATCAGATATTTCAACAGGCCATGGAGTACTATCGGCGTGACTCGGCTGAACGAGTAGCTGATCTTACAACCACCGCTCTTGAACTGCTTATTGAGCAGGGGCGCAGGGATAGTCCCATAAATGGCGAGAGCAGAGGAAATACGATTGAGTCTTTCGATAAATTATTAAGTCAACAGATGCTGCAAAGGAATATTGATGAGGTCTTTCTCCTGGTCAATCAGGGAGGAAGAGTGGTTGCTTTGAGAGAAGGAGCAGAAATCTATGATCTCTATCTCGAGCAAGATTCTATCCTGATGATTGAGAATCAACCATCTGCAGCCAATGCCATCCTTTACTATCACGAGCATTACCAATCGTTGGTGGATGAGGAACAAATTGTCAGTTCATTGGAAGGCAACAATACATTCCATGTTCTGGTACCATTCTATGATAGGGGTGAGATTGCAGGTGCTGCTTACATGCGAGTAACTCCTGATGTAGCGGGATTTCTGTCCCTCATCGAATCGGCTTACAGTCAAAGTGGAGTATTGTTTACAGGACTCATTCTTATTGGATTCCTGGCTATGTTTTTCATATACTCCTATACCGCTCAAGAACGGGATGAAGTCCAGCATCAATTGTTTGATCAACGCTCAAAACAGCTTAGAGAACAAGTGGAACACCAGAAAGAATCCCTTTTCACAAAACGTATTTACCACACCCATCACAAAGCAGAAAAAGTGATGGGGTTTATCAAAGAGGATCTCAGGGGTTTGCAGGATAAAAACCTGGACGAAACGCGAAATCGTGTCACAAAATATGCAAACTTTGTTTCCCGGGTGATTTATGATATGAAAACCTATGATCCGCCACTTCATGTCATCCGGAATCCAATTTTTCAGACCAATATTAATGAGGTTATCCAGTTCGTTGTAGAAAATATCTTTCAACGGGTATACAAAGCCAGCGAAAGCAATGCAGTCAGTGTAGAGCTTGATTTTGCTGAGGATATTCCAATCCTGCACATCAATGAGTATGTGGTTTGGGAGATCATTGAACCCTTGATCCAGAATGCTATTGAGCACAATGTGGATCACAATCTCATAATAAAAATTATAACAAAATATGATGACGTGCAAAAGAGACTCACTGTTGAGATATGTGATAACGGCAAGGGTTTGTCACCTGAATTGCTAAAGGCAGATGAGCATGGTCAAAAGGCCATTTTTAAGGAGTCAGTGAGTACCAAAGATGGAAGCCAGAACTCTGGTTACGGTTGTTATCTGGCCTGGGAAATCAGCCGGAGATGCGATTGGGTAGTTGATGCACATAATAGAGCAGAAGGAGGCGCCTGCTTTACCCTAGAGGCTCCCACAGGATAAATTATGGAACAAGATCAAATTAAAGTTCTCCTCATTGAAGATGAAGAGTTTGATGTACGCCGGATAAAAAACACCATTGCACCCCATCGGGAGAGAATCTGTATTCAGGATATAGTATCCACAGGTGAGGATGCTATACACAACCTTGAGAAAAAAGGTCCCTATGATGTGGCCATTCTGGATTATCAGATATCTGGTGGTCTGTATGGTGAAAGACTTATCAAACGACTGAAAAAAGTCGATCCCAGTATTCAGATCATCGTCATCACCAAGATGACCATCAACCAGACCGACCTTCATTTTGCCAATCAATTGATTGAGAGTGGTGCCTATTGGTTCGGAACAAAATATCCTTCTGATATTGAGGATTTCATTTATCAACCCACTGACTTTATTCTGACCATCATGAATGCAGCTGAGAAAAAACGGCTGGAACAAGAACGCATGCGCTCGCAGAGTAGACTGGATAAAAAGATTGCCCGAATTGTTCAGGAAAGACCCATGCTGGGAGATTCAGAAAGCATTCTGAAGATCAGGGAGCGTATCACCAAATATGCCGCGACCCATGCCAATGTGCTCATCCTCGGTGAATCTGGAACAGGGAAGGAGTTGATTGCCAGAAATATCCATTATCAGAGCAGTCGACGTTATGAAAATTTTGTTACAGTGAACTGTGCTGCCATCCCTGCTGAACTCATTGAAAGTGAGCTATTCGGGTTTATCAAGGGCGCTTTTACTGGAGCCAAAGAAGATAAGGCCGGGTTATTCGAACAGGCCAATCACGGAACCATATTCTTAGATGAAATCTCTGAATTACCTTATCAAGCCCAGGCCAAACTACTGCGTGTTCTAGAAACAGGTGAAATGGATAAAATTGGTCGCAAAAAGAGCCATAACGTTGATGTGAGAGTGATCGCGGCCACCAATAAAAATCTGAAGGATCGGATGAAAAAAAATCTATTCCGTGAGGATCTTTTTTACCGTCTGAATATCCTCAATATCCAGGCACCTGCCTTGAAAGAGCGCAAAGAGGATATCCGCGTTCTCATTGATTATTTTGTAGGTCATCACTGTCGTGATTTGAGTATTGTTCTGCCTGCCATCACCGATGGAGCCTGGAGCTTTTTGGAGCAATTCCATTGGCCGGGGAATGTTCGTCAACTGAAAAATGTGACACAGAGATTGGTCATCTTGAGCAATGATACCATTACTCGTGAAATCGTGGAACTTGCCATGGATGTTCAGGCACAGGATTCAGCTACTGGCCTGACAAATCCAGTCTTTTCAACGGATAACATCATGCCGCTCAAAGATGTGGAACAGAATTTCCGCAAACAGTATTTTGAGTTTGTGCGTCAACACAGTCGCACGGATACTGAGGCTGCCGGAAAACTTGGTCTGGCTCCACCAAATTTTCATCGTATGTGCAAAGAACTAGGGCTCAAGTAAACCTGATCATTACTTGGTCATAGTTATCATAATAATAAGATTATTATTCCTATAATAAGTCATCCCATTGATTTATGGTCATTCGACTTCCCCAAACGGAAATTAATTTGAGATAATATTTTACGAAAAATTATCTGGATTTACATTTGTAAACCCTTGTTATACAAACAACTCCCTTTCAATTCCACGACAATTTTAAACCAATAATATATATCTAGCTCCCTGGACTCAGGAGGATATGGCATAAGTGGTCTGGTATTTGACTAATAAAGGAGTAAGTAATGAAAATTATTTATCAAATCCTCAAATATTCTACAGGTTCTGCATGAGCGGACTAGATTTCGCTGTCATCATCATATACTTCCTCCTGGTTATTGGAATAGGGATTTACTTTTCCCGACGAACCAATGACAGCACCGAATATTTCCTAGCAGGGAGAAATGTGGGCTGGATCGCCATTGGTGCCTCTCTTTTTGCTTCGAATATTTCAAGTGAACATTTTATTGGTCTGGCTGGCACTGGTTCGAGCAGTGGGTTGGCTGTAGGTCATTTTGAATGGCTGGCCGCCTTCATGGTTCTTTTTCTAGGTTGGATCTTTGTCCCATTCTATTTGAAATCAGGTGTTTTCACCATGCCTGAATTCCTGGAAAGACGTTATGGTAAAGCCAGTCGTATGTATCTTACCTCTGTTTCCATCATTGCTTATGTCATTACAAAAATCTCAGTGACCCTTTTTGCTGGTGGATTGTTACTAAACAAAATTTTGGGCTGGGACATGATGACCTCAGCCGTTGTACTGATCATTGTTACAGGAATTTATACAATTGCTGGTGGACTCAGCGCAGTTATCTATACCGAGCTTGTCCAGGCCTTCATCCTCATCGGTGGAGCCATTGCTTTGACACTTCTGGGTTTAAATGAGGTGGGAGGTTTTACTGGGCTTCAAGCCAAGCTGCCACCAGAATATTTTCAAATGTTCAAGGCATTTGATCATCCTGATTTCCCCTGGACAGGTATCATTTTTGGGGCTCCTATTTTGGGAGTCTGGTATTGGTGTACCGACCAATTTATCGTCCAGCGAGTTTTGAGCGCAAAGAATATTAACCATGCCCGCTCAGGGGCCATCCTGGCGGGCTTCCTCAAAATTTTGCCAGTTTTTATTCTAGTCCTACCGGGTTTGATTGCGGCAGCTCTTTTTGGGACTACAGGGGATGAGGCATATCCGACCCTGGTCACTAGCTATTTGCTGCCTTCAGGACTCAAGGGTATCGTTATAGCCAGTTTGCTGGCAGCATTGATGTCATCACTGGCCAGTGTCTTTAACAGTACCTCAACATTATTCACCATTGATTTCTATAAAAATTTCAGACCAGAATCCTCAGAAGTGGAGCTGGTCCTGGTTGGTCGTCTCGCGACAACAGTTATGGTTGTGCTGGGCGTGCTATCCGTTCCACTCATCACGATGTTGAGTGGGCAGTTGTTCGTTTATCTGCAAAGTGTCCAGGCTTATATCAGTCCACCTATTGCGGCAGTATTCATACTGGGTGTCTTCTGGGGTCGGGCGAATTCGCAGGGAGCCATATCCGCTTTGGGCGTAGGTGCTGTTTTGGGAGCCTTACGATTTATTCTGGAGATTATGGTGAAATCTGGCACCTCTCTGGGAAGCTTTGAATGGTTCGCCACCATGAATTTTTTACATTTTGCTGTCTTCCTGTTTGTTATTTCTGTGGGCGTTGTGGTGATTGTCAGCCTGTTTACTGCTGTACCGAATAAACAACAAATATCAGGACTTACTCTGGCCACAGCATCTGAGATGCAGACAGATCTCAGTAGGAGAATGGATAGCAGGGATGATAAGTGGAATAAAATTAATATAATAGCATCAATAACACTTGTTGTGGTTATTTTTGCTCTTTGGATAAGATTTGCTTAAGATATGAAGATACAAACAACACAAGGAGGTTACACAATGAAGACAGTGTTACGTTTTAGCATGGTTTTTATGCTCCTCATGGTTGTGGGTCATGCACAGGTCATCAATAATATGGATGCCGCCCCTGCTGACACCAACTATTGGGAATGGTACGAACCAGTGACAGAGGGTGGAGCAGATACAAATCCTCCTGGTCACTATGCAATTAGCACAAACGCCGATCCAGCTCTTGGCTGGATTGAAACCAGCTACGTTACCGACATCGTTTTAGAAGGTACCGGAGCAATGAGAGTGGACTATAGTATTCATAATTCTGAAGGTTGGGGTGGATACTCCAAACTTCAGCACTTCCATCCTGATACATTCAGCACGGGAACTTATGATTGGTCAATATATGACAGCCTCTCCTTCTCATATTATAACGTGGTTCCACAAGATTCATTAGGCCGCGTCCACTTAAGATTAAACTTGAGTGATTATGGTGATATTACAGATTCATCATATAATGATCTTGGTGAATTCTGGTATTCATTCAGCTATATCCTGGATGATGAGCCAGGCTGGCACACCGTGAACATGGTGCTTGAAGGCACCGATTCATGGGATAATGTTGGATTTACTCACACCGGTTGGTCAGGAACTCCTGGTAACCTCGCGTTGGATAAAGATCGTATCAAAGGCTATGCCCTTGAGTTCTCTGTTAGCGGAAGTGGTGTTGGCGATGTAGTTACTGGATCAGTTATTTTTGATGATTTCAAGCTGACTGGTTCCAGAAATGAATTGGACAATCCTGGTTTTGAATTTGCAGATGTTCAAGATGATGCTTTTGGTTGGGGAGTAGCCTCTGCAGATGGTGCTACAGCCACCATTGAAGATGATGCCGCTGGTGCTTATACTGGTACCAAATATGGAAAAATCACTACATCAGGGGATTCTCAGTGGACCGTTATTTATGAAGAGAGTGATCATCCAGCCGCTGTTGGAGAAACCTGGGAGTTCGGTGGATATGTTAAAGACATTTCAGCAGTCGTAACTGAAGGTAGTTCTGCAGCACTGAAATTCGAAACATACGATGCCGATGGTAACAAGGTTGATCACGAAATCGGTTTGCCCGACGTGACTACTGAATGGGAAAAACATTCTATCCAATTGGTTATCCCAGCAGGTACAGCCACAGTGAAGGCTGTTATTGTAGGATCCACATGGGCTGGACCTCCAGCAGATTATGCCTTTGATGATATGTTTCTTGTCAATTGGGGTGGTCTGGATACTGATCCTCCACCACCAGTGGAAAACGTAAGTGCTTTACCTGGAACCAACTATAATCTGGTTACCTGGGAAGATGTACCTACTGAAGAAGGTGAAACTTATACAGTCTATGCCAGCATGTCTCCAATTACTGATGTTGAAGATCCTGCAGTAGACGTTCTTGTAGCAGGTCACCTGGAAGGTGCACCAAGTGTAGTACATTACCTTTATGTAGCTACAGATGATGCTCCTGTTGAATACTACTATGCTGTATCATGTACAGATGCCTTTGCAAATGTTGGCGACCCTGGTTTCTCACCAAGTTCCTACACCAACACAGCCCTTGGAATCCCAACTATTTCAATGGATGCACCAGCAGACTTTGTTGCTGATGGTTTTCTTGATGAATGGACAGATGTAACTCCTTTCTTTATTGGAGATCCCAATTCTTGGGGTGTTTCAGCCATCTGGGGTGCTGTAGACGATAATGATGATGCATCAGGTAATCTCTACATAGCTATGGATGATGATTTTATGTACGTCGCAGCTGAAGTGACAGACAATGTCTATGAAGGCTATATTGGAGAAGGCAACTGGTGGGAAATGGATGCCTTTGAGCTCTTCTTTGGTCTCTATGACTGGACCGGTCCAAGACATAACGCCATGTATCGCGGAGACAAACCAGATTATAAATTGGTTTTCACCGATCAGACACTTGTTCGTGATGTTGATGGTCAGCTGACCATGGCTACCACAGGTGATGGAAACTACTATTTTGAAGGTTTCAACCCTGACTATGTATTCGAAGCCAAGGTTTCCCTGGACTCACTGGCATCAGCCAGTGGCTTCACAGATGCACGCTATACGCCAGTAGCTGGCGATCGTATTATTATGGAACCAGTTATCCATGATAATGACGGCGGCGGCGCCTGGGAAGGCAACGTTATGAGCTCACCAACCAATACTGATAACGCCTGGCAGACAACCGCCGTATGGTCGCATTCATTTGTCAGTGCCGGTGGTGTTGGTATTGATGATGTCGAGACACCTGCGACATATTCATTGAGCAGAAACTATCCTAATCCTTTCAACCCAAGTACAATCATCAATTACGAAATCGGCCAATCCGAACTCGTGAAATTGACTGTATACAATGTTTTGGGTCAGGAAGTAATGGTTCTGGTGAACGATGTTCAGCAGGCTGGTGCTCATGAGATTCAATTCCAGGCCGGAGCTCTTGCTTCAGGTATTTATATGTACCGCTTGGAAGCTGGTAACTTTACCAGCACACACAAAATGATCTTAATGAAATAAGATTGTTGTTGATATAGAGTAATAAACAGTGGGGGGGATGGACTACTAAAGTCCGTTCCCCCTTTACTTAGTAAAGTGGTAGATGATGATGAAATTTGATTTAGGTAAACTCCGTCGCAAACTATTGACAGTTGCGGGATTCTCTCTTCTTCTGGTGGGTGGTATTCACGCACAGACGACAGGGAAAATAGCTGGTACCATCATTGATGATGTGACTGGTGAACCGCTTCCAGGGGCAAATGTCATAATACTTGATTCACAAATGGGTGCAGCTGCAGATATTGAAGGAAGATACTACATCCTGAATCTTCGACCTGGCCATTATGACTTACGTGTCGATATGATTGGATATGCACCTGTTATAGTTGAGAATATTCCAGTTTCAATTAATAGAACGGTTCCTGTAGATGTCCGTATGTCCACGGCCACTATTACAGGTGAAGTTGTGGTTGTGGAAGTCGAACGCATGGCCATGAAGAAAGATCAGACTGGAACTATTAAGAATATTTCATCAGAACAATTGGAAATTCTACCTGTGGAAAACCTGGGTGCAGTTGTAAACATGCAGGCAGGTGTTGTAGATGGTCACTTCAGAGGTGGCCGATCTACCGAAGTATCATACCTCATCGATGGTGTTTCAGTTGATGAAACCTTTGGTGGACAATATGCTTCAGTAGAGATTGAACCAGAATCTATCAAGGATCTGGAAGTAATTACCGGTACGTTTAACGCTGAATATGGTCGCGCCATGAGTGGTGTGGTAAACGCAGTCACAAAAGATGGTAGCAAAGATTTTCATGGATCATTTTATACAGGCCTGGCAAATTACAAGACGGGAAATGATCACATTTTTAAAGGCATAAACTCACGTCCCGTAAATCAAAACGAAGATTATAAATTTCAACTGAGTGGTCCTATCCTGGGTGACAGAATCACCTTTTTCGTGAATACACGGTATCAGCACAATCGCAATCACCTCAATGGTATCACCAGGTATAATGTGGATGACTACAGTGACTACACTGCTGAAGACAGCACAGCCTGGATCACACAGAACACAGGAGATAGCATCCTGGTGCCCATGAACGGTTCTCTCAACCGCTCATTCCTGGGAAAATTGGTCTTTAATCTCAGTGGTGGACTCAAATTTTCGCTCCTGCATTCTATTAATAATGATCGCTGGGATGGCTATGATCATGGCTCAAGATATAATCCCCTTGGAATGGCCAGCAATTATCGCGAATCAAATTTTACAGTTTTTCAACTAAATCATCTCCTAACCAACAGTCTATTTTATGAATTAAAACTTTCATCCATGGATACCTACAATGGCGAGTACCTCTACGAAGATCCTCTAAGTCCAAAATATGTGAACGACATATTTTCGAACAGTTATGGAATCGGTGCCAGCACGGGTGGCCAGAATAAAAATCACAGTAGACGTTGGATGATTGATAATGGAGTCAAACTCGATGTGACCTGGCAGATAAATTCACATCATAATATCAAGGCCGGAGCCAATTTTGTGCAGCACAAGCTTACCAACGAATGGCACAGCATTCGAAACGTTCATGAAGGGTCTGAATTTGCAGCCTTTCTCTATGAGCCAATCATTTACGGGGATAGCTCAACCCACGCGGATGTATATTCAGTAAATCCGTCTGATTTTGCCGGATATATCCAGGACAAAATGGAATATGATGAAATGGTCATCAACTATGGAATTCGTTATGATTGGTTTGACCCGGCAACCAAATATCCAAGTGATTTAAGGAACCCCGCCAATCAACTCCACTTTGAGGAAGATAGTTCCCGCACTTCAACCTATCCAAGTACACCGAATACCTATCAAATCAGCCCCAGAATTGGTCTAGCTTACCAATTGGGAAATGCAGCAATATTGCATTTTAGCTATGGTCATTTTTTCCAACTACCACCCATGTATGCTATGTACCAGAATCATTCATTTGTAGTTGCACCGGGAGATTATGAAACCGAGATGGGCAACTCAAACCTTGAAGCCGAAAAGACAGTCGCCTACGAAATTGGTTTATGGCAAGAGGTTGGACCAGGCATGGGACTGGAGGTTTCTCTGTTTTATAAGGATATATACAATCTGTTAAGCACAAAGGTAATAAGTACTTACAATCAGATTGAGTATGGTCAATATACCAATAAGGATTATGGCAATGTACGTGGCCTCGAAGTCAAATTTGATGTGTTTCAGAATCCAATAAACATCTGGCTGAATTATACGTTGCAATATACCCGGGGAAACGCTGACTCTCCCACACAGGCATTTGACCGAGCCGGTTCCAGCCAGGATCCAGTTAATAAGTTTATTCCAATGAGTTGGGATCAAAGGCACACCCTCAATGGAACCATCGGGTATGTCGGTCCTCATTATGGCATATCAGTGACTGGATATTTTAATTCTGGAGCCCCCTATACATTCTCACCCCAGGGTGAGAGTATTCTGGCTCGTGTGAATCTTTATCCAAACAATGATTATCGTCCCATTAAGTATCATGCGGATTTGACAGCCTATTACAAGATGAAACTCTTGAGCGGTATGAGTCTCAAGTTTGATCTGTCTGTTTATAACCTGTTTGATAGATTAAATGAAAACTGGGTGAATGGCGAAACTGGACGTGCCTACACAGCCATCGTCACTGATGCTGATCTTTCTAACTTTAAGGAAGATTTTTTCGAGTACAGTGAGAATTACCAAGACCCCTCAGCCTTTAGTGCCCCACGCCAGATCAAACTTGGCGTTGGCCTCACCTTTTAGGAGGATGCAATGAGAATTCGTCCATATCTCCTGTTGTTATTAATTGCGATCCTTGCTATGGGAACAAGCAGTCTCCTGGCTCAGGGTCGACCCTTTATAGGACCCATCGATCCAGCTGGGGATCCAGAATTTGAAAGGGAAGGCTATATGACCGGTAATCGGGTCTTGATGTACTTCCAGAATACTACTGAACTATCCGCCTGGCAGAAACCCAATGTATCCCGATGGCCAAACAACTCAACAGGTACAAAAATGGTTGATGGTATTGGTCTACTTCTGGGAGCCAAGGTTTATATAGAAGATGATTCAACCACAGCTATCGATACCATTCCTCTCACAGATTGGGCTCAGGTTATCCAGAATGATCACCACATCCTTTATTATCTGCAAACCAGTTATCGAGAGGAGATGGATCGTAGCCTTCTTGGTGACGTGGAATGGGGTCTCTATCCTGTTGAAGGTTATTCCAATTTAACAAGTGAATACCCTGCTATGAGTCATCTAGAAGAATCATGGCCTCCTGCTGGATGGCCATCAGTTGACTATGCCCTGAAATGGCCTGGTGAATGGAATGGTCGTTTTGGTCGCGGCGTCACCTATGCTGACATGGAAACTTATTTTGTCGTAAATGATGCTCAGGATCAGGAATATATCGGCTCGAGATCGCCTCTCGTAAAATACTTTCCTAAACCTGATATGATGATACAGAGTACTGCTACCCAACAACCTGGCGCTCCATGGGGTGGACTAGGATTGCGTGTCGCACAACGAGGATTCCAATGGAACAATCCACAAGCTCGTGATGCCATTTTTTGGGAATACACCATAGCCAACACATCAGATTATGATCTCCTTGAAGTAGCTTTTGGTTACTGGGTGGATAATGCGATTGGTCATAGCCAAGCGGGTGGTCCCAGTTCTAGCGACGGTGATGATGAAAAAGGATACTTCGATGATGAACTTGATATGTCCTATTCCTGGGATGTAAGTGGCCGAGGTGTTGGAAATATTAAGACTGGTACCATGGGCTTTGCATATCTGGAGAGTCCAGGAGTTCCCAACGATTTCCTTGACAATGATGATGATGGTCTACTCAATGAAAGAAGAGACAATGAACCGGCGGCAATCGTTGGCCCACTGGCTTCCATAGACAATCTTGAGAAATTTTTGGATTTTTACAATCTTTCTGAATCCGATTTACGCGATCACTGGGATGCTGATGAAGATCAGGACTGGGAAGATGGAATCGATGCCAATGGCGATGGAATCTATCAAGTCACTGAATATTATGGAGATGATGTTGGATTGGACGGAGTTGGACCCGGCGAATTGAATTACTTCGGTCCTGATTTTGGGGAATGTGATCACATGCCATCCTTCCAGGAAGGTGTGGGTTGTGAGCCAAACTTCAACCTCACCGATGTATCTGAATCTGACATGGTAGGTTTGACTGCTTTTCAAATGTTCCCAGTACCCAGCCATTCCACATCGAACACCACAACATGGTTTAAAAATGATCAAGCCATGTGGGAATTGATTTCAGCTGATTCTCTGGAAGAATACACGACCAATACATCCAACTTGATTGAGGTTTTTGCCTCTGGACCCTTCCCGCTGCAGCAAGGTTTAACGGAACGCATTTCCATGAGTGAATTGCACTCATATGATGATCTTGATGGTTTAAATGATGACGATCACAGGGCTCCAGCCTTGTATGAGCTCAAGAAAATTGTTCAGGTCATTTATGAAAAAGATTATCGCTTTGCACAACCTCCAAAAATGCCAACCCTGACGGCAACCGCTGGTGATGGCAAAGTTATCCTGACCTGGGATGATATAGCTGACACTCGCACCCGTGATCCCTTTGTTGGGAACGCCAATGATTTTGAAGGTTATAAAATTTATCGGTCTACCGACAAGTTCCTTGCTGATCCAGAAACTATTACAGATGGATTTGGACAGCCTACTTTTAAGACATCCATTTTTCAATGTGATCTTAAGGATGGGAAACAGGGCTTTACAGATTTTGGACTCCTAAATGGAACCGCCTATTACCTAGGGTCAGAAACTGGACTCTCACACAGATACATTGATAACAGTGTTCAAAATGGTCGGACGTACTACTATGCTGTAGTAGCCTACGATTATGGTGCTCCTGATGTGGGTCCTGGAATATCACCCTCTGAGAATAACGCAGTCATTGAGCTGGATGAAGCTGAGGAAGTACGCTCCTACGGCAAAAATGTGGCTATTTTGACACCCAGACAGACTGCAGCTGGTTATGCCCAACCTGATCTTTCTATGGAAGAATCAGAGAGCCTATTGGGAACTGGAACGGTAACACCACAGATACTTTCTAATGCCTCATTAAAGAAGAATCACACCTACATCGTTACCTTTGAATCTGATACCATCAAACAGCTAGACACCTATGATCATGGTACCTTCTATTCTACCAGTGGATTTTCTGTTCTAGATGAAAGTGACAGCAATAGAGTAGTTTATAGCGAAAATATCGACCATTATTCTGGCAACAACATTCTCAGCTATAAAGTTGACTCTCTCCAAACGGGACAGGGTTATGCTGCCTTTGTGACTATCAATCCAGATGGTGTAAGCTCTGATGTTTTTGATGGCCTGCAGGTTGAAATCGATCCTGGTCTTTTGATTCCGGCTTACAGCTATGCTCGCTCAGACTGGCTCCGTGGAAATGGTCTCATTAATATTGTGCCGACTAAATTTGAGTCACGAATGTTAGCCTGGGATTATGATATTATATTTACTGACAATGACTCAGCCTATGTAGGTATAGCTCGCACCGGAACGGTAAGGGATGTAAATCATGGCTCCATAGGGTCAGACTCTCTCCTCTGGCGTGAACCTTTTAACTTCTATGTATTGAATACAAGTTTTGTGGACACAAATAACATGCATGACAAATTTGACATGGTTGTATATGATGTCAATGACGATGGAGTTTTCAACAAATTTGATGATAAAATTCTTGTAGGTGTCCAGAAGGGCGATCGCTGGAGGGCCACCGCCTTTGAGATCAACTTCAAGTTTGTTACTGAGAGTACATTCCCGGAAGCTGAGGATGTCTATCAAGTAAAATTTGACAGACCATTCTTTGAAACAGATTCTATCCGGTTCACAGTCAATACGATTGAGGAACTGGATATGGTCAACCTGGATACCAAGATGGACAGCATCCAGGTCGTACCGAACCCATATATTGTGACCAATATGATGGAAACATCAGTTGCTAACCCATTTCTAAACCAACGTAGAAAAATAATGTTCACTCACATTCCTGCTGAGTGCGTTATCAATATATTCACAGTGAGTGGAACACTTGTGGATCGCATTGAAGTCAATAATGCAGATCCTGAGAACGGTATAGTTCACTGGGATATGTTAACCAGGGAGGGGCTGGAAATTGCAGCCGGTATGTACCTCTATCACATTGAAGCAACGGGCCCTGGCGCCCATGAAACCAGAACCGGCAAATTTGCCGTTATTAAATAAGGAGGCTTGAAATGAAACGCATTACAATCTTTCTAGCCATTACCCTTATCACACTATCCACAGGTTTTGGTGATCAAATTAATCGTTATGGTTCCACAGCTGCCAGTTTCCTGGAAATTGGAATGGGTAGCGCACCTTCAGCCATGGGTGAAGCTTATGTTGCCGTTACAGGTGAATTGAGCGCCGTCTATTGGAATCCTGCCAGTGTTGCATATTTGAAGAATAGTTCTTTCTCCCTTATGTATCAACCCTGGTTGGTAGATATCAATACCATCTTTGCCAGTGGTGCAGTCGTTATGCCTGGCATTGGAACACTTGCTATATCCCTGACACAAGTAGGATATGGTGAGATGCTGGTGACCAATCTGGCGAATCAGGATGGTACCGGTGAATATTTTACAGCTAATGATTTCGCAGTAGGTCTCTCTTATGCCAGGAAAATAGCCAATTGGTTCTCCTTTGGTGCTACGGCTAAAATGATCAATTCCCAGATCTGGCATGAGAGCGCCTCTGCGTTTGCCATCGACCTCGGTGTCATTGTCAAAACCCAATTCTTTTCGCCTCGAGGTGAGAAGGGAAGTGGTTTGGACATTGGCATGAGTATCTCAAATTACGGAAGTCGTATGCAGTATGACGGTATCGACCTCATACAACCCATTGATATTTCCATCGATGAAACTGGAAACTATGGTGATGTGATTGGTCAATACAGAACGCAAGCCTGGGAACTTCCGCTCATGTTTAGAATTGGGCTGTCCTACAAACCCATTCAAACAAGCTTCCAATCATTGACGCTGGCAGTTGATGCATTGCATCCCAATAACAATTCAGAATCAATTAATTTAGGTGCTGAATACGCTTTGAAGATCTCCAATTCTGGGAAGTTCTTCATCAGAGGTGGCTACAAAGCGCTTTATATGGATGAAACTGAATTTGGTTTGACTGCAGGTGGTGGCATTGAACTCTATGTCCCTGGAAACCGATCAGTAAAAGTAGACTATGCTTTCAAAGAAGCTGGTATCATGGGAAGGACCCACGCCTATACTCTAGGCCTAACCTTCTAAACTATGAGATGTCCATCAATTAAAGCCACCCTGACGATAACTTTCGGGGTGGCTTTGTTACTTTTTGTGAGCTGCGAATCGGAAACTGTTCCTGCAGGCGAGATCCTCGCCAAAATAGGGGACCGTGTGATTACAAAAGAAGACTTCATGCGTCGCTCAGAGTACACCATTCGTCCCGATTATTGTAGTGGTACAAATTATATCCATCGCAAAATCATTTTGAATAGTCTTGTCTCAGAGAAACTGCTGGCTTTAGAGCATCCAGATTCACCCATTAAGGCAGATAGCGATTTTAATGCCTATATCCAGGGTCGACAAGAGCAGACTATGAGACAGTGGTTATTCAAAAAGCAGGCTTTTGATGCCGTTGTCATAGATACATCAGAGCTTAAAAGGTCAAATCGCCTTGCCAGCCGAACCTATAATATCCAATTCGTGAGTTTACCTGATTCAAATGCAGCCAAAGCCTGGAATGCCGCGACTATTGATGGCTACGATTTTGAAACCATGGCCAGATCACTATCCGGTTCTGATTCAATTCCTGAGAAATCTTTAACCTGGTTCGATAGGGAAGATATAAATATTCGATCAGCCATTTTTGATGGGAATCATCAGAAGGGTGCTGAGATAGGTCCCCTTGCGCTGGAGGATGGACAGTACATCGTGTTAAAGTTAGAGGGATGGGTTGATAGACCTGCTGTTACTGAGCTCAGTAAAAAACAACAATGGGAGGATGTCCAGACTCGTCTCATTGAAGTGCAGGCAGATGATATTTATAAACGCTATGTAGGAACTATCATGGCTGATAAGGAGATGAATCTCAATAGGGATGTATTCAAATCCTATTCCGCCCGATCTGCACAATTATATTTACGATCCGCTGAAGACAAAAAGAAAATGCTCAATCGCGCCGTTTGGAATGCTGAGGAGCAAGTGTTCACTGAATCCTTAAATGATTTACCTGGTGGAATTCCTGGTGATGCCTTACTATTCGATGTGAATGGGGAGGCCTGGACCATCGACCGGTTTGAAGCTTATCTCAAAAAGCATCCTCTGGTATTCAGGAGCAAGACCATGTCCCAGCGTGAATTTCCAGAGCAGTTGAAATATGCCATGGCAGATATGGTGAGAGATTACTACCTCACAGAAGAGGCTTACAGATTGGGATATGATGAAGTTACAAATGTGGTTCAGTCAACCCAGATGTGGGAAGATCATTATGTGAGCCGCCAGAGCCGTAATGATTATCTGAGATCCGCAATGGATAGCCTCTCGGACTCCTTAAAGCTAAATGAAACTGATATTTTAGAAACCTATATGGATCCATATATGGATTCACTTCAAAATAAGTATTCAGATGTTATAAGCATTAATACTGATCTGTTCGAGGATATTGAATTGAGTAATATTCCCATGATGGTGAGTAACCGCAACGTACCTTTCCCTCTCAGTGTGCCAGCTTTTCCAAGGCTAACAACAGACAATAAACTTAATTATGGTAGGAAAATGGGGGACTAATTATGTTTCGACACCACACAAAATATTTTCTCCTCCTGCTTATCGCATACTCTGTAACCAGTACTGTCCAGGCCCAGTTCTATAGTGGAGCTGAATTAAGAACCCATGAGTATTTCCAATACGGACGTTTTGAAACTCGTCTGAAATCCCCCCAGGGAGAGGGCTTTCTGGCTAGCTTTTTTACCTATAATGATTCCTTCCCTGAGACTGATTGGTGTGAAATCGATTTTGAAGTCCTGGGTCGCTGGGCAGACAATATTGATGTGAATGTCATCGATGAACGCGGTTCACACTTGAGACAACACCCTATAAATTTTAATCCACACATCGGCTTCCATAACTATGCCTTTGAATGGAGCCCTGACTATGTCGCCTGGTTTATTGATGGCGAGGAGTTCTATCGACAAACCGGGGAGCATATCGCATCACTCTCTCAATCCGCCAAACTCATGATGAATATCTGGACACCATCTTATACTGATTGGGTCGGATTTATTGATCCCAGCACCATACCACGCTATGCCTATTACGATTGGGTTTCCTGCGCTGCTTATACTCCAGGAACTGGTAGTGTGGGTACGGATTCTAATTTTTCCCCACTTTGGACCGATAATTTCGATGCATTCATTGATTCGCTATGGGAAAAAAGTGATGATCATACCTGGAATGGGAACAATTCAGTTCTCATGGAGGAAAATATTGTCTATGAAGATGGGATGATGATCCTATGTCTCACCAGACCAGGATATGAAGGCTATAATGACAATAATGCCCCGGTTATTTTATGGGCCAGAGCACATAACGCTGATTCGGTTGTAGTTCGATTTAATAAAGAATTGGATGTCAACCATACCAATCAATCCACAATATTTACTATCCCAAACCATCCTATCAGCGCTGTTCACTTATATGAGGACCAGCGGTCTGTTGGATTGAGGATAGAGGGTTTGGATATCAGCTCTACCTCCACAGTGTATGCTCAAAATGTTTTAGATCAGTCCATCAATCAAAATTCACAGGCTGTGACTTTTACATCCATTACCATGCCCATACCACTGGAATTACCCATAAATATTGACTGCGCAGGACCAGGCGCAAATGGATTCCTACCAGACCAATGGTGGTCCACAGATGTGGAATATGGTCATGACGGGGGAAATTATCAGACAGCAGGGCATTATCCTGATCTTGAAGGCACTGACCTTGATTCGGTGATGGCAACCTCTCTCAATCGATATTCACGCTATCATGTTCGTCTCGCTCCAGGTGTCTTTGATATTCAACTCCATTTCGCTGAACACTACTACACTGGAGTAGGGGAGCGGGTATTCGAGCTCTTTGTGGAAGACTCTCTGGTTGTAGCTGAATTGGATGTGTTCGAGCAATCTGGGAATAATGGCATATACACTGTCACTCTCTCGGGTTGGGAAATAACTGATGGTACTCTGGATATAGTAGGTGCAGCCCTTATCTATGGTGAATCCTATGCCTATGCAGGTCCACTGTTGAATGCCATTCAAATTGATGGCAGCTATTGGGTGGGGATTGATAATCCTGCGCTACCTCAACAATATGAATTGACAAAAATATTCCCAAATCCCTTTAATGATACAACCCGACTGGAATTTTCAATCCCTGAAACTGCTCAGGTCAAGATTTCACTTTTTGATTTGAGAGGGGCTGAAGTTCAAATTTTAGCTTCCCAAATGTACACACGGGGTGCGTATCAACTACTCCTGCAAGGTAACGATCTTTCAAGCGGAGTTTATTTCGTGAGATTTGCTGCCGACTCATTCCAACAAAACAAAAAAATATTATTACTGAAATGAATTTCTTATGACAACTGTTATGACCCCTAAAATCCGTTTTCTAACAATATGCATATTGCTGCTAATCTCAGTTGCAGGTCATGCAAAACTTTATCGTGGGGGAGAGTTTAGAACCTTCGAAAGTTATTTGTATGGCCGCTTTGAAGTTCGAATGAAGTCAGCGGCAGGTCATGGCGTTGTGAGCTCCTTTTTTACTTATAGAGACTATCATGCCCAGGGATTGAGTGGGACACAGCATTGGAATGAAATTGACCTGGAATGGATGGGTAAACTCAATAATAAAGTATCGACAAATGTCATCATTCAGAATGAATGGGGAGATGCCTCTGAAGTGTTCCTAACAGTAAACCCCCATGAGGAATTTACTACCTATGCCTTTGAATGGACACCAGATGCGATTCGCTGGTATCAGGGAGATCGACTCTTGCGTACCGTTTCTGGGGAGCGAGCAGATTCTGTGTACCATGCTCAGAAACTCATGATGAATATCTGGCAGCCCTCAAACACAGCCTGGGCCGGCTCATTTAATCCTGATATTTTACCAGTATACGCATTTTATGACTGGGCATCTTATGCTGCCTACGATCCAGGTAATGGCACCGCAGGTACAAATAACGATTTTACACCCCTATGGAGAGATGACTTTGATTTTTGGGTCACATCTCGCTGGCAGAAAGCAACTCACACATGGGATGGGAACAACGTCGATTTCACACCTGCCAATGTTGTATTTAATGGTGGATTTTTAATCTTATGTATGACCACGTCTTCTGACCTGGGATATGATGGACCTGCGCTATCAGTTGATGAGAACCAACATATTAATCCGACAGAATTTCACTTGTCACCTGCTTATCCAAATCCCTTCAATGGAGAAGTGAGACTCTCATTGGATACACCCGAATCAATTGATCTCAATATTTTTATATATGACATTTCGGGCAATCTAATGCATCAGTCTATTCTGCCTGGGAATGGTCGTATTTACCAAACAATTAGTTGGGATGGACGTAACCAGGCTGGAGAATTGCTAGCCAGTGGGTCATATATCATTCAAGTGAGCTCTGCATACCAAAAGGTCAGCCAGAAAGTGATCCTGTTGAAATAATGGGTTTTAAATTTTAAAGATTTAAGGTCTATGAACGAATTGAAGAAAATATTTGTGCTTTTTCTTCTGGTAGTAACAGCTCTACCACTGCAGGCTTTTGTTCACGCCGAAGGGCGGAATATTGTTGATGCAGATGGAAATCCAGCACTCATGCGTGGCATGGGACTAGGTGGTTGGTTGGTTCCTGAGGGATACATGCTGCATACCATTTCCCAATCTCCTACAACCATTAGAAATGATATTATAGATGTGGTTGGGGAAGTAGGTGCCGATCAATTTTATGCGGCCTACCACGACAATTATGTGACCCGGGAGGATATAGCTGAATTGGCTGAATGGGGTTTTGATCATGTCCGCATGCCTTTTCACTATAATATGTTCTCACCTGCAAGAGGTGTATGGAGCGAATGGGGATTTGAAGTTACAGATTCCTTAATCGCCTGGTGTGCTGATGTTGGTATGTATGTAGTTTTGGATATGCACTGTGCCCCAGGAGGACAGAACCACGGTCCTATCAGCGATAGTGATGGGACAGCGCGTCTGTGGCTGGCCGATTCAAATAAAGCTCATACCATAGAAATCTGGGAAGCTATTGCCCAACGTTATGTGGATGAGATCTGGGTTGGAGGGTACGATCTACTCAATGAACCTGTGCTCCCTCAAGGAGTGACAGCCCAGGAGTTCCGTTCCCTTTATGTGAACCTTCGCAATGTCATTCGAGCCATCGACAATAATCATATTCTGTTTATTGAAGGAAATTGGTACGCCACTGATTTTGCAGGACTTACACCACCTTTTGACATCAACATGTCCTATAGTTTTCACAAGTATTGGAGTACCAATGATCAGGGCTCCATCCAAAGCTATCTCAATCTGCGAGGAGCCAATAATGTTCCACTCTGGATGAGTGAAACAGGGGAAAATTCAAATACCTGGTTTCATGAAGCCGTTCAATTGTTTGAAGAGCACAATATTGGATGGTGTTGGTGGACAACCAAGAAAGTAGACACCATTACAAGTCCATATTCTGCCTCACGACCGGCCAATTGGGATCAATTACGAAACTATTGGAGCGGTACGGGACCGAAACCCAGCGAGCAATCTGCCATGATGATTCTAATGGAGCTGGCTGACAACCTGAGAACAGAGAATTGCCGTTTTAGCCCTGGTGTGGTAGCCTCCTGGTTTAGCCCTGAATACAATTCCCAGAATCTTCCATTTAAGGAACACACAATCCCTGGCACTATCCTTACAGCCGATTATGATATTGGCGCTCAAGGCGTAGCCTATCTGGATGATGTTTATGAAACGGTCCATTGGGATGACTATACTGCCTGGAATAATGGACACCAGTATCGAAATGATGGTGTAGATCTGCAAATTGAGTCTTCGGGAATCCCAAACGTGGGGTGGGCAACTCAAGGTGAATGGATGAAATACACCTTTACGGCTGAATATGGTGGGATATATGATTTGAGCATAGAATGCGCAAGCACATCCTACTCTGGAACACTCAGACTATTTCTGGATGGTGAGATATTAATCACCATTGAAGATACGCCGGTCACAGGTAGTTGGATATCCTATACACCCCTGGTTATTGAAGGTCTTGACATTCCAATTGGTGAACATGAATTGAAACTGCAAATACTAGAATCAGGTCCCAATTTGAGATCCATGGTTTTTACACTGGATTCGGCATACGCCTTTCCCGAAGTACCGACCGCCTTTACGCTGGAACAAAATTTCCCAAATCCATTCAACGCAGGTACCACCATCCCAGTGACAACCATGACAGAGGTTCCCCTGGAGGTGGAAATATTAGATATATTGGGACGCAAGGTAAAGTCTTTTGAAATTGAGCAGAATAGTAGCCATTCCATTTACTGGGATGGTATAAATATTGATGGCCAGTTTGTACCCGCAGGTGTGTATCTCTATCGGGCAGCCGTAGGTGATAACCAGCAAGCCAGGAAAATGATTTATCTTCCGTGATATTGTCTGGTGGTGGGTTTATAATTACAGGGTTCATAATTTCAGTTTTTAGCAAATGAATTTTGAGATAAAAGCGTCTCATGCTTTAGAAACTGATTCGAGTCAATTTTAAGGAATATGGTATCTAGATGATTGTAAAGCACAAGCGGACAACCCCTTACATAGCAATTGCAGCAGTTCTAATTGTGGTACTTTTGTTTGTGCCATTCCCACATGGAACCTCTCTCAAGGCTGTAGTCACTGCTTCAAATCATTTTCAGGTTCTATCCAATGGAAATGGTGCCTACTCTACCTCTCATAAGGATTTATGGAAGAATCGTACTCTCAGTTCCAGAAGTTTGCTGCCAGATCGCGGTGGTTTGGTCGTATACAAAGCAAATCCCCAATTGTCACAGGGTTTGGTGACAGCAGGAGATACCCTTGCCTGGCTGTATTCATCAACACTTTCAGATAAGATTGTAAGTCTTGAAGGAAATATAAATACGCTTAAGGCCTCGCTTGAATTTGAACGTTCAGGTAGCAAGGAAACTGAGATTGAAGCTGCCCGGCTACAGTTGACCTATGCCAGGGCACGACTTGAAGAGCAGCAAAAAATTCTCGAACGGTCTAAAAGCCTCCTTGAGGGGAAAATCATACCACAGCAAGAATATGATATTGAAGTACGCCGGGAAAGACTGGATGCAATCAGGGTCTCAATCGCTGAAGCCGACCTGGGATCAGCTTTGAGTGGCGCTCAGACCAGGAAATTAGATGTCTTTCGCGCTCAGATAGCAGATGAAGAAAAAAAAATGGCGCTGGCACGTGATGTGTTGTCGCATATGACCTTTGTGAGTCCACTTTCTGGAAAATTATTATTTCCACTGTCTGAGGATACCCTCATGAGCGTTGAACAAGTTGATACTTTGGTCGCCATGTTGCCAATCCAGGGAGGCTCCTTCAATATGGTTGAATGGACATCTCACTTAACCTTAATTGGTCCAAACTTCGAAATGAATGTGAGTCCAGAGCAAATGCAGGTTGATGACCATATCCTCAAAGTGGGCAGTGAACAATTAATCCTGGTTCGTATTCGGATTGACAATACTGAAGGCTCATTGGTACCTGGTCAATTGCTGGAAGCTTCTGTAAAATTTTCCTCCAGGAGTGTATTCCAAATGTTGAGAGAATTGATTTAGGATATACAGATGCCTGGTCGTCAAGAAAACAAGTATATCATCCCCATGTACGCCATGGATGAGATTCGTCATGCTATTTCTCCATACGTGATTGCCGACAATCATCGTGCCCTTCAGGAATCCAACATTTACACGATTCGGTCTATTTATTTTGATACTTTTGAGTTAAAGGATTATTACGAGAAGCACGCCGGGCTTCAGATGCGGAAAAAATTGAGGGTGCGGGGTTACAATGAGGTGAATGCTAAAAGTGAAGTATTCCTTGAGATAAAGTGGAAAAATAATACCTATATTTCCAAAGATCGAACCCCGGTTAAATATGCAGATTTGGCCAATCTCCTTGCTGGAGGAGATTTGGACAAAATCCTTCCATACCGCAAGGATTTTCCAAATTCACAGGAAAAAGCCAGAAAATTTTTATTCTATCTGAAACGGAGTTCCCGTGTCCCGGTGAATCTGGTGACCTATACCAGGGAAGCGTATATTGGAAAATTTAACCATTCCGACCGAATAACCTTTGATAGCAATATTCGATCTATGATGTTTCCAGGTTTAGATGATCTGTTTGAAGAGCATAAACTGGTTACATTTCTAGAAAGTGAATTTGTTTTAGAATTCAAATCTGAGAATCCCATGCCAGAGTGGTTCAAGCGTATCATTCGTAAATACAATCTTAGAAAACAAGCTTACTCCAAGTATGTGAGAGGAGTAGATGCCCACTATCGACATGTTGGGGATTGTACCAAGCGTGAAATTATTTCCATGAGTCATTACTAGAAAGAGAAAGCATGCAATTATTAGATTTACAGTCACTCATGGACATGAATATCCGTACCGCAGATGTTCTTCTGAACTTACTCGTAGCTTTTTTGTGCGGTTTAGTCATTGCACAAACTTACAAAATGACTTTTGGTGGTGCTTCCTACTCCAAGAGCATTTCCAACTCCCTGGTTGTGTTGGCTATGATTACTACTGTAGTCATCATTGTTATAGGTAATAATCTTGCTCGGGCCTTTGGTTTGGTGGGTGCCATGTCAATCATCCGTTTTCGAACTGCAGTTAAAGACCCCATGGATATTGTCTTTATCTTCTTTTCCTTGACCATAGGCTTAGCCGCTGGTGTGGGACTGGCTCAGATAGCCATAATTGGTACCTTGAGTATCAGCGCTGTGCTGCTCATCATGAGTAAGATTGGATACGGCTCCCACAGGAGTGATGAAAATTTATTGCAGTTCGCATATAGTGGCGATCACAATGGGGGAGAGCCGCCCTATATGGATATCATCCAGTCCCATTGTCGATCTTACACCATGATTAATGTTAGATCATTGGGAAGCAGTCAGCAGTATGAAATATCCTATTATGTGACACTCAAGAATGCCTCAAAGGGGAATGAGTTTGTCAAGGAGCTTTCAAGACTGAATGATGTGGACAAAATAAATCTATACTCCGATGAATCCCTTTCCAATTAGCCAAAATTTGCTCCATTCCTCTGGTACCTGAAAGAGACTGCATGGCTTCAATTGCTCCTCATCTTGTACGCATCTACTTATTGATCAGCATTTTAGCCAGTATGGGTTGTACAGATCAGGATACCAATAATATACAGCAAGTAGAAGACACGCTTACCATCGCTCAGGACCTGATCCCCCTCATGCTGCGTGGGATCAATCTGGGAAATACACTGGAACCAGATGATGAAGGAGGGTGGAATAATGGGCCTGCCCTTGAATATTATTTTGATGATTACAAGTCAGCCGGCTTCACTTGTGTGCGGATCCCGGTAAAATGGGGAGCCCACACCCTGGATTATCCACCCTATACAGTTGATCCTGACTGGATGAATCGTGTGGACCAGGTAGTTAGTTGGGGTCTTGCCCGTAATCTCTATATCATTCTCAACGCCCACCATGAGAGTTGGATCAAGGAAGATTATTCTGAGTCAAATATCCATCGATTTGAAACCATCTGGAGCCAGATAGCAGAAAGCTTTAGCCATAAATCGGATAAACTATTGTTTGAGATGATCAACGAACCCCATGGTTTGACTGCTGAACAAGTTGATGATCTCAATGCTAGAGTATTGCCCATTATCCGTGTGAACAATCCAACCAGGATTGTGATCTATTCGGGGCATGAATGGTCTGCAATTGATCAAATGATGTCAGCCAGTATTCTGGATGATGACTACCTCATGGCCTATTGGCACTCCTACGATCCCTGGTCATTTGCCGGCGAAGGTCAGGGGACCTGGGGAACAACAGCAGATATCAATGACATAGTTTCCATGTTCAAGGAGGCCGGAGATTGGTCGGCAGCCAACAATATCCCGGTCATGATTAGTGAATTTGGTGCTGTTCAGGCATGCGACTACAATTCCAGGATGCGTCATTATGCAACATATGTAGAAGAGGCACTGCGCAATAATATCCCTTTCCAGGTTTGGGATGATGGAGGATGGTTCAGAATCTATGAGCGAGAAGACAGAACCTGGCCTGAGGTCAAAGATATTCTCATATATGCCCATCCCGAAGGACCAACCAATCTTGAAATAAATGTTGGTTCTAATAAGCTCAAGATTTCCTGGAGAAACCGTACGACTGAAAATGATAGAATCTTCATCCAACGTAAGGTTGGTGACGCATCCTTTGAGGAAATTGCAGAGTTAGGTGGAATAGCGGACGAATTCGAAGACAATGGTTTATCTGCTGGGGTCTTATACACATATCGCATCCTGGCACGAATAGATTCAAATAAATTCTATCATTCCTATCCGATTCGTGGAGGTGTTCAGTAATGTCGAGGAGATTCCCATGCTCAAAAGACTGATCCTATCTTTATTTCTTTTCCTGGTTTCCATGGGATCAGAATCGTTGATCCAGAATCTCCCTGGAAGAACGACAACCTCCTTAAACGGGATCTGGAATTACATCGTGGATCCCTATGAAAATGGATATTACAATTATCGCTATACTCCCTTTGACGACTATGCTGATCCCAGTAAAAGTGGTGGGTATTTCGCTAATCAAAAGCCTGTAAACCCTTGGGACAGAGTCGAGTATGACTTTGATCTATCCGACACCATGGATGTACCAGGTGATTGGAACTCACAAAAAGAAAAGCTTTACTACTATGAGGGAACTATCTGGTACAAGAGGTCCTTCGACTATACCAGAGAAGCAAGAAAGAATCGTGTATTTGTCCACTTTGGTGCCGCCAATTATCAAGCTGATGTGTACCTGAATGGCCACAAATTGGGGATGCATAAAGGGGGGTTTACACCTTTCAATTATGAGATTACCGATCTGCTGAAAACCCATGGTAACTTCCTCATCGTCAAGGTTGACAATAAACGCAAAAAGGATGAAGTCCCCACTGTAAACACAGACTGGTGGAATTTTGGTGGTCTCACACGGGATGTCCAGATCGTCGAAGTGCCTCAAACTTTTATCAAGGATTATTTCGTCCAATTGGCGAAAGATTCCAAACGTGTAATCTCTGGATATATACAACTTGATGGGGGGGCAAAGGCAAATCGTAAAGTCGAACTGCTCATTCCTGAATTGAAGCTGAAAAAAAAACTTAAAACCAATGATTTGGGTCGTGTAGAACTCAACATCTCTTCAAAGCGGATTACATACTGGTCACCGGAAAACCCCAAACTCTATGATGTGATTATTAAATCTGGGACTGAAGAGATTCACGATCAGATCGGATTTCGCACCATTCAGACCAAAGGCGTTGACATCTTGCTAAATGGCGAGTCTATTTTTCTAAAAGGGATATCATTACATGAAGAAAATCCCCTCCGAGGGGGTCGAGCTCACAGCATGGAAGACGCTCGTCTTCTCCTTGGCTGGGCCAAAGAATTGGGATGCAATTATGTACGCTTGGCCCATTATCCTCACAACGAAAATATGGTTAGTTTAGCTGATGAGATGGGCATGCTGGTCTGGGAGGAGAACCCTGTATATTGGACGATCTCATGGGAGAAAGAACAGACCTATGCTACTGCACAGCAGCAACTTAGCGAAGTTATCTCACGTGATAAAAATCGAGCCTCTGTCATTATCTGGTCCATGGCAAATGAGACGCCTGTCAGTGATGCCAGGATGGATTTCCTGAAGAAATTACGTGGCTTCACCCTCCAGCAGGATGATACGCGGCTCATCAGTGCAGCCCTGGAAATGCATGGTGAGGGAAAAGGTGGTTTGACACGAAAGATATCAGATCCTTTTGCAGATTATGTGGATGTCCTCAGTTTTAACCAATATATCGGTTGGTATGACGGCTTACCTGAAAAATGTGATCAAATCAAATGGGCCATAGATCAAGATAAACCGGTTATCATTTCTGAATTTGGTGGTGGTGCGCTTCAGGGCTTCCATGGGGATAGTCTCACCATCTGGACCGAAGAATTTCAGGAGTATCTATATGGAGAATCAATTGAAATGATACAGAGAATTCCCCAACTAAGGGGAGCAACACCATGGATATTGGCTGATTTCCACTCACCTCGCCGGGTATTGCCAGGAATTCAGGATGGCTGGAACCGAAAAGGATTGATTGGCAGCAACGGAGAGAAGAAAAAAGCATTCTTTGTTCTCCAGAATTATTATGAGAATTTACCCAGACCCAGCAAAAATGATTAAATAGAAAGCCTCAAAGGAGCCTCTGATTATGACCCTCCACATTATTGATAGTTCGATTATTGTTATTTATCTCGTAGCCGTGGTGTTAATGGGAGTCTGGCTGAGAAGTAGGGCAGGTGCAGGAATGGATGCCTACTTCCTCGGTGGCAGAAGTATCCCCTGGTATGTTCTTGGCGTCTCCAATGCATCAAGTATGTTCGATATTGCTGGTACCATGTGGTTGGTCAGCATGTTGTTTGTATATGGGCTAAAAGGAACCTGGCTGCCCTGGTTGTGGCCCACATTTAATCAAATATTCCTCATGATTTATCTGGCGGTTTGGATCCGTCGCAGTGGTGTGGTTACAGGTGCTGAGTGGATCGGAACCCGTTTTGGCAAAGGTCGAGGGGCCGAACTCTCACGAATAGCCATTGTAGTATTTGCTCTCATATCGGTGATCAGCTTTCTGATTTATGCCTACCAGGGTGTCGGTCGGTTCGCTGCAGCATTTCTTCCCTGGGATTGGACTCCAGATACCTATGCCATGATCCTAATGGGGATAACGACCTTTTATGTCATCCTCGGTGGCATGTTCAGTGTTGTGATTACCGATGTATTCCAGTTTGTCATGCTAACCATTGCCTCCATTTTTATTGCCTTCATCGCCATGAGTAATGTGGCACCAGATGCTCTTAATGCAGTCATCCCTGACGGCTGGAAAACATTGTTCTTTGGCTACACGCTGGACCTGGATTGGTCAGGTATTCTTCCATCCGTGACAGAAAAGATAAAGGCCGATGGCTACAACATGTTCACCATCGTATGGATGATGATGCTCTTCAAGGGGATCCTCACCAGTATGGCTGGAACAGCTCCTAATTATGATATGCAGCGTGTCCTGGCTACTCGCAGCCCCAAAGAATCCGCCATGATGAGCGGAATGGTTTCCGCAGCCTTGATTCCACGTTGGCTCATGATCGGTGGTATCGCTGTGTTGGGTCTCGTTTTCTTCAGTGGCGAGCTGCGCACGATGGGAGGCACGGCGGATTTCGAAATGCTGATGCCCTTCGTAATTCGAGAATTTTTCCCTGTTGGGGTAACTGGTCTGGTTATCGCCGGTTTGCTGGCGGCCTATATGAGCACCTTTGATTCAACTGTAAATGCCGGTGCTGCTTATCTGGTCAATGATATCTACAAAAGGTATATCAATCCAGATGCCAGCGAGAAGAAAGCGGTCTGGATGAGTTATGGTGCCAGTATCCTCATCGTGATTGTGGGAGTTATCATGGGAACCCAGGCTGAGAGCATCCATTCTGCCATGGGCTGGATCGTAACTGGTCTATGGGGTGGATTTACCATTCCAAACGTCTTGAAATGGCACTGGTGGCGCTTTAATGGCTATGGATACTTCTGGGGTATGGTCTCTGGAATCGTCACAGCCATGGTCTTGGCCCAGATCGTACCAGCTTCTGATTATTTGTACTATTTCCCAGTTACCATGGGTCTCGGTGCTGTCGGTAGTATTCTTGGCAGTCTTTTGACTCAACCCGATGAAATGGATGATCTCAAAGCTTTCTACACCACCGTACGACCCTGGGGCTTCTGGGGTCCAGTAGCTGCAGAAATTCTTAAAGAAAACCCAGAATTCAAAACAGGTGCATCTGCAAGTCGCGATTTAAGCAATGTCGCCGTAGGCATCATCTGGCAGACCTCACTAGTCGTTGCACCAGTGTATCTCATCATCCGTGAATGGTATGCTATGGGTTTTGCACTGGCATTGGCTGTTGCGACAAGCTATTGGCTGAAAAAACGCTGGTTTGATGAGTTAGCAAACGATTAAAGTAAAAAGGATACGTCTTGAAATACGGATATTTTGATGATGAACGTCGTGAATATGTAATTACGGATCCCAAAACACCCTGGCCCTGGATCAATTATCTGGGAACTCAGGATTACTTCAGGCTCATCTCAAACACTGGTGGTGGTTATTCATTTTACCAGGATGCCAAACTCCGCCGCATCACCCGCTATCGTTATAATAATGTTCCCCTCGATCAAAGTGGGACCTACTTCTATATCAAAGATGGTGATGATATCTGGAATCCAGGTTGGCAACCCGTTCAGGCCACGCTGGAAGATTATTCTTGTCGCCATGGTTTGGGCTATTCCATCATCTCTGGTGAAAGAAACGGTGTTAGAGCAGAGATCACTCATCTGGTTCCCCTTAATTTCAAGGGAGAAGTTCAGCGTATCTCGCTCAAGAATACAGGCAGCGTCCCCAAGAAACTTGATCTTTTCAGCTTTGTTGAATGGGCTCTGTGGGATGCTCAAGACGATGCTACCAATTTTCAACGCAATTTTAACACAGGTGAGGTTGAAGTTGAAGAACGCATTATCTATCATAAAACTGAATACCGGGAACGCCGCAATCATTACGCTTTTTATGCCTGCAGCGATCCTTTAACCGGTTTTGATACGGATCGAGAAGCCTTTCTCGGTTTGTACAATGGATTACATGCACCACAAGTGGTTACCGAAGGTGCCTCGAAAAATTCTCTGGCACATGGCTGGTCGCCCATTGCTTCGCACAATATTAAAGTTGAGCTCTTTCCCGGGGAATCAAGGGACATCATGTTTGTCATGGGTTATGTGGAAAATCCCCAAGATGAAAAGTGGGCTGCACCGGGGGTTATTAATAAAGAGATAGCCAAGA
Organism: Fidelibacterota bacterium; assembly: GCA_016784025.1. Classification (GTDB taxonomy): domain Bacteria; phylum Fidelibacterota; class UBA8477; order UBA8477; family JABMPR01; genus JABMPR01. Next base: position 72,978 of record JADHVL010000012.1, on the reverse strand, counting down.
CCATGCATCATCAGTTCAAGCATTCCCGTCAAGTGAATCGTGCCCTTGACGATTTGAAAGACCATTGGTCTGGACTTTTGAATACTTATCGCGTTGAGGGATTAGATCCAAAATTGGGAAGAATGGTAAACATCTGGAATCCCTACCAGTGTATGATCACCTTCAATCTCTCCCGAAGCGCCTCCTATTTTGAAAGTGGGATTGGCAGGGGAATGGGCTTTCGAGATTCCAATCAGGATCTTATTGGTTTTGTTCACCAAATTCCAGAGAGAGCCCGTGAGAGAATTCTGGACCTGGCGGCCACTCAATTACGAGATGGTGGCGCCTATCATCAATATCAACCCCTTACAAAACGTGGAAATGATGAGGTAGGGACGGGTTTTAATGACGATCCGATGTGGTTGATTCTCTCTGTAAGCGAGTACCTCAAGGAAACAGGGGATTTTGCTATCCTGGATGAAGTCGTGGATTTTGAAAATGATCCAGAGCTCGCTGCTCCATTGACAGCACATTTAAAGCGTTCCTTTGATCATGTCCTTAATAATCTGGGTCCCCATGGACTACCTCTGATTGGCAGAGCCGATTGGAATGATTGTCTCAACTTGAATTGTTTCTCAGAAATCCCAGGCGAATCCTTCCAAACCACAGAAAACAAAGAGGGGGGGAAGGCTGAATCAGTTTTTATTGCCGGGATGTTTGTGGCCTATGGCAATGAATACGCCAGAATCTCCAGGGAGATCGGGAATTCAGAAGAGGCTTCTCGAGTAGAGCAAGAAGTGTCTAAAATGGAGCAGGTTGTCGCAAAGCATGGCTGGGATGGAAAATGGTTTTTAAGAGCTTATGATCATTTCGGCGAAAAAGTAGGCAGTCAGGAAAACGATGAGGGTAAAATATTCATAGAACCACAGGGCATGTGTGTCATGGCCGGAATAGGTGTTGATGATGGTCGAGCCCTGCAATCACTGGATTCCGTTAAGGAACATCTGGATTGTGAGCACGGAATTGTACTTAACCAACCCGCCTATACCAGCTATAAACTCAATTTGGGCGAGATTTCCACTTATCCACCGGGGTATAAAGAAAACGCTGGAATCTTCTGTCACAATAATCCCTGGATAACCATAGCCGAAACGAAAATTGGTAGAGGTTCCCGCGCCTTTGAGACATATTCAAAAATTGCACCTGCCTATCTGGAGGATATATCAGAAATACATCGCACAGAGCCTTATGTCTACTCACAAATGATCGCTGGAAAAGACGCTGCCAAACCAGGCGAGGCCAAGAACTCCTGGCTTACAGGAACGGCCTCATGGAACTACTATGCAATCAGTCGCTTCATTCTGGGGGTTCAACCAGATTATGATGGATTAATTATTGATCCCTGTATTCCTGGGGAATGGGCGAGTTATACCATCGAACGAAAGTTTCGCGGAGCCACATACAAAATTGAAATAAATAATCCTGATCATCTGGAAAAAGGGGACGTCATCCTTGTCATGGATGGTAAAGCTGTGATTGGAAATAAAATCCCAGTGATGGATGCAGGTAATACGCACATAGTGGCGACACTCACAAAAAGGGGCGAATCCAAATGAAAAAGAATCTAGTCTTAAGCTTAATGGTTTCCTCAATACTTGGAATAATTCTATCATGCACTCCAGCTAGTCAAGCAGTACCACAGCCTGAGAATACCATTCACTTGAACCAACTGGGGTACTTACCCCATGGCTATAAATCTGCTGTGATTATCGGATCCTCAGAGACCTTTAATATCGTTGATGCTCAGACTCAAGCTGTAGTACACAAGGGAAGTCTTGGGGAACCCCAATATTGGGAGGCATCAGGTGAAACGGTCCGTCTGGCTGATTTTTCAAGCTTCACACAACCAGGTTCCTACAGACTACAGGTAGGTGCCGCCAGTTCTCACGAATTTGATATTGATCGAAATGTTTTTTCTGAGGTGTCTAAAGCCAGCGTGAAGGCTTTCTATTTTCATAGAGCGGGTGTTGCCCTTGACGAAAAACATGCAGGTATCTATGCCAGAACTGCAGGCCATCCTGATACTGAAGTTGTTATTCATGCTAGTGCTGCATCTGCCTCTCGCCCTGAAGGAAGCATGATTTCCTCACCAAAGGGTTGGTATGATGCTGGTGATTATGGTAAATATATTGTCAACTCAGCCATCACGGTTTCCACCATGATGAGTGCCTTCGAACATTATCCTGAAAAGGCCGGTATGCTGGTTACCAACATCCCTGAAAGTGGCGATGAGACACCAGATCTGTTGGATGAAACACGGTGGAATCTTGACTGGATGTTAACTATGCAGGATCCTGAAGATGGTGGTGTGTACCATAAGCTTACTACCAAAAGTTTCCCTGGTATGATCATGCCCGAGATGGATACAGAATCACGCTGGATAGTCATGAAGACCACGCCGGCGGCTTTAGATTTTGCAGCTTCAATGGCTCAGGCCAGTCGTGTCTATAAAGCATATGATATGGAATTCTCAGAGAAGTGTCTCGCTGCCTCAATCAAGGCCTGGGAGTGGGCAGAGAAGAATAGGGATGTTTACTATAAGCAACCTGAAGATATCAGCACAGGAGCTTATGATCAGCCAGGCAAACCCTTTAACGATGAAAAATTTTGGGCAGCTACTGAGTTGAGCATCACCACAGGTGAAAAATATGAAGCAGAGATCCCAACACCTCTCCTTGTTCCAGAGTGGCGCGATGGTGCCGCCTTGGCTATTATGAATCTCTTGAATTATCGATCATATGATGCAGCAGAGACAGCCTTCTTTGTGTTGGCTGATTCATTGCTAAAAGAACAGCAGAATAGCGCTTATGACATATCAAATGATTACTTCCGCTGGGGGAGTACTAGCGATTTTCTTAATCAATCCATGGTTTTATTGTATGCATATAAGCTAAGTGGCGATAAAAATTACAAAGATGCAGCTCAATCAACATTCGATTATGTGTTGGGGAAGAATCCACTCGGCCATTCATTTGTCACCGGGTTCGGTAAAAAAACTTCCAGGCATATTCATCATAGACCTTCAGAGGCGGATGGTATTGTTGAGCCACAACCTGGCTGGGTAATCGGTGGTCCAAACCCTGAAAACCAGGAGGATTGTGGAGCAGAAGCTTATACTTCACCTTACCCAGCATTGGCCTTTATTGATGAACTTTGCAGTTATGCCACCAACGAGATCGCCATCAACTGGAATGGTATCTTTGTTTATGTATCTATCGCTCTGGATGCTGAGGGATAAGCTTTATAGAAGTCATGTAGTTAGCTGTATATCAAGGAGATATAAGAATTAACTAATCCTGGCTTAACCGAAAATAATCGTTTTTGAATTATGGGTCCCAGGTAAAACCGGGGCCTTTGATTTCCATAATATCAAGTTTTTCCCGAAAGCAAAATTAGGTCATAAATAGGTGTAATCCATATAGAATTGATATGCAATCCATATCGATATGAGTAATACTCTTCATGTAAATATCCTCATCGTATACACAGATATCCATGTAAATACTTAATAGACAACAAGATAGGAGTAGCACTAACATCCTTGGCACAGGGCTTGTGATATGTGTAGCCATGACATTCACTCGAACCTTGCACTCGAATCACGTATGTATTCATAGAAATATTTATAGATGTGGAGTTGCACTTTGCCTGTTGGGGATACTATGGATAGGATAATTGAAAAATCTAGATGGAAAAAATATAGACCTTTTGCCTTCGTGACTGCTGCAGCAATACTTGTTGTTTCTGCGCTGGTTATGAGTGCCGAAGGTGGTGATACCTTAAAAATTGATAATCGAAGAATTGGGATCAGCACAGTTGAGAGCGGTGATTTCCAAGAATTTATTGCATTCAGTGGTGCCGTGGTTCCTATCAAAACCTATTACCTCGATGCTATTGAAGGTGGGCGAGTAGAGTCAAGATATATCGAAGCTGGAACTTTTGTGGAAAAGGGTGACAAAATTATCAGCCTGGCAAATACCAACCTGCTCCTGGATATCATGTACCGTGAAGCCGAGTTATTCCAACAGAGCAATAATCTGCGAAATACCAAACTGGCCATGCAGCAAAATCGTCTGAATATACAATCTCAGCTCTTAGATCTGGATTATCAGATCCTCCAATCCAAGCGTGTCTTTGAGCGCAATGAGAAACTTGGTGAAAAGGAGATGATCTCTAGTGAAGAGTACGAATCTAGCAGGGACGATTACCAGTATTTAATCAAGAAACGCTTTTTGACGCTTCAGTCATTTGAGCAGGACTCCATCTATCGTGAAGTTCAGGTGGAGCAGTTAGAGAACGGTTTGCAACGCATGCAGGATAATATGGAAATAGTAAAGCAAAATTTAGATAATCTTGTAATCACAGCTCCAGTCTCTGGTCAATTGACTTCACTGAATGCTGAAATAGGGGAAGCAAAAGTCCGTGGGGAACGGCTGGGGCAGATCGATATTCTTGATGGATTTAAGATCAGCGCCCCGGTGGATGAACACTTTATTACCCGAGTTCAACTCACCCAACCTGCCCACTTTAGCATTGGTTCCAAGGAGTATACCGTTCATCTAAACAAGATTTACCCAGAGGTTCTAAACGGCCAGTTTCGTATAGAACTGGGATTCGATGACATTGAGCCTGAGGACATCCGACGTGGTCAAACCTTACACATGCGTCTGGAGCTGGGTAATTCCGACCAAGCCATTCTCTTAAGACGTGGAGGCTTTTATCAAGAAACTGGTGGGCAATGGGTCTACGTTCTTGATGAAGGTGGGGAGAGTGCCAGTAAAAGACAAGTCAAACTTGGAAGACAAAACCAAGATTTTTATGAAGTTCTAGAAGGTCTGGAGCCAGGGGATAAAGTCATCACCAGCAGTTACCGTCAATTCGGAGACTACGAACAATTATTTTTCAAAAACGAAGCATAACACCGAGAACCGAGGAGATCCAAATGATTAAGACAGAAAAATTAAATAAGATATTTCGATCGGAAGAAATCGAGACTACTGCGTTGAATGAGATAGATTTAGAAATAAATGAAGGTGAATTTGTATCCATTATGGGACCTTCCGGTTGTGGAAAATCAACACTTATGAATGTCCTGGGGCTCCTGGACAATGCCAGTTCAGGGAAATATCACTTTTTGGGTGAAGAGGTTAGTGGGTATAACGAGCACCAGCGAGCAGACTTTCGGAAAGCCAATATCGGTTTTGTATTCCAGAGCTTTAATCTCATTGACGAGCTTACTGTATTTGAAAATGTTGAACTACCCCTTTTATATCTTGGGATTCCTGCTACAGAGCGAAAAGAACGCGTCCAGTCAATGCTCGATAAAATGGGAGTCGGCCACAGAAGCAAACATTATCCGCAACAATTATCTGGAGGACAGCAACAGCGTGTCGCCGTTTCCAGGGCATTGGTTACCAATCCAAAAATCGTACTAGCTGATGAACCGACTGGAAATCTTGATTCTTCCCACGGTGATGAAGTCATGAACCTCATGAAGGATTTGAATGCCCAGGGAACTACTATCGTTATGGTAACCCATTCACCGGCTTATGCAGCCTATGGCAACCGAACTGTCAATTTGTTCGATGGAAAAATTGCTGATGAAACTTTGAACGGAAATTTTCATGTCTAAACGATTCATTATCAACCGATTAGGAGTTTTCTTATGTGGTTAAGCTATATCAAAGTTGCGTTTAGATCTCTGATCAAACAACGTCTTTACGCATTCATAAATATCATTGGGTTAGCGATTGGAGTAACGACTTGCATCCTCATCCTTATGTTTGTCAATTATGAAGAGAGCTATGATAGTTTTCATCCAAACGCTGAACAAATCTATCGTTTGAATCTAGACGGTAAACTGGGTGACAACGAATTTCGAATGACCTTTTCAACTGCTCCAGCTGGACCCACTTTACTTGAAGAATACCCAGAGGTCGTCAATTATGTAAGGATACGAAATACTGGATTTCCTGTTCTCCGCTATGAGGATAAAGTTTTTTCGGAGGAAAATTGGTGGCAAGCTGATTCAACGATATTTGACGTATTCAGTATTCCCATGGTTATGGGTGATCCTAATACAGCCCTGTCGCAACCATTCTCTGTTGTGATTACTGAGCGGATGGCTGAAAAATATTTTGGTGATGAAGATCCAATGGGCAAGACCTTCAACTCAGATAACCGCTCGGATTGGACCGTAACTGGTGTTGTAAAGGAGCTGCCACACAACTCGCATTGGCATTTTGATTTTCTGGGTGCCATGGTGACTTATGGCGATTCTCGCAACACGATGTGGTTGAATAATAGTTATCAAACCTATCTACAACTGGCTGAAGGTGCTGATGCAAATGCCTTTGAAGCAAAATTTCCCGATCTAATCCGGAAGTATGTCGGTCCAGAAGTTGAGCAATTCCTGGGAATATCATTCGATCAATTACTGGAACGGGGAGATGCATATGCACTGTTCTTGACTCCTCTTCTGGATATTCATCTACACTCTCATTTAAATGGTGAAATTGAAGTTAATGGGGATGGCCAGACCGTAACCATATTCATGTATATAGCCATTTTCATCCTCTTGTTAGCGTGTATTAACTACATGAACCTCTCCACAGCCAGATCCATGAGCCGTGCTCGCGAAATTGGAATCAGAAAAACATTGGGTGGGAAACGTGGTCAAATCATTGTTCAATTTTTGGCTGAATCAATCTTTGTAACATTTATTGCGTTTATTCTCGCCCTTGTGCTGGTTCAAACCATATCTCCCTGGTTCTCTCAACTCGTCGATACACCTCTCTCTCTTGAATTGGGCGATATTCCCTTCATTTTGCTCTGGGTCATTCCAGTTGGATTGATCGCTGGAAGCTATCCTGCATTTCTCTTGTCTTCATTCAACCCATTGAAGGTTCTAAAAGGCAATAAAACAGCTGGGAGTGGTGGCAATTGGTTAAGAAATGGGCTGGTCATTTTCCAGTTTTCTGTCTCGGTTACACTTCTCATTTCCACCATGATTATTCATGACCAGCTTAATTTTTTGCAAACCAAGGATTTGGGCTTGAATCCTGATAATGTCCTCATTGTAAAAAAGACAGATGATATTGGTCAAACCATTCAAGGTTTTAAGGCAAGTCTACGCGACGATCCAGGAACACTCCTGGTAAGCAACAGTACCGCAATTCCTGGTGATGATGATGGTGTCAATGGCAATGCCAGTACTATGCTTGTTAATGATATTGAAGAAACCCGGCTTGTTGCCAGTTTTCTGGTGGATCACGATTATGCGGCTGCCTATCAGTTAACCATGGTAGAGGGACGATTTTTCTCCCGAGAGCGAGGCACAGATACAAATGCAGTCATTCTGAATCAAGCAGCCGTGGAAGCGTTTGGTGTGGAAGAGCCCCTAGGGAAGGACCTCATCACCTTTTTCCGTAATACGCCAACTCCAATCAGAATCATCGGTATCGTTGAAGACTATCATTTTGAATCTCCTCAAAAAGAGATTCGACCCCTGGCTATGTTCCTTCTTGGTGATGGAAATGCCCGATTCAGACCAAATTGGGGTAAATTTGTGGCCGTTAAATACGATCCCACGCGTCTGGATGGAACTCTAGCTCACATAGAATCAACCTGGAAGCAATTTGCCGGCAATCAGGCATTGGAATATGACCACTTCGATGAATTCTATTCTAGAATGTATCGTAGTGAAAAACAGTCTGCAGATATAGTACTCTTGTTTGCAGGGCTGGCCATATTTATCGCCTGTCTGGGTCTTCTGGGTTTGGCTTCCTTTAATGCTGAAAGACGTACCAAGGAAATTGGTATCCGCAAGGTTTTGGGAGCCTCAGTGAGTAGCATATTGATGCTGCTCTCTAAGGATACACTCAAACTGATGCTCATATCTGTCGCAGTCGCTGTTCCAGTTGCATATTATGCCATGAGCGAGTGGTTAAAAAACTATGCTTATCGGATTGATGTCAGCGTAATGATATTTGTTGGAGCGTCCCTCATTGCTCTGGTGATAGCTGTTATCACCGTTGCCTGGCAATCCTATCAGGCGGCTGTAGCCAATCCGGTCAAATCTCTTAGATACGAATAATACTCAAATTGAAAGAACCAGATACAATCCCCTCATCATGCAAGTGGTGGGGGGATATTTATGTTCTAGAACTGTCTGGAAGCACTGAGACTGAACCGATAGAGCAATTCCCCATTCTCCTGCTCAAACCTTGTGCGTAATCTGAGTCGCTGCAATCCAGGAACCTTGGCAGAAAAAGAGATTTCAGGCAAGTGTCGGATTCTAAAACTGGATTCACCCAGAATGCGATAAAGAAAAACCTCATCATATAAATCTATATCCAGCCAGGGGAGGATATTTCTTCCTATTGACGCATAAACGCGACCACCTTCACTGAGATAGGAGAACATTGCCATTCCACCGGCATTCAGCTGATAGGATTGTGAAGTGAAATTTCGGTGACTCAGGGAAACGCCGTATATTTGGATTTGGCGGTTTGTTCCATCTCCTCGGAAACTGGCCTGCCCTGTGATGCTCATCCCTGAGCCCAAGATGAGGCTCAAATTGGTGTTGAAGGTATGCCGCGCAGCTTTCTCATATTCCGTTTCAGCACTATCGAGTAAATCAACCACGTTCTCTCGATAACTGTAACGTGAAGTACTGATAAGAGAGCGCCAGGGTCTCCAATTTATCGAAGCACGAAAACGTGTAAGGGAGACCGTACTCTGAAATTGAGACTGATCTTGCAAATCGAGATCGAATTCACTATACCCTCGTATTCTAAGACTTGAACTTAATTTCGCCGTGGATCCCAACAGGAGGTAATTTCTGGAAAATGCGCCTGATTCGGTTTCTCCGATAATGCCAACCTGTACCTTGCCCCATTTAAATCTTTCTTCATCAAGAAGACCAAATTTATTGCGCTGCAACTGACCCTGGATGTCATTGACGTTAGACATGAGACCGGCAGCAACAGCGATAACCCTTCGATCTGACCTCCAGGTCATACCCAGACCATCTATTGTGCCTAACATGGAAAATTGAGGATGATACATTCGACCCAGCAAATAGCTAAAATGACTTCCAGGATTGTCATAGCTCAACATGATTGAGTAAATACCGGTTTGTGAACTAGAATCTCGGGACGAACGGTTGCTACGTAAATAGGTACTCACATCCAGATGCCGAACTCCAAGATCAAGAACCTTAAATTGGCCATAGATGGAGCCTCTGGTTTCCCTGACTCCACTTGTATCACCCCCTCGATCTGAAACCCGGGTGGAGACATAGCCAGTAAAGGTGGGGGCAAACCGATCTGAATCCAGACTCATGTTGCTGGGGGTTCGCGGAGCGTATGAACTACTATCCAGGAATACCTGAACCACTGGCTTCGATTCAGAATGGCTCTCAATTGCAGCTGTAGATGATGCTTGAATGGATTTAGGGAGGTTGACTTCAACTTGAACATCGTCCCCAATGTCCCAGGCTATGACGGAAGGATCCAAACCCTCCATTGCCGAAGATGCACCACTGGTTTGAGAGACGCTGGCGACACCTAGCCAAACATCATTGCGGTAGACTTGAACACTATCGCCAATTTGAATACCAGCTTTCTTCCCCAGATCTATGTAAGCCTGGTCACGGCTGATATAGGTGATGGAACCCGAAATCAGTTCTTGTCCAATACCAGATCCAGCGAGTACTAATATCAAAATTAATCGTTGTAAAATAATTTTTTCCAGTTGTCGCATCACTCCCCGCATGTTATTCATTACCCCTGGGGTGACAGAAGAAACAGTCCATTGATTCCACTCCGCTGCGTGGGTAGGTTAAACCATTACGTTGCTCACAATCATTACCTTCACAGTGCTCATCATTCATATCGCTCTCATCGTGACAACCAGATCCAAAACAAGTAAACACTTGATATTCACCGGACTGCTCATGACAATCTGAACAGGCATCCCACTCACCTCGATGCTGTCCACTATAGATGGGGAAGAAGACGTCATGGTTGATGGCCAGTATTTGATCCCAGCGCGTAGGTGCATGGCAGGTTGAACAATCTGTCCGGGGAGAAAGATCAACATGAGCTGATATTTCTAGACTGAAATCCGACTCATGACAATCCTGACAATCCAAAGAGGGCATCATTCCCGGGGTCGTATGACACAAATAACAATTCTGGGACTGGTGGGCTGCTACAAGTGGGAACAGGGTCTCATTGTGCCGACGATAGGCCATGGTGGGATCCCAGTTCTGAGGGCTATGGCAAGTCTCGCAATCATTGCCCCAATAATTCTGGTGGATATCCTGATGGCAATTCACACATTCCAAACCCTTGGTGGAGAAGTTATGGAATTCATCGATGGTTTCTCCTGAATGACATTGGGAGCAAGCCAGATCGGCGTGTTTGAAGAGCAGCCTGAAATCTGTGGCCTGATTGTGATCGAAACTGGGTGTCTCAGAAAGGGGAAACCAGGATCCTGAGAGGTGACAATCCAGACAGGAGCGGTCCTCCACCATTTGTGAGTGAGCAAGCAAGGGGAGCAGAGCGAGAAGAAGTATGAATCTATTGTGTTTCATTAGATTTCTTATCAGTTGGTTGTGGCAGCGTTCTCATCTTGAAGAAATTCAGGAGATCACCTTCGCAATCATCTTCATCCCCATTGGGATGGCAGGTCAGGCAGTCAACGGGAGAAACCCCTGTCACTGGATACGTATGGCCATTGCAGCTCTCACAATCAGCACCCTCACAGTGTTCATTATTCATTTCGGTTACGTTATGACAACCCCCACCGAAACAAGTGAAAACGGCAAAATCATTGGCATCCACATGGCATTGCGAACAATCGTTCCATTCATTGCGATGTTGGCCACTATAAATGGGAAAAGATTGTCCGTCATGATCAAAGGTTGAGGGCTCCCAGGCCGTCATGGAATGACATGATTCGCAATCCAGGGGAAAGGATGCAGAGGCATGAGGAGGATCTGTAGCTGAATTGTAATCCGGCAAGTGACAACTTCCATCGGCGCAGGTTCTTGGTTCGGGAAGGATTTGCCAGGGTGAGTGACAATTCTGACATACAACATTTGTGTGGGCGCCTTCCAGAGGATATCCTGTATTTAGCTCATTGTGCAGGAACTGCGAGGGGGACCAGGTTGTAGTGGTATGACAATCCGTGCAATTCTGAGAAAAACCCATGGTTTCATGTGGAGGATTGATCGAGGTTGAATAATTATCTTGATGGCAAGATGCAGATGCACAGGTTCTGATCTCAGCAGGTGGTTCCCAGGTCTCATGGCAGCTACTGCAATTGATATTCAGGTGAGCCCCATCTGTGAGAAAGCCTGTCGTTTCAATGTCATGAGCAAAAGTACTGGGATTCCAGGCTGTACTGGTATGGCAGTTGGCACAGTCCGTAGGGAAGGATAGCTCACCGTGGGGTGGATCGGTAGTGCCTGTGTATTGAACCATATGGCAGGTCACACAGCTAATTGATGTGGCTGCATGGTCAAAGATGGCGGGCTCCCATACCTCCTGGGAGTGGCAGGTCTCACAAAGATTCTGTGGAAACCCATTGGCATCATGATCCGGATCGCTGGTGTTCTCGAAATTGCTCTGATGACAGGCGAAACAATCCCCAGAGAGTCCCGTCCATTGTGCTGTCTCATGACAGGCAAAACAATTATCCGGGAGGAGAGTGAGATGAGCACCCTGTATGGCAAAACCTGTTAGATCGGCACCATGGTCAAATGATGAAGGTTTCCAGCTCACCTGACTATGGCAAATTAAACAGTCCTGACTAAAGCCATATTGGGTATGATCAGGACTGGGACTATTGGTTGTTGAGGTATAATCAGGGAGGTGACAACCCTGGCAATCCGTGGGTAAATTATATCCAACTGCATGGCATGTCATACATTCAATTTCAGTATGTGCTCCTTGTAAAGGAAAGGCAGTCTGGGTATGATCAATTTCTTCTGAAATCCAATTCTCAGTCGTATGACATACTTCACAAGTCATTGGCATACCGCTAGTTACATGATTAGGCTCAAGCGATTCATCGTAATCTGATTGGTGACAATCTACACATTCAGAGGGTTGTGCTGAGTAAGGGGCCACCGTATGACAGGTCTCACAACTTGGTCCAATGTGAGCACCTGTAAGAGGATACTCAGAGTCCGTATCATGATCCCATAAACTGGGTAGCCAGGCTACTTCGGTGTGGCAATCTTCACAGGTCTCGCCAAATTCGGCATCCTCATGGGGAGGCACTTCAGTGGCGTGCCAATCAGCCTGATGGCAACCTTGACATGTCTCAGATGTATTATCAAAATTCTGATCGGTATGGCAATCCAAACAAAGTGTTGTCTCGTGGGCTCCCTGCAGCAGAAAACCTGTTTGTTCATGCAGGAAGCTGGAGTTCCAGGTAAAACTGTCATGACAGGTATGGCAATCCAGCGGAAACCCTTCTGCCAGGTGTGGAGGTTGGGTGGTAGCATTAAAATCATTTACATGGCAATCCACACATTCCTGGGATGTGTTATCTGCACTTTGGGTATGGCAACTCGAACAGGTCGCTGTGTTGTGCATTCCCAGTAAATAGTAGCCCGTATCATTGTGATTGAAGGTTGAATTTGTCCAGCTATTGCTCTGTGGAGCATGACAGGACTCACAATTGTTCCCCAAGTTCAGAATTTGATGAGATGGATTGTCGCTTTCGTTATAGTCTGCGGAATGACAACCAGCACAATCCAGTGGTAAAGTGACTCCTGAACCAGGATTGCTAAGATGACAACTTTCACAGCTTAAACTTCGATGCGGTCCCTGGAGGGGAAAATTCGTAAGATCATGGTTTTGTTGTTGAGTCGAGAGAGTCCAGGTATCAGGAGAATGGCAGCGTTCACAATCCTGTCCCCATTGATCATTGTGGATATCCTCATGGCAGGTCACACAATCTGAGGATACCTCTCCAAAATTGTGCTTCTCAGCCGGTGTTGAGCCCGTATGGCATCTTCCACAATCGATTTCTGCGTGGGTTCCTGTTAACTCATAGCCTGTCATGATATGATCAAAATTCTCACCAGTTTCTGATGTCCAATCCCCACCAGTATGGCAAACATCACAAGTTAAATCTGTTTCTATACCCTCATTATCCTGGGCAATGCCAAAACTACCTAACAGACAGAGGAGGGGAATTATTAGATGTCTCATCGCTTGAAATCCCCAAAGCTGTGACAATCCTGACACTTATGTGGAATGGGTTTAAAGCGAATGTTGTTCAGCTGTGACTCAAACTTATGACATTGGCCACAGGCCAGATCCTGGTGTTGACCATCCAGCGGGAACTCCGTCAGACTAAAATGATCGAATTCTGGAATTTGCCAGTTCTGAGTAGAATGACAATCCTCACAAAGTTGATTCTCAAACTGCTTCGAATGGACATCACTGTGGCAGTCGTTGCAGCTGGAGTTAGTATCCTCATACGCGGTAATTTCTACATTGCTAACGTGACATGCAGAACAATCCAGATCATCGTGTTTCCCGGTGAGCGGAAAAAGGGTAGAGTTATGATCGAAGGACAAATCAGCCCAGTCAGACGTCTTATGACAGCTTTCGCACCAATTTCCATTCTGTTGATATCCTGTGAACTGTTCTCCATGAACTGTAGTATGACAAGACTGACAGGCTAAAGACTCCCATCGATATACAGGTTCAAAATCTTGCTCGTGGCAAAAGTTGCAAGGTTGAGCAAGATGTGCTCCGTCGATGGCAAATCGAGTATTCCGATGTTCTATCACCCCGAATAATGGAGGGAAGAAGCCCCGGACACTATGGCATTGATCACAAGAATTATCACGATCTGGTTTCTGAAAGATGCCTTCATGGTTATCTGCATGACAGTCAGAACACTGGTCAAAGCTTGAAGCCAGATTAAATCGATCCTTACTGGTATGGCACAATTCACACTCCACGATGGCGTGTTTGCCAACCAGAGGGTAGCGTGTCACCTGGTGATTAAATGCTCCAGCCAGATCTTCCTGTTTAAAGGTGCTCTCAGTATGACATTTGAGGCAATTGGAGCCAAATGAGCCTTTGTGCTGGTCCTGATGGCAATTGGTACAGAGATTAAACTTCAAACCTGTAAATTGCTGAGTCTGAAATTCACCAATGACTTCCTGCGATGCTGTATGGCATTTTTCGCATTCGAGCTGTTTATGAGCTCCACGAAGAGGGAAATTGGTGTCAAAATCATGATCGTAGTTATCTCTGGCATCATCCCAGTTATTTTCACTGTGGCAATCGTCACAGGTCTGGTCTACGAATTCGCTGGCGTGGACATCAGCATGACAATTGACGCAATCAGATCCCAAACCCAGGAATGTGGAGGAGAGGACATCACTAGTTTTTTGAGACTTGGCATAAATCAGAATATCCTCAGACATGATGAATTCACTTCTATGACATTCGTTACAATTCAGTTTGAGGTGTTTACCCTCAAGCTCATAGCCTGTAAGGACATGATCGAAATCCTTTTGAGAAGGCTCCCAATGGATCATTTCAAAATTCCGGTCCATGTGATCAATATGACAAGCAATACAATCCTTTTCCTCCAGATTGCCATGAAAGCCAAGCTCATCAGTAATCCTGGTTTGAATGGGTGTGTGACATTCCAGGCATTTTGGACTTAAATCTTTACTACCCCAGGTATGACAGGTGAGACAGTTGGTGAATCCGGAGAGATGGGCATGCGCTTCTGCCAAAGGTCCAGGACTCAACTGAGCCTCCAGAGTCAGAGGATAAATGAGGAGAAAAAATAATCCGAGAGTGGAAAGCTTCAATTTCACGATAGTGTTGAGGTTCCGAATTGGATGCCGATTGAATTCATCAGTTTGAAAGGTGGGATTCCTCCTGCAAAAATGAATACATAATCATTTCTAACTTCCTTCTTTTGGTCAATATGATTGATGATCACATGCTGGTCATGTATTGAATCCACGGTGGACTCATACATGATATTAATCCATCCGTTTTTGACTGCTTTGGCAACCTGCTCATCGTTCCTGGTCTTTATTCTGGCAAAACCATTCTTGCGATAGGAAAGGGTAACTGTATTGCCTGTTTGCTGACCCAGTCCCACGGCTGCTTCAACTGCAGAATCGCCACCTCCCACTACCAGGATATGTTTATTCTGATAAGTTTCTGCATCCATCAATTTGTAAGCAACCTTACTTAAATCTTCTCCAGGGACTTCAAGTTTCCTGGGAGTGCCTCGTCGACCTAAAGCGAGAACAACATATTCGGTTGAAAGCTCACCAGCACTGGTGGTAATTCTATATCCATGGTCATTTTTTTCGATGGTCTGCAATTGGTGACCGCTCCGAAAATCAGGAGAATGACTTTCAAATATGGAATCCCATATCTCAAGCAATTCTTCCTTTGAGTATTCCGAATTAGCCATTTCACCATAACCTGGCATCTCTATGGGTTGTACCATGACCAGTTTCCTTCTGGGGTATTGAAGGATGGTTCCACCTGGTTCACTTTGGTCAAGGAGAACAACGGGTAGTCCCATTTCCATGAGAGAAATAGTGCATGAAAGCCCTGCAGGTCCTGCACCAACCACAACGACGGGTTGAGAGGGGGTTGAGCCATTCAGTTTTGATTGGATGGATTTAGCCACTCTGGCGCCCTGATTCACAGCATTTCTTATTAAAGCCAGACCACCCAGCTCCCCAATGATATAAATGTTCTCAAAGTTACTTTCAAGCTCTGGATTGAGTTGAGGAATATCCTCTCTACTGGATATATCTCCGAGACCCACTTCAATGCCACCGACCGGGCAGCTCTCCATGCAGACTTCATGTCCCACACATTTGCTCCCATTGATGAGAACAGCTTTGCCGCCGACCAGACCAAGTACTTCACCTTCTGGGCAGACTTTTGTACAAATACCGCAACCGATACATCGGGATAAATCAATGATAGGGTGCTGCATGAGGGCCTTGTTCGCCCCAATTCGTGTGGCTTCATTCAGCTTTTCTACTGTCTGATTTTGTTTGCGCTTCCAGCGGATGAGATAGGGCACGGTGAAAGCAAAAATGAGCAGACCTCCCAATAACCAGGATAAGACTGACTCGTTGTTTAGAATATCCATGTGAATCCAAAACTTAGGGTGAGAATAATATGCAGGATTAAAACCATAAAGATCGCATAGGCGAAAGGCTTATGAATGACATGCCACCAGTGAAACACTTTGCTCACGGCATCAAGTACAATAACTCGCTGACTCATAATGAGTTGCTTCTCTACCGTCGCTTTAAAGAAGACCAGGTTCTGCTTGCTCACTCCGTATCGAACCTCAAAGTCTTTGAGAATCTGATTGAGTTGATAGCGACGTTTAATATCAAACACAGCAAGGTGATAAAGTGATACCAGTGTCCCAGCGCCACTTAATTGAGGAGTCAAGCCTTGTAGCTTATTGATATCCTCAGGTAATATTCCAAATTCCATCTGCAGGGAACGCAGTTTCGAAGCTTTCTCAGTATTAATTTGTTTCATACTCATTTCATGGCCATCCCGGCGACGAGGGATATGACCATATAGATATCTCCCCACAATACCGCTGAGCATGACGGCTATCATAGCCCAATACATCACTCCAATAAGACCCTCGAATTTGAAGGCAGCGTGATATCCAGCCAGAAGAGGAGCCACAATCCCAAACCACATGTGATATTTGAGCCACTGGCTCAGACGTCCGATACCCCGTAGACGATTCCAGCGCTTGCGAATGATATACATCCATAGTAAAAACATAAAAAATGCCGCGAGGAAGCCAACGCCATGTCCATATAGACCTGAGGGACTATATAAACTATCTAGGTCTTTTAACAGATAGCGTTCTTCAACAGGGGTATTCAAATAGCTCAAGCTCTGGGCAGAATAGAGTACCAGGAACGCTATGGTAAGCAGAGATAAGAGAATGATCACATAATTATGTAATTTTGCTTTAATCAATTTTGAAAGTCACTTCCTATCATTTTTTTAAAAGAATTGAAAAGCATTAATTTCCTAACGCACATAATAATATATTTAATCATATATACACATGTTCTAGATCAACTCATTCAAACTATAAAAATTAAGGGTTGTTCAATCCTTGGTTGAAAATAGTTTTCTCATGAAGTTAGACCCTATAAAAAAGGAATTCATACTCGGGGAGATATTCTGAACAAATTTTTGCATATTCGTGTTCTAGTTGTCCTTTTAAGCATAGCGTCCGCTGGTTCCCTCTCAGGTTTTCAGATAAACTGGTTGCCCCAGGGGTCTTTCTTTCCATCTCGATACCTGGATCCCGCAGCGGGTCAACAAAGTATCAGTGT
Source organism: Fidelibacterota bacterium (assembly GCA_016784025.1). GTDB lineage: Bacteria > Fidelibacterota > UBA8477 > UBA8477 > JABMPR01 > JABMPR01. Next base: position 55,535 of record JADHVL010000012.1, on the reverse strand, counting down.
TTTGAGCTATGAGGTTGCAGGGGAGACCCAGCAACTTATGTATGTCCCAATTTCTTTAAGCATGCATCAACAGTTTGTCCGTTCAGTGCAATCAGAGACCAGACAATGGGAACTGGGAATGGAATTTACCATCTATTCACAGTTTTCAATTGTTGATGTGGGTGAGGCATTTATGGGAGGACTTCAGAATGCAGATTACCGCATATCCTCAGTTTTTCACTATCAGCACAATTCCGTCTCACTGTACCGGGTAAGCCTCTTTCACCAATCTTCACACCTGGGAGATGACTATATCATCCGCAACTTCGTTGTAACCCCTACACTCCGAACTCAAAATTATGAGCAGCTCGATTTTACCTTGTATAAGAAACTTGATGGGTGGAATCTCTATGGAGTTGCGGGATACAATGTTTCACCCAATACGGTACGAAAACGTCTCCTGCTTCAACTGGGTGGAGATTGGCATCACCCACTTTCTAATCAGCCCGGACTTGCCCTTGTGGCTGGGATGGATGTCAAGATTTATGAGCACAATAAATATGTCCCCAATGTAAGAATTGCCACGGGAATTGAATTTGCGAGAAGGACCCAAACACCAGTGAAACTATTACTTAGCTATTATCAGGGGCATTTACCCTATAGCACCTTGGAATTTCAAAAAGTTAGATTGGTTGGACTAAGTCTTATCTTTGACTTTCCCAGGAACACAAAATAGCGATATCGATTTAAGGAAAACCTGTATGTCTCTGAATAACAGTCTTCTACGCTCATCACCTCTGCTCATAATTATTTTGGTTCTGGCCTGTAGCCATCAGAGCACTCGTCCCGATCCTGAAGAAATGATCATTCTCAGGAGTGTCCTGAAGAACCTCTCCAGTGAGTATTCAAATCCCCGTTTGGTGACAGGTGAACTCAGTGTCAGTGTGAAAAATATTCAAACATTAACAAGCGATGCCCTCATCGAATCCAATCAGGCAAATGGAATCCGAGATGCAGAGCTACCATCATTACACATATGGAGCTCGGATATCAGGGATTATCCAACTCAGATGCTGTTGTCAGAGTCCACCATCCGTCCACAACCTGATCACAACTTCATTGATTCCCAGTACGAAAATCAGATTTTGTATTGGAATCCGTCGCTTCGAACGGAAACTAATTTCCAAATTACTCGAAAATTCAGATATATCACCTTTGATTATCGACCTGAGATTGATAAAGCCGCTGAACGTATGCACTGGGATCAAATCCCTCAAGAGATCATAGAGAAATACACACGAGCCGAACGCTTTCTGGAGCAGGATGATGCTTTGGTAGATACCGTTTTCAAACTCCTGGAGAACCTTGCAGATCCCATCAGCCAGGCTGAAGCTATTTACAATTGGGTTCAGGAGTCCATGACATACGTCTATCCTCCTGAGCAACGGGGTGTAAAAAATGCCCTTGAGACCCTGAAAGGGGATTGTGGACAATACTCTGCTCTATTTATGACCATGTGTAGAATCGCCGGCATCCCTGCCCGGCAACAATCTGGCTTTAACTTTGTACCTGAAAATACTGGAGCCCATGTCTGGTCAGAAATTTATTTGCCTGTCAAAGGATGGGTACCTGTTGACGCTACGCGCAAAAATGGTTTCCTGTATCTGGATAATAAGCGACTTATCACATCAATCGGGTTAAATATTCCACTCCAGCATTCTCCAGCCTGGGCAAATTTCGAGAATTCAGAAGTTGAAGATGAAAAGACAGATTTTATGCAGATGTACACCCTGGCAAGCAGTGGAATAAATGCTGCTTTTAGCAGCACACGCAAGGTGATCCGCTCAGTAGAACTCCCATAGTTCGAGAAGTATGGAAGAGGCAAAAAAATCTGTCTCAAAAACATTCTGGAAGACTATCTGAATCGATTCTCGGTTCATTATCAAAAAAAAATGACCTAACTTCAATATATCTTTTGACATAGCTATTGCCAAAAATTATACTATGCGGCTTTGTCACAGCATTTCAAGTAATAGCTTGAGAAAAAGTGCATAAGTAGCATGAAATGCTGGTTTTAGAGAGGACCTATGTTAATAAGTATGACCGGCTATGGCCGGGCCGAAGAAAAAATTGGTGATTTGAAGGTGGTTATCGAGCTGAGAGCTGTCAATAGTCGGTTCCTTGAATTCGTCATGCGTCTTCCTCGTGGCTATGAAAAAGTAGAAGATGCTGCCAGAACCCATTTGCAGTCATTATTGACCCGTGGAAGAGTGACTTTAACCATGAATATGGGGACAGATCAATCCGCCATTGGTAAGCCACGAATGAACGAAGAATTGCTCCAACATTACCAACAAATTGCTGACAATAGTGCCCAGATCTTGGGTCGTCAGAATGAAACGCTTTCCATTGCTGAATTACTTCGCTTCCCTGATGTAATCACTTATGACACAGATGCAGAAGATCAGGACAAAATTAATGAAGCCCTCCTGAGTCTTGTTAAAAAAGCTTCGGGGCAATTGCAGGCCATGCGTTTACGAGAAGGTGAAATGCTGGAAGAAGCCATTCTTGAGCAAATAGGCAATATTGTTGAGATTATTTCCAAAATTCAAACTGAAGACAGTGGTCGACTGGAACTCATCGCAGATAAAATACGTAAGAAGGTAGCTGAGAGCAGTTTAGCGGGTGAGTCTCAAATCGATGAGAAACGTCTCGAACAGGAAATAGTACTCTGGAGTGACAAGCTGGATATTGCTGAAGAATTAACCCGTCTGGAAGCTCACATTCAACATTTCCGCGAGTTAATGGTGGAGAATGGTGATGCAGGTAAGCGTTTAAATTTCTTGCTACAGGAGATGAATCGCGAAGCAAATACAGTCGGTAGCAAAGCTAACTCCACTCCTATTGGACATGCTGTGGTAGAATTAAAAAATGAGATTGAACGCATAAGAGAACAGGTGCAAAATATTCAATGACATCCCAAAAAGGAAGATTGATTATTGTAGCTGGACCTTCGGGTACAGGCAAGGGTACGGTTGAAAATGCTATTATGGCAAAATTTCCTGAGATTCAATTCTCAGTCTCTGTTACTACACGTCCAAGAAGAGATTACGAAATAGAAGGTCAACATTACTTCTTTATCAGTAAGGCTGATTTCCTCCAGCGTATTGAACGCGATGAATTGGTCGAATGGCAGGAAGTCTACTCAAAAAACGGTCATTATTATGGAACCCTGCGTTCCTATGTGGATTCCGCTCTTGAGCAGGGGAAGCAGTTACTAATTGATATCGATATCAAGGGTGGGATTAATCTGAAAAAGGCATACCCAGACCACAGTGTATCCATTTTCATCGAACCGCCTTCACTTGAGGCTTTAGAACAGAGACTCATAAACCGAAACACTGATAGTCCTGAACAAATCAGGATTCGTCTCGATCGCATGCCAGAAGAAATGCTTTTGGGAAAACAATTTGATTATACTATCGTTAACTCTGAATTAAATGAAGCAGTTAACGCGTTTACGGAAATATTGGAAAATGAAATGCATCAACAACAAAGGAGTATATAAATGGGTTTACAGACAGTACCGTTCAGAAAAATCGAAGAGCATACTGAGGATATTTTTGAAGCAGTGACTGTCATCGCTAAAAGAGCGAGACAGATCATTGGAGATCGCTATGTCATCGAAGAAGAACGCCGTCGCGAAGAAGAAAACCTTGAAGAGATCAGTGGTGATGAGGAAGCACCCTATGAAGTTGACACTGAAATCGATAGAGAAGCCTATGATGCCGTTGTGAAACCCACAACTGTAGGTCTGACTGAATTTCTTTCTGGTGAACTCAAGTGGGAAAAGCAGGCTATGTTTGATGATGGTCCCGCTGAAAAAGAGGGAACTGAAGAAGCTTAATTGACCAGGATTTATATCAGGTGATGAATAAGCATGACCAGATAAAAGCCTTCATCAAAGACGAGTTAGAGATTTTTGGTGGACCATTGTACATGCCTGAAACAGTTCAGGAAACTGATATGGAGAAAACCTCTGTGAGTAGTGATATAAAGACGCTCAGTGAATTCAATAGTGCGATTGAGAATTGCATGAATTGTCCTCTTGGGGCAACCCGGACCAACTTTGTGTTTGGTGCCGGTAATCCTGACGCAGATATCATGTTTGTGGGTGAGGCTCCAGGTGAAAAAGAAGATCTTGAGGGTCTGCCCTTTGTAGGACGATCAGGAAAATTGCTCACTGATATCCTCAAAGCCATCGATCTCACCAGGGAAGATGTCTATATCGCCAACATACTCAAGTGCCGGCCACCAAATAACCGAGATCCAAATAAAGCAGAGATTGAAGAGTGTGAACCTTATCTCCTCAAGCAGATAGAGATGATTAAGCCTAAACTTCTGGTTGCTCTCGGACGAATCTCAGCCACCACCCTGCTCCGGACCAAGGATTCTCTCACATCAATGCGAGGACAAGTCTTTGACTACCATGGCACAGACATGGTGGTTACCTATCATCCTGCTGCACTGCTGAGAAATCCCAACTGGAAACGACCTGCCTGGGAAGACTTCAAGAAAATCCGCGAGATGTATCTAGAGAAGAGAGGGGCGCAGGCGTGAGTGAAACCAGTCAAAATTTGAGGCTACCACCCCACAACGAAGAAGCCGAACAAAGCGTCATTGGATCCATGATGTTGGATCGCATGGCACTTTCGTCAGCTATGGAATTCCTCGAACCTGAAAGCTTTTATCGTCCTGCTCATGCGAAAATATTTAATGCAATTCTTAATCTGGACGCACGTGGTGAACCTGTAGATCAGATTTCCGTTGTTGATGAATTGAAAAGAAGTGGTGATCTCCAGGCAGCAGGTGGTGCCTATTACATTACTGAGTTGACTGAAAAAATCCCGTCAACAGCCAACGCCCGTTATTATGCCCGTCTCGTTATGGAAAGTTCAGCCCTGCGCGCATTGATTCAACTCTCAGCAGAGTTGTCAACAGAAGCATATGAAACCCGTGAACGAGTTGATGATCTCCTTGAGAAAGCAGAAAGCAAGATATTCGAACTTTCCGAAAAGCGCTTTAAGACGGCTGATTTTGTTAGAATCCGCAGTGCTCTGGATGAGGCTTTTGCTCAGGCAGATAAATTTCATGAGAATCCAGGTGGGATTCGAGGTGTTGCTACTGGTTTTGATGCACTTGATGATATTACATCAGGTTTCCAAAAATCTGATTTGATTATCATAGCAGCACGACCATCCATGGGAAAGACCGCCCTGGCACTTTCACTAGCTCGCAACGCTTCAGTTAAATTTGGAACAAAGATCGGTATATTCTCGCTTGAGATGTCTAATTATCAGCTGGCCATGCGCTTGCTGTGTAGTGAGGCCAAGGTTGATGCCCACCTCGTAAGAACGGGGCGTCTTCCATCCAATCTCTGGCCACGGTTGAGCACCGCAGCTGGAAACCTGGCTGAAGCAGAAATCTATCTTGATGATTCAGCTTCCCTCAACATAACCGAATTGAGAGCCAAAGCGCGTCGATTGAAGGCTGATAAGGCCATAGATATGATCATTGTTGATTATATGCAGCTCCTTCAAGGAACTGGAAGAGTTGAAAGTAGACAACAGGAAATTAGTCAGATCTCTCGTTCATTTAAAATGTTGGCTAAGGAACTCGACCTTCCTGTCGTTGCGTTATCCCAGCTATCTCGAGCTGTTGAAACAAGGGGAGGGGATAAACGCCCCATACTCTCAGATTTACGTGAATCAGGTTCTATTGAGCAGGATGCTGATGTGGTTATGTTTATTTACCGTCCAGAAAAATATGGTGTCCTCGATGACAATGGGAATACCCAGGAAGGTGTTGCAGAACTTATTGTAGCCAAACAGCGAAATGGCCCTACAGGAACCGTGAGGCTCAGCTTTATTGATAAATTTGCCTCCTTTGAAAATCTTTCTGATTATACACCATCTCCACCACCCAACGAAGGAGCTCCTGAACCCTTCTAATGGCTGCAGCAATACTAGATCGAATCCTGAACACGGATGGGGCCAAGTATCCCAATGACTTCCAGAACATCATCGAAATGATGGGTGGCAGCAATTCAGTGGGTCCCAGTGGGGAAGATTTTATCTGGCGCGCTTACAATTTTGGAAAAAAAGCCCATCAGGGCCAGTTGAGAAAGTCAGGTGAACCCTACTTTAGTCACTGTGTTGAAGTGGCAACGATTCTGGCTGAGATGAAGCTGGATCCCGTCACTATTTCAGCTGCATTGCTTCATGATGTTATTGAGGATACTGGCTACACCCATAAGGATGTGGAGCAAGAATTCTCAGAAGAGGTTGCGCGGTTAGTTGATGGGGTCACAAAACTTTCAGATATGAAGTTTCGCAGTGAGGAAGACAAACAGGCCGTCAATTTTAGAAAGATGCTCCTCTCTGTAGCAGCTGATATACGGGTTATAATTATCAAGTTTGCTGATAGACTTCACAATATGCGCACTCTCGAGCATCTCCCAACTGTGAAACAAAGACGAATCGCTCGAGAAACCAGGGATGTTTATGCCCCGCTGGCTCATCGTCTGGGGATGTATCGCATAAAATCTGAAATGGAAGATCTTATTTTTGATATCCTTGAGCCCAAGGCATCACAGGAACTGAATAAACTCATCCCAAAGCGACAGGCATTTTTTGAGAAATACGTACAGAAGTTTCTGGAGCCTGTAATAGAAAAAGTGGAAGAAGCTGGGTTTGAAGCCGCTTATAAAAGTAGATTCAAATCCCATTATTCCATTTTTCGCAAGATGCAGGATCAGAACCGACCATTTGAAGATGTTTTCGATATTTATGCAGTGCGAATCATCGTTGACCGCGTAGAAGCCTGTTATAGCGTCTTAGGGCTCATCCATGCCTTTTATACACCCATTCAGGAACGCTTTAAAGATTTTATCGCTCAACCCAAATCCAACGGATATCAAAGCATCCAAACCACAGTGGTAGGTCCTGATGGATTCCCCGTTGAGGTGCAGGTCAGAACCAGGGAAATGGATGATACGGCTGAGGAGGGCGTGGCAGCCCACTGGCAGTACAAAGAACAGGATTCAAAATCAAGTCAGGAAGATATTGATCAGCAGGTAACATGGCTGAGGAATCTGGTGGACATTCTGCAGACCGAAGATAAAACCACCTCCCATCAGTTTATGGATCTCTTGAAAATTGATCTCTACAAAGATGAAATATTTGTTTATACCCCAAAAGGTGAGGTTCGAATTTTGCCTCTGGGGGCCACACCTCTTGATTTTGCCTTTGATGTCCACTCTCAGGTGGGTTTGCACTGCATTGGTGCCAAGGTTAATGGGCGCATTAAGCCGCTAAATAGCGAATTGGAGAGCGGGGATAAGGTCGAGATCATAACTAGTGATTCTCAAAAGCCCAATTCCTCATGGTTGAAATTTGTAAAAACTTCCAAAGCAAAATCCAATATCAGGAAATGGATCAAAGGTCAAGAGTTTGAGCAAAGCGTGCGACTTGGAAAAGAGATTCTTGAACGCGAATTGCGCAAGATTAAGAAAGCCAAGGAATGGAAGCATCTCAAAGATGCGTATGTCACGCTAAAATTTGAATCCGAAGAGAAAATGATTGCCTCAATTGGTTCGGGACATCGAACCATATCCTCCATTCTTGGTAAATTCTTCCCGGAAGAATATTCCAAACCAAGGAAGGAAAAATCTGAGAGCTATTACGCTGAATCATTTCTCAATCGAGCCAGGAGGAATACCAAAGGGGTTTCCATCCAGGGCATAGACAACATGATGATCAGCTTTGGCAAATGCTGTAACCCAATTCCTGGTGATCCCATTCTAGGGTTTATCACACGGGGTAGGGGAATTACTGTTCATCATAAAGATTGTGATACTGTCGGAACCAACCTGCCAGAGGAAGAACGCATTATTGATGTGGATTGGGCTGCCGCTCGTTCACAGAAATTCCTCGTTCGCCTCAAGATATTGGCACAGGAACGCAAACATTTAGTCAGGGACGTCACAGAGACAATCTCTGCCTATGATATTAACATTGATACTCTATCCATGAAGGTCGACGGTGATGTTGTTACCGGTCTGGTCATTATTGAGGTAGAAGGTGTCAAACAATTAGATCGATTAAAAGCAAAACTACTTTCGTCAGAAGGCGTGATAAGCGTAGAGCGCGAGTAGAGCCATGGCTAAGAAAGGATACCCCATGTCAATCACATACACAAAAAAAGATGTTGCAAAAAAAACTGCTGAGAAACTCGGCCAAAAAATCTTCCAGACTGAAGAAATCGTCGATGGCGTTTTCACCGTTCTTCGCGAAATGATGAGTGGTGATGAAGCTTCAATACGAATTGAAGTCCGGAATTTTGGTGTTTTTGAAGTCAAGCCTACCAAAGCAAAACCACGGGCTAGAAATCCTCGCACAAACGAAGAAATCTATGTTCCTGCCAGAAGAAAAACGCATTTCAAACCTGGTAAATTGCTAAAAGAAGTCTTGAAACAACCAGTAGACTAAACCTTTAGACACACTGTCACGTGCAAGGGCGAATATTAGCAATCGATCCCGGTGGGAGACGTGTGGGCTTAGCCCTCACTGATCCTCTTAGGATAATTGCCAGTCCTTATGAGACACTGCTGATTTCGAGTAATGATGATGCAGTTGAACAGATCCGTGGAGTCATTCAACGGGAGCAAGTGACAGAAGTGGTGGTTGGAGTACCTCTCAGGCCTGGGGCAGAAAAAAGTGAACAAGCCAAACGGGTCGAAGTATTTATTGAGGTACTGAAGGCCAGGATTGACCAACCTGTGTTTACCATTGATGAGAGTTACAGCTCAGTGGAAGCTGAGGAATCATTGCATCGTATGGGCAAAAAGGTTGGTGATGATAAAGGTGCAGTCGATAGAATTGCGGCTGCCCTTATACTGAAACAATATCTTCAGGAAACTCAAGGATAATTAAGCGGTAGAAATATCATGACGAAGAGATTCACACCAGAGACACTCGCCATCATCTCAGGGTTATTACTTACCCTTAGTTTTCCGCCATTTGATATGTTCTTTATTGCCTGGGTAGCCTGGATACCACTCTGGGCGGCCTTGCAGCAGGGTGGATGGCAGCGAGGTTTCAAACTAGGGTATATCACTGGATTTATTTTCACGCTGACCAGCCTGAATTGGATAGCAAATAACTCAGGAACCAATATCTGGGTTGCCTCAGCGTCCATGATGGGCAGCGTGGCCTATATGTCACTCTGGTTTGGATTATTCGGATCGATGATTGCCAGAACAGGTAGAAATCTTGGTACAAAGGGGCTCTGGATGGCCCCAGCATTTTGGGTTTCCATTGAATTCCTGTACAGTTATCACGGATATACTTTAGCATTCCCGTGGTTATCACTTGCCATGACTCAGAATTTTGCCCTGCCACTCCAACAATGGGCTGAGTATGGTGGTATCTATGCCGTTAGTTTTTGGGTAGTTGCCATCAACACCATTCTGTTTCAATTGGAATTTGGCAAGCTCACTGTTCGAACCCAACAATTGGTCTGGGGTATTTTGGGCTTCATTATTGTGGGGTCCTTCATTTTCGGAGCGGTTCGCATGAAACTGGTGGGAGAGTTAAGCAAGTCAACCATCAGGGTGGGAATAATTCAGACCAATCTGGATCCACATCAAAAATGGGTGCGCTCAAAAAAAACCAAGCATGTTGAAGCCATTCTGGAGCAATCGAGACGGGTGGTTCAGGATAGCGCACGCATTTTAATCTGGCCAGAAAGTGCTGTGCCAGCTCATTTGCATTACTACCCACAGTTTGATCGCAAGATCAGAAAATTTGTTGAGAATAATGGCGTATCCATCCTGACTGGCGCTCTTCATCACGAAGAGAAAAATGGGGACTATCAATTCTTCAATTCAGCCTTCTATTATTCTCCAGGTTTGCCAGTTGTAATTTCCAGTAAACAGGGTCTGGTTCCTTTTGCAGAACGTATTCCCATGGTTGAAACCTTCCCGATCTTAGCAAATCTAAATTTTGGACAAGCCAATTTTCAGCCAGGCGATGAATCAGTTGTTTACCCCATGGGAAGTCGAGATGAGGTCACTGATCTTGGTACATTAATTTGCTACGAATCTGCCGATCCTTACATATTCCGAACCTTTATAAATAATGATGCTGATCTCATGTCCATCATCACAAATGATGCCTGGTTGGGCAATTCACCTGGTCCATATCAACACCTGGCAGCAGGAAGGCTCAGAGCCATTGAACATCGCATAAGTATTGCAAGATCTGCTCAAACTGGTGTTAGCGCCATGATATTGCCCAGTGGCAGGATAGCAGCCTCGATTCCTCTCGGAGAAAAAGGTGAGATTGTCTACGATGCCCCCATAGGTCTGGAGCGAACCTTTTACAGTAGGCATGGAAACGTTTTTGCACTTGCTATATTGCTGCTCTCTTCACTGGGACTTCTCTGGGTTGTCCTGGGCAAATCCTCTAAACCAGTATAAATATTTATGTCTCTACCTCAGTCAATTCAGGGATTTCCATCTTGAAATATGTTTTGATTTTTTCTTTGTTATGCGGAATTGGATTCGGTCAATCCAGTCATCGGGATTTGACTACCGAGCTCCTCAAAGATTTGCATAAGGCGATTGCTGATTCTACATCGCTCTCCCGGGATAGTCTGCATGTATCATTCATTGATGAATCCACTCTGGGGACATTTTTAAATTCATGTCTACTTCACACACGAAGTCAGACGGAGATGGTTCAAGTTGGCATCACGACTAAAGATATTACCCTATCAATAAATCATACCCCTGCAAATTCTGTGCGGAACTCAAGATACCTTCGTCAGTTAGAACTCAATGTACAATTTGTGTATGAACAGACTGAGTATGCCTGGAAGGGAACAATTTCAGACAATCTTTCCAAGGCTCAGTTAAAATCACTTCTTGATGAAGATATCCCTTTCACGGTGAGGGGTGATTATTCCAGTGGTGAGCCTACAGGAATCCTGATTGTTTTGACAACACTAGGTGTATTTTCCCTCGGTGCAGCACTCTTTTTTATAAGGACTTAAAAATTGCGACATCTCAACACGAAACTAGTACTGGTAGCCATATTGGTAATCTTCCCAATAATTGGGGAATCTTCTGATGGTCTGATGTCTAAACCTTCAGTCCTGAAAAGTACGCTGATTCCAGGGTGGGGAGAGCACAGTTACGGAGCGCATACCAAAGGTTATCTATTTAATGGCATTGAGGCCGCGTTGTGGATATTTGCTGGTATCGCCAGCTCAACGGCCACGAACCATGAAAATGATCTGTATTACTTCGCCAGTGAATATGGCCATATATCAGATCCCCAAAATAAGTCAGATGTCTATTTAGATCGCGTGTCCAAACATGAAAGTATGGAGGCCTATAATCAGCAGATGCTCCGGAATCGACAGTGGGATCGGGTCTACTCAGCTGAAAATGGCTATGACTGGAATTGGGAATCAGATGAAAAACGTCATGAATTTTTTGACATAAAAACCGAACGTTATCTATGGAGACAACGCCTGACCTACACCTTTGGCGCTATCGCACTGAATCACCTGGTCAGCACTATGGATGCACTCTATCTAAAACGTTTGAATACGACAATGATCATTCAAACTGATATGACGGATGGAAGCGCTGGTTTAAGAATTGCTCTGACCTTTTGATGGCTGGACTGATTTGGCAGATAATAATTCCTATATAAAAAATTCGAATGCAGATGTAGATCCCTGGCTGATCTGGTTCACCTTTTTTGTTTCAGCCCTCATATTTATCTCGCTCTTTATTGTTTCATCATCCATATGGCACATTGGGATCACGGTACTCACGCTGGGAGTTCTCTTCACAACTTCTCCAGCTCCTCTGAAGACACTGGCTTTCATCCTGGGTCTGGTTTTATTTCTGGCCCTGCTGCAAATCATATTCTCTCCCTTTATGAGAGGGCTTTTTCAAAAATCCATGGAGGAGGGCTTTTATTGGTCAGACTGGCAGTATTTACTTTTTGCCGTAGAACGATTTGCCTGGCCCCTGGTTATTGTATCAAGTTTTCAATCCCGATTGAGTAATCCAGCTACCATAGCCCAGTTGACGATACTCCTGTCGCCATTGAGATGGTTGGGTTTTCAGATCGGCAAATTGCAGACTTTAGTGGTGCTGTCGTTGAGGTTTATTCCTTCACTTAGGCAGGAGTGGCAGCGGTTTTCAAGATTTCAACTCTATTTTATTTCTGGTGCTCCCAGAAAAACTTATCTCCAAAGATTAAGATACTGGCAAGGGGTGTTTAAGGTGATGATTTCTCACACTATTCATCGATCCATGACGCTGGGTGATTTACTTGCCATACGTGGGCTACCCACGGTGAGGTCATATAATAAATCAAAATATATGCTTCTATTAAGCTGCGCATGGTTGAGTCTGGGATTGCTCTTTCTTGCATTGAATGCAACGATGATCATTGTCTGGTCTTCCATGACCATCTGGATGGGGTTGGTCAGCATTGCCAGGCAAAGAGAAGTTATCGCATGAAGATAGCTCTGCTCATTCAATATGATGGGTCGGCTTACCACGGGTGGCAGATTCAAAAAGATCCTGAAACGATACAGGGTCATATAGAGAGAGCCTTATGCAAGGTATTCGATGAGGAAATTGGCCTGATTGGGTCGGGAAGAACAGATAGTGGTGTACATGCTCTAGGTCAGGTTGCCCACTTTGAAGTTGAAGCGTGTTCTATTCCAATTAAAAATCTTTGGAAAGCACTTAATCGCCAACTTCCTCATGACATCAGACTCATGGCATCATCAAAAGTTAGTGATGATTTCCACAGCCGCTTTGCTGCAGTACAACGCCAATATCTATATCAAATTACCACTGCCCCCAATGTGCTGGAACGTAATACACAATGGTATATCCGACACGCTCTGGATATTTCCAAACTGTACAACTTATCGGAACTTATTTTGGGTGAGCATGACTTCTCAAGTTTTTGCTACGCTGGGACTGAGACAGAAAATATGGTCTGTAACCTGGCACTGGCTTCCTGGGATGTACATCCATCAGGCGTTATGAAATTTACCATAGCAGGTGATCGATTTCTGCACCATATGGTACGTATGCTTGTGGGAAGTATGATTGAAGTTGCCCGGGGGAAGTGGGACATTGAACACTTCTCAACGCTTTTGAACAAACCGAATCGAAAATCACACACCGTCACTGCTCCAGCCAATGGACTCGCGCTCATGCAGGTTAGCTATCCAGAAGACATTCAACCCTCATGGTATGTTGCAAAGGATGCACTTGTCTGATCAAGTATTAGAGCTTATTATTTAGATTCAAGACTTGAAATGATAATACATCAATGAAAAAAATTACCACACTTATTTTCGCACTGGCCCTGTTCCTGGGAATGCTGACCCTTTCCCTCAGAGAATTAAGAAACTGGCAGATACCTGGTGTTAGCGAGTATACCACAGCAATTGTTGTAGATGACAAGCCGGTGCCGTCCAGTATTTCCCCTGCTGAGATTCCCGAGAAGATATCTCTGTACGAATCACGGGAAACTGCCATTACACAGGGCATAGCAGACGTTTCACCAACAGTTGTTGGTATCTCTACAACCCAGATTAGATACACTCAATCTCCACTCATGTCCGATCCCTTCTGGCGCTTCATCATGCCCGGGACACCACGATGGTTCCAGGAAAAAGAAGCGGTAATCGGTTCAGGATTTATTTATGATGTGGAGGGATATATCATAACAAATGCCCACGTTGTGGAAAATGCTGTGGAAATTATGGTTACCCTGGCAAATGGAAGTCAGCACAAGGCCGGGGTCGTGGGGATAGATGAAAAAACAGATCTGGCAATTATTAAAATTATTGATCCTGGAAAGTATCCAGCTGCAGAATTAGGCAACTCCGATCAGATTATTCTGGGTGAGTGGGTCATCGCCCTGGGAAACCCATTTGGCCTCTTTAGTGAGAGCAAAATGCCCATCGCGACAGCAGGGATTATCAGCAGTCTTCATATGGACTTCGGATTCCAGCAATCCGGTCGCATTTATCAGGACATGATTCAAACTGATGCTTCAATCAATTCAGGAAATAGTGGGGGACCGCTGGTCAATGCTGATGGGCAGGTCGTGGGAATCAATACCTTTATCTTTTCAGGTGGGAATCATAGTGGTTCCATTGGGATTGGATTTGCCTTACCCATCAACAGAGCCATAGAGATTATAGATGAATTGAGAGCGAAGGGATTTGTTGATAGAAATTATTCTACGGGGATCAGCTATCGCCCCAACAACCCCCGAACTGCTCAACTATTAAACCTGGGATCAAATGTAGGTGTTGTTGTTGTGGGAGTGAAAGATGGTTCACCTGCACATAGAGGAGGTGTGGAAGTTGGTGATCTCATTGTGGGTCTGGATGGTCAGCAGATCCAGACTGATGATGATATTTTCACCTATTTTAACCTTCAGGATCTGAAGAATGGCGATCAGCTTACTCTAAACATTTTACGTCAAGCAGAGAGTATGGCATTGCCCATCATCCTCGGTGAAACGGTTGTACCCTCTGAGTGATAAACAATTCAGATTTTCCATCGTCCATAGATAATATTTTGCAAGTAAGCAACATCGATAATTTCCTTGTAATTCTTGGCTTTTCCCATGGAAAAGCGTGTTTTATTCTGGACACCCCCGCTTATCTTTGCGCGGTTTAAGAGAGAGGAATTATTCAAATAATTATGGCTCGTGAAGGATATGTAAATATCGCAATTGTGTTGGGGCTTACACTGATCCTGACAGCAATAACATTTTTCAATGGGGGTTCTCTTTACTGGAAAATCCCATCCATGATGAGCGGCGGCCTCTTACTATTTACTTTGTATTTTTTTAGAGATCCAGAACGTGATATTGTCATCAACCCCAAACATATTTTGAGTCCTGGCGATGGAGTCATTGTGGATATCAAGGATGTTGAGGATGATTATGTGGGTAAGGCTACTCTCATCACCATGTTTTTATCTCCCTTAAATGTTCACATCAATCGAGTACCTATTTCTGGGAAAATTGGCTTTGTCAACTATAAGTATGGTGCCTTCAAGGCAGCCTTTGCTGAAGATGCCTCAGAGGTGAATGAGCAAAGTGTGGTGGGTATGGAAAACGATTTAATGAAAGTTAAATTTGCCCAGATCGCTGGTGCAGTGGCTCGTCGAATTATTAATTACCTCAGGGAAGCTGACGAGGTAACCCAGGGAGACCGATATGGTCTTATCAAATTTGGAAGTCGGATGGATATTGTTATCCCCAGAGCTGCCAATATTCTGGTAGAAATGAAAGAGCCCGTGCGCGGTGGTATTACCGTCCTGGCCAAAATGGATTAATTATGGTTCGAGATCCGGCTCGTAAAAGAAGACCCCTAAAAGAAAATCCACGTCGAAGGTTTATCCCAAACTCGTTTACAATCTTTAATATGTTTCTAGGTTTTATGTCCATTATCTCCTCTGCCAATGGTGATTATTTTTGGGCCGCCTGGTTCATTATTTTTGGCGCCATCTTTGATGGATTTGATGGAAAAATCGCCCGTGCCCTGGATAGTACATCTGATTTTGGAATCCAGTTTGATTCTCTGGCAGATATCATCACCTTCTGCCTGGCGCCCTCAGTATTTGTTTATATGGTCTGGGCTGAACCCCTCGGGCAACTGGTAGGTGGATTCTATGCATTTATGCCTCTCATGTTGGGATCAATCAGATTGGCGAAATTTAATCTGGAAGCTGAGGGTGATCAAAAGGGTCAATTCTTTGGTGTCCCTACACCCCTGATGGCGCTCACAGTCGTTGGTATCTGGCTTTTTATGAGTCAGATACATGAATATCCATTTTTGGGATGGACACCTCGTCAACCCGGTGGTGATGCTCGATTTGTCTTACCCCTAGTAATGATCATTTCAAGCCTCATGCTATCAAAGATTCCATTCGCAAAATCACCTCCCATGAGTTTGAAGGGGACAGCAAAGGAGAAATGGGTACTCATATCAAGTATAGCTATGGTTATTCTGGTATTTGTCAGCAAGGGCTTCCTAATGTTTCCTCTGGCGGTTCTAATGATTCTTTCAAGCTTATTGAAATGGACCAGAACCCAGCGTGATGATGAGGTTGGGATTGAGTAATGGATCCAAGACGCCGAAATATTAAAATAATTGTTCTCATGATCTTTAGCGGTGCCATCATTGGCTCCGTATTAGGGGATGTTGCAGCAGCTTTACTCCCTGAAAGTGTGGTCCGAAATTTCTTTGTACTATCCTTCGATACAGCAAAATATGGATTAGCCGAACCCTTTGTTCTCGATCTTAGAATTTTCTCGCTTACCTTTGGATTTACTCTAAAAGTAAATTTTATGGGTGTCGTTGGAATGGGTGTAGCCTATTATCTTTTGCGTTATTATCGTGTCTAGTAAAGTGGTGAATAAAAGCATATTTGAAATATTTATTAAGGAGTAATCCATGAGTTTACCTGGTGGCTGGGAATGGCTAATAATTATCTTATTTATATTGATATTTTTCGGAGCAAAGCGCTTACCTGAAATGGCCAAGGGTCTTGGTAAAGGTATCCGAGAATTCAAGGGTGCCTTGAGTGGTATTACTGATGAGATTGAAAAAGCTGGTAATACGCCCGCTGAACCCAAAGCTGAAGAAAAAGCCGAAGAAAAGACTGAAAAAAAAGAAGACTAACCTCATTCTGAAATTGTAGAAGTTGCCTCAATTCTACCTATCCGAATATTATAAAATTTCTATTTGCCGGGCTTTGAAAAGCTCAATACATGGATTTAATATTCATTCCATCTGCATAGGATATTCTCGAAAAAAAATCCCTGCCCTGCGAAACAAATAATAGGTCAAAGACTATAAAGGGTGTTTTAGATAGACTGCTGGTAAATATGAAAAAAAAGATGGTTTAAAATATAGTGATACTCGCCTTTCAATACCCCGGATTAGCCTGGTTGTTTTTGAGCATACCCGCCTTGCTCATCATCTATGTATTCTACTCTCGGAAGCGATTCGGAACGCTAAGATTTTCATCCCTGCTTATGTTTGAAGGGATTTCCAAAACCTCAGGTATGTGGAGAAAACATATTCTCTACTCCATACGAATTCTGGCTATTTCGGCCATTTTTATTGCCCTGATGCGTCCTCAAGAGCGCAATGCCTTGCAAGAGGTAAATGCGGAGGGTATTGATATTATGATGGTCATAGATATCTCTGGTTCCATGCGCGCCATGGATTTCAAACCCAACCGGCTGGAAGCCGTTAAAAAGGTTGCACAGGAATTTGTTTCCCAACGAAAAAATGATCGCATAGGACTCAATGTTTTTGCTCGGGAAAGCTTTATGCAATGTCCCCTGACTACTGATTTGAACCGGCTCAATGAATTTATAGCAGGTCTGGAAATCGTAAATGAAAAATTTGATGGTACTGCCATCGGGATGGCTGTGGCTGGGGCCATCAATCGATTGCGTGACTCGGACGCGAAGAGCAAAGTCATTGTGTTGCTCTCAGATGGTCGCAATAATGCAGGTGAATTGGATCCTATAACCACGTCTGACCTGGCCAAAGAGTTTGGGATTCGAATCTATACCATTGGCGCTGGTACCCGGGGCACCGCTGCCATGCCAGTACAAACAGTTATTGGAGTAAGAAAAGTTCAAGTTCAGGTAGATATTGATGAAGAAACCCTGACGAAAATTGCTGATATCACAGGTGGACACTATTTTAGAGCCACCGATGAAAAAAGTTTGGCCGCCATTTACCAGGAAATATCCGAGATGGAGACTACTGAGTATAGTGTGAGGGAATATGTACAGCACGCTGAACTCTTTTATTATCCACTTCTTGTGGCACTTTTCCTGTTGATGATTGAGTTCGTCTTAGAACGACTGGTTTTCAGGAGATTCCCCTGATGATTCAATTTGAAACATATCCCATCTGGCTACAGAGTCTGCTCTGGTCGATAATCCCTCTCATGATATTGATTGGAATCTGGTTTCGCTTCTCCCGCAGAAATTTGTTGAAGAGAGCTGGCGATCCTGAACTGATTGAACAACTCTCCAGAAGTGTGAGCAAGCGTAAGAGATTAGCCAAAGATATTCTGCGCCTGCTTGCCATCCTGGTACTCCTGTTTGCTGCGTGGGGACCCAAGTTCTCAGATGAGTTAACAGAGATTCATCGTGAAGGGGTTGACATCGTTGTGCTTCTGGATGTATCCAATTCAATGCGCGCTCAGGATATTAAACCTGATCGCCTTGAGAAGGCTCGCTTTGAATTAAGGAAATTGATCAAAGAATTACGGGGAGATAGGGTTGGACTGGTGGTGTTTGCAGGACAAGCTCATCTCCAAACGCCCCTGACTTTGGACTATTCAGCATTTGACATGTTCTTAGATATATCAGATGAGTCCTTAATTGGTGTTCAGGGTACCTCCTTTGAGAATGCTCTGGAAATTGGGCTCAGTGCCTTTGATCCAGACGATCAACAACATCGGGCCATGATTGTGATTTCAGACGGTGAAGATCACGAAGGCAATCTTGAAGAGGTTCTCGAAAGAGCCCGCAAAGAAAATGTCATTATTCATACAGCTGGAATTGGGTCTTTCTCTGGTACGCCCATCCCTATCTACGATGATAGAGGAACTATAAAAAGCTATCGTAAAACCAGAGGGGGTGAAGTCGTAACAACTCGACTCTATACAGAAACGCTCCAAACCATAAGTGTGGAAACCGGTGGAAGATTTGTACATCTCAACACGGCTACAGCTGGTCTGGAAGAAATTTACAATGATATCCTGGGAATGGAGCAGAAGGAATTCAGTCGCCATGAATTCACCAATTTTAAGGAGCAATTCCATTGGTTCACCTGGCTTGCCCTCCTTTTTCTGGTACTTGATTTATTGATAACGGATTTACATAGCACAGAAAGAAACTGGGAAGGAAATTACGTCAGTGATTAGCCTTACCAGAAACCTTATTATTTATGTGATGTTGATTTTATTCCCACTGTTCAATGTATTTGGTCAATCCAATGCAAAAAAAGCCTTCGATGAACAGAAGTATGAGGAGGCAGTTGAAGCATGGAATAAACTGCTGGAAGAGAATCCAGATTTAAAAGATATTCATTATAATCAGGGGAATGCCAATTATAGATTAGGTAATCTGGATGAAGCTATTGGCTCTTATGAGCAGGCTTTGAGTCTGAAGGATAAAAATGCTCTGGCTGATGTATATTACAACCTGGGAAATGCCTATTTGAATAAACAGGATGTGGAGAAGGCTCGAGACTTTTATAAACAAACGCTTCGAATTCGCCCTGATGATCAAGATGCAAAAGCCAACCTGGAACTGCTAAACCATATGCCTCCACCACCTCCTCAAGACCAAAATTCTGAGGATAGAGAGGACGACCAGGAAAAGCAGGACAAACAGGATAAACAGGAGGAGGAAGAGCAACAAGACTCTGAATCTCAAGACCAGAACGAAGAACTAGAGGAAGAAGAACAGAATCAAGACGAGTCTGAGAGCGATAAGGAAGATGAACAGCAATCTCAGGATGAGCCGGATCAGGAAGACCAGGATGAGCAGGAACAGCAGCAAGAGAATCCCTCAGATGGCGAGGAACCTGTGGATCAGGAAGAGTTAATGAATGCCCAGCAATTGCTGGATGCCCTGAAGGATCGTGAAACTGAAAATATGCGCGAACAGATCAGGCTAAAGACCTCAGGTAAAGACAATGAGAAAGATTGGTAATGTGATGAAGCTTAAGTATTTCCTCATCCTCATCTTGCTCAGTATTAATTCCGTGACATATGGGCAGGTCCGTGTCACCGCCAGTTTGGATGCCAAGCAGATTCTGGTAAAGGAATCATTTACCTGGAAACTGGAAGTTGAAGGTAGTGATATTATGCCCAACGTTCGTATAGGAGATATTGATAAGATTGCCCTTCTCTCAGGACCCATGCAATCATCCAACTACACCATTGTAAATGGCAAAACCAGCAGTAAAAAAACCATAAGCTATACCTTTGTTGCCATGGAACCCGGTCAGGTTGTGTTTCCCTCAGTGGATGTCAATCTGGGAAACAAAAGTTACAAAACCAAACCCTTGAGGCTTGAGATTGTAGCGGCTCGCGGATCTGGTGGAAGTCAGGCACCTACCAGCCAAACCGTCTACTTGCGGGCTATCCCATCTAAATCCAGTGTCTATGTGGGCGAGCCTCTCACGGTTCGCTATAAGTTGTTTACAAAAGTTGGAGTCTATAACTATCAGGTGGAGAAACTTCCAGATGCTGTTGGTTTCTGGGCTGAAGAAATACCACAGTCTGCCCAGCCAAGACTGGTTTCTGAGGTGGTTAATGGTGTTCGTTACAATACTGCAATTTTGAAAACAGTGCTGTATTATCCAACTCGATCTGGTGAATTGGTCATAGATCCTTTAAAAACCGAATTGGAAATTGAGGTTAAATCGAATCAGAGGAGTACTCGACGATTCAACGATCCTTTTTTTAATGATCCCTTCTTTAGTGGTAACAGAAAAGCGACCAAAAACTTTCTCTCCAACCCCCTAAAGATAAATGTGAAGAGTTTGCCAGAGCCCAGACCGTATAAATTTAGTGGTGCAGTAGGCAATTTTCAAATTCGAGCCGGTTTGGATACCAATGCTGTATTTGCCAATGATGCTGTTGGATTAAGTATCTCTCTCACTGGATCAGGTAATTTTAAATCCCTGCAACTTCCTGAGCCAAAGCTTCCTGAAGGAGTTGACATTTTCAAGCCTGAGAGAACTGAAAACGTCAGCATTAAGGGAATGAAGCACACTGGCTCAAAGAAATCTACCTATTTACTGGTACCTCGTATCCCTGGTGAAATTCTCATTGATCCTATTGAATTCACTTACTTCGATCTGAAAACACAGAAGTATGTCACCAGGAGTTCAGGCAAGATTAAAATGAGCGTCTATGATGCCGAAGGTTCCCAACCTGTGGTTACCTCAGGGTATAGCAGGGAAGAAGTCGAACTAATGCAGGAAGACATCCGTTATATAAAATCTGCAGATACAAAATTTACCAGAGCCCAGACCTCCTCAATGGGGGGAACATTCTGGATGCTTCACATTTTTGGTGTATTAGCTCTTGGTGGAGCCTTTGCTTATGAATATCAGTCTCGACGTCTTGAGGGAAATGTTGATTTTCGCCGACGGACCAATGCCATTAAACAAGCCAGGAAGCAAATCAAGAAGGCCGAAAAACTTTCTGGAGATTCAGAAGAATTAAGAGCATTGCTCCACCAATGTATCACTGGATTTATTGGTGCTCGTTTTAATGTGGCAGAGAATACTTTAGATACAGCAGAATTTACTGAATTGTTAAATAGACATGGCATTTCTCAAGAAATTGTTGATGAAAACAGAACTTTTCTAGAGGATCTGGCCATGGATCGGTTTGCTCCCGGGGCTGTGAAGCGATCAGCTTCAGAATGGATTTCAGCCACTCAAGAACTCTTCCAAAAATTAAGGAGGGTCCTGTAATGAGAGCCTTCCTGGTTTGGCCTTTACTTTTATTCATGATGGTCAATTCTGTATTTGCAGTTGATGCCCAGGGTCTGATGGCTCAGGGGAATGGTCATTATGAAAAAGGGGAGTTTGAATCTGCCATCACCTCATATGAAAAGGTATTGGCTACAGATATGGTATCTACCGCCCTTCATTACAATCTGGGATGCGCCTATTTTTCTGAGAAGGAGTATGGGAAAGCCATTTTACAGTTTGAAAAAGCCCGACAACTGAGCCCCAGGGATCCAGATGTTTTGCATAACCTTGAATACTCGAGACTATTTCTCAAAGATCGCTTTGAGTTGCCGGAACCAATGCCATTTATCGCCTGGTTTAAAGCGCTGCGCAAAAGTCTGTCATTGGCTGAATTAAAATTACTCGAACAAATCCTATTTAGTCTGCTGATTCTAGGAATCATCCTCAGCCGTCTTACCCGAGGAAATTCCATAGGACGCGTGATTACACCGGCTACAATTGTTACCGGAGTCCTACTTCTAGTGGTAGGGGGATGGCTCATGGACAGATCAATAGCCTTGAATGAGAAACACGCCATTTTATTGGTCGATGAAGCGGAAGTGACTAGCGCACCCATACCAGGTTCCAGTACTTTATTTGTGATACATGAAGGGACTTCGGCGGAAATTTTAGATGCGACAGATGCCTGGTATGAACTTAGATTGGAAGATGGAAAAACAGGATGGATAATTCATGAAGCTGTTGGTCTATATTAGTTTTCTTCTACCCCTCGTCATGTTGGGGCAGAATAAGGTCAAATTAGATGAGTCTTTTGACCCGACTACATTGCATGATTGGCCCAGTTCAAAAGCCCGTATTGAACAAATAAAATCTTTAAGAGCTTATTACACCAGCATGGGTGATGACATTGATACTGTGGAGGTTACCGAATACTCCAGTTTTGTTTTTCGTGTTCAATTGGGCAGCACAAATAATTATGATGAAGCTATTGCACTGGAAACCAGAGCTGCTTCGACCTTTGAAGACGAAATCATGATACAATTTGACAGTCCCTATTACAAAATCAGAGTCGGGAAAATGAACAATCGAGAAGATGCCCAAAGTTTGCAGCAATTTGCCTTTCAAAATGGATTCCGACGAGCATGGGTCATCAGGACTGAGAATACACCAGAATTCGAAAATTAGAGTGGGAGAATTATGTCCGGTCACAGTAAATGGTCCACCATTAAAAGAAAAAAAGCCGTTGTTGATGCTGCTAGAGGCAAAGTATTTACACGGATAGCGAAAGAATTAACCATTGCCGCTCGAGCTGGTGGTGGTGACGAAGCAACAAATCCACGTCTCCGGACAGCTATTTCTACAGCCAAAGCCTCCAACATGCCAACCGCCAACATCGAACGAGCTGTTAAAAAAGGCACAGGCGATCTCGAAGGTGTCATCATTGAAGAAATCATTTATGAAGGCTATGGTCCAGGTGGTGTGGCGCTCATGATGGAGGTTGCAACAGACAATCGCAATCGGACCGTTTCAGAGATTCGTCATCTACTCAGTAAACATGGTGGGAATCTGGCTCAGGCTGGCGCTGTGGGATGGATGTTTGATACCAAGGGTATCCTCCAGGTTCCAACAGAAGGCGTCGATGAAGATGAACTCATGATGGCTGCCCTGGAAGGTGGAGCTGAAGATATGAGTAATGAAGGTGACTTTTTTGAAATTCTATCTGCCCCCAATGATCTCAATACAGTAAATGAGGCCATTGTTGAAGCCGGTTATTCGGTGGAGGTGGCCCAGATTCAACAAATACCCAATAATTTCACTGAAGTTAGTGCAGAGGATCTTCCAAAAGTTGTTCACCTAATGGAACTCCTTGATGATCACGACGATATGCAGAAACTATCAGCCAGTGTGAATTTCACTGATGAAATGCTGGAAAGTCTGGAGTAGAACCTGCGGATTATCGGCATTGATCCTGGTCTGAGGATTCTGGGTGTTGGGGTTGTTGACTACGACGGGAATCGTTTTAAATCAGTTTATTCAGGCGTCATTAAAACCAAAAACAGTGATCCATTGTCAGATAAATTAGCCGTTCTCTATAAGGGAATTGCGGTATCTATCAAGCAGTTCGAACCGGATGTATTGTCTATTGAAGAAGCCTTCTATGGAAAGAATGCGAGAACCGCCCTACTCATGGGCCATGTCCGAGGTGTTGCCATGTTGGCTGGAAAACATGCCGACCTGGAGGTTCATGAATACGCCGCCCGTAAAGTCAAATCTGCTGTTACCGGCAATGGCGCTGCAGATAAAGAACAGGTTCTATATATGGTGAAACGCCTACTCAAGCTTAAAGAAGATCCAGTAACCATGGACGCTTCTGACGCCTTGGGGATCGCCATCTGTCATGGCTTAAATTACAAATTATCAAAGTTGGGTATCTAATGTACGAGTTTATTTCTGGTAAGTTGGTAGACAAGCAACCTGACTATATTGTTGTTGAAACATCAGGCATTGGGTATCGGCTAAAGGTTTCCCATAGTACTTTTGAGCAGTTGCCCGCTCCTGGAAACTCTGTGACCGTTTATA
The DNA here is from genome assembly GCA_016784025.1 of Fidelibacterota bacterium. GTDB lineage: Bacteria > Fidelibacterota > UBA8477 > UBA8477 > JABMPR01 > JABMPR01. The sequence continues at coordinate 31,325 of JADHVL010000012.1, read as the reverse complement.
CCTATCTACATGTGAGGGAAGATATACTTGATCTATATGGTTTTGTAAAAAAGGTTGAGCGTGAGTTCTTCTATACCCTTATTGGAATCTCAAAGATTGGACCCAAAGCCGCTTTGGCCATCCTTTCTGGAGGATCCCCTGCAGATATTAGCAACTGGGTCATGGCCGAGGATGCAAAAACCATTGCTAAAACGCCTGGAATTGGCCCCACAACTGCAAAAAGGCTTATTCTCGAACTCAAGCCCAAGATAGAGAAGGGTCTCGGCAACGTGGAACCTGGTGGGCTTACTGCTCAGTTAGAAGACAATAGTGTTGAGAATGAGGCTATTTTGGCCTTGGAGGCACTAGGCTATTCTCGTTCTGAAGTGTTTGCAAAGATTCGTAAAATTCTCAAGGATAGTGATTCTGAGCTCTCCGTCGAACAGCTCATCAAGAAGGTTCTGCAGAAGTAAAACTTCGCTCTAAACTAACAAACAAGAATAGGGGTTCTGCTGCTATTTGGGAGCATAGCGTCCAATAAGCATTGAGAAAAATATATTCTGTGCGAGTGAATAACTAAGGATAACTGCCACTGCAGACATTGGGAAGGTATTGATAATTAGCAGAAGAGCTAATCCTGAATTCTTATGGCTAAAGGATATGAGCGATCCTATTTTTTTCTCGCGTGGGATGTAATAACCTATTGCTGCGAATATTGCAAATATCCCCATTCCCAGCAAAAGTGGCCAGGCTAAATCGATCAAACCAGATCGGGTGTTTTCAAAATACCACACACCAACTTTAGACGCTGATACACCCAAAATAGCAGCCCATAAAATTCGAACAAATATACCGACATATTGCTTTGGTTTCCAGTCACCTGAAAATCGCCCATAGCGAAGCCAAATTTTTGAAATAATAAATGGAATAACGACCGTAATACCTACGATTCTAAATGGTTCCATGGTGGAGGTGAATGAATAGGAATCATTTCCTATTAAAGGTGGAATGATTGAGAATGTGAAGCAGGCAAATAGATTGCTCACGACGATCACAGACATAATATGACTCATATTTACCCGCAACCCAGACGCAACTGCCCCTGCAGATACTGCCGTGGGTGAGAGCGCGATAACCAATCCAGCAGCAGCCACCTCAACTGAAATTAAATTTAGAAGAAAAAAGATTCCTATCGCGATACTGACCTGTCCCAGGATCACATACAAATGAAACTTTGACAAATTTTTCCATATTTGTGCCCTAGATTCAATAAAAGTATAAAAAATGATCACCATGAGACTAGGTTGAATCAACCATGTATTTTCAGCACCAAATCTGGTGATCAAGCCAAATAGAATGGCAAGAGCTGGTAGCCATCTAAAAAGAGTCTTAGTCCAACTCATATCATACCTGCTGGATAATTAAAGATTGGGATTCCTCTTTTTTTGTCTGAAACAGAACTAATCCACAAAGCGTAGTAAACTTACTTTCCCGTCTGCGGCAGTACAAATCACGCGTTTCGAATCGATCACTGCAAGTGTATTAACCAAACCATCGCTGATCCGGTGTCTCCAGACCAAGTCCCCAGTGGCTCGCTCCAGACAAAAAACACTCCCATTGTCTGTGCTGAAAAAGATGTAACCATCTTTCTCCAACATGGCATTGGGTGCGATGTCATAACCGAATCCCACATGTTTAACCCAATCCAAATCAAAGCTATCACCTGCGGTTTTAGCTGAGATGACTGAATCTTGCATGGTTCTGGCAAAAACTTGCATCCCGTCTTCAGATACCCCAATAGATTCTCTGACCTTGTGACCAGATTTCCGCCAGATGGTCTCACCATTGGAGATATCGATTGCTGTCATTACACGATCAGGAGCTACGACAATTACTTTATTATCCGCCACCACTGGCCAGCAAGCCGCTGGTGAGTATAACAGACCAGATCTACCATCAGACCATTGCCATTCGAGTTGCCCATTCCTGGCATTAAGGGCATAAATTGATTCATCCCAAGCACCGTATATTATTTTGCCATTGGCTAGAACAGGCTTCGTCTCGATGTATCCTGATCCTCCACGAAAGGTCCATTTCTTTTTTCCATTTCTCAGGTTCAGGGCATGAATCTGGCCTGCTCCATTCCCCATATAAACTTTTCTACCCTTTACCAGCGCTGAGCTAAAAACAGAGGCCTCACTTCTAACCTGCCACAGCAATTCACCATTCCTTGACGAAATACATGAAATTGTTGAATCCACTGAGCCGATCACAACGCGTGACCCTTTCACAGTAGGCGTGGAGTGAATGGCTCCACCTCCTTGCCAACTCCAATTCACGTGGCCACTTTCAATATCCAGGGCTATGAGTTCGCCCCCGACTGTGCTGACAAATACCTGAGCAACATCAACCGTTGGAGCTGACGTGATGAGAGAGCCAGTTTTGTGTTGCCAGACAACCTCCACACCAGACGTATCATTCTCCGAATAGTCAGGGTAGGGCAGACTCAAGGAATCCTGAGCGTTTTTATCGCCAAGGGGTAGTCTGTTCCAGAGATGAGTGCTGTCTGCCAGTGGAATCCTTTCAATAAAATTCGCATGATCCGGATATAGTTCAACAATGCTATAACCTGTGGGTTGCTCTCCACGTCTTAAAATGGAACGACTCATGACACCAGGGATGCCTTCATAGGATGTGGCTCGATTGGAATGACCGTGTCCATGTAGCACGGCCTGAATATTAAAAGGGCGCAGGACATCCCGGAGTGCATGCCAGTTGTCAACTGATGGATCTAGAGGGTAGTGCATGACGATAAATATCTTTTGTCGAGGATCAGGCAAGGATTGGAGAATAGATTCGACCCAGGAAATATCAGCTGGATCAATATAGCCAGCGCCCATCCTCAGGAGGGGACCCTGGTGTGACCCAATAAAACGATAATCTCCCACTTCGAAGTTGAACCTGTCGGCTCCCCACAACTGTTCGAAGAGTTGGCCGCCAGACGAAGACCATTTTAAATCATGATTTCCTGGGATGATATAATATGGGGATGTGAGACTATCTAAAATGGATTTGGCCTGGTACAGGTTTTGGCCAACATCGAGCTCAGAGATATCTCCAGAAACGATAACAAATGAGATACTGTCGTTTTTATTAATATCATGTACAACGATACTTAGGTCTTCAGCCCCAGTCCTTGCGCCTACGTGGGTGTCTGTGAGCCAGGCAAATCTAATTGATGAGGGCATATCAGCCTGACCAAAAAGTGTTCCAAGGAAGAATACGAACGCCAGAGAGTGTCTGTTGAGCAAAGACATTATGAATCCCTTTTTATCAATATAATTCATTGTTGTGGGTAGGGAAGTATGATTATTGAATCTGTTTGAAATGCCATAAATATTAACTGTAGTAAGGCTTATTCGCTCTTCATACTCAATATTGGGTTGATTTTCAATTTTGACCTGATCTTATCACCATTAGATTCAAAGCTGAATAATTGTGTAAGGACCCACACTCATGAAACTAACCGCTTTTAATGCCATTCATAAATCACTTGGGGCAAAGATGGTACCATTCGCAGGGTATGAAATGCCCATCCAATATGAAGGTATCATTGCTGAGCACGAGAAAGTTAGAAATCAGGCTGGTTTGTTTGATGTCTCCCATATGGGAGAGTTCTGGGTGACAGGGGAGCAAGCTCTGGAATTTGTAGAATATGCCACAGCAAATAATGTTGCATCCATGGAAAAGGGTCAGGTACAGTATTCAACGATGTGTCTTGAAAATGGTGGCATTGTTGATGACCTTCTCATTTACCGTTTTGCAGATCGTTTTTTGCTGGTTGTAAACGCCTCAAATCTTGAGAAGGATTGGAATCATTTATCCGACCTGGTTGAGAAGTTTCAAGATGTGCAACTCACAAACGGATCTGACGGAATTGCATTGCTCGCTCTACAGGGACCGGAATCAATGAATATTCTGTCCAAATTGACTTCTGCCAACCTGGAAAATCTTGAATTTTATCACTTTGGGATAGGTGATGTGAATGGATTACCCATGATGATCTCTCGAACTGGCTACACAGGTGAGTTGGGTTATGAACTTTACCATGATCCTGCGGAATCAGAACAACTCTGGAGTGCTTTGATGGAAGCAGGTGCAGAATATGGATTGGCACCAATTGGTCTGGGCGCCCGGGATACCTTAAGGATGGAAATGAAGTTCTGTCTTTACGGAAACGATATTGATGAAACTACCACGCCCCTTGAAGCCCGTTTGGGTTGGGCAACGGATCTTGAAAATGGGGATTTTTTAGGTCGCGATGCCTTGATTAAGCAGAAAGCAACTGGACTCTCTCGATTTCTGGTTGCCTTTGAAATGCTGGATCGGGGACTGCCACGTCATGGATATGAAATTTTTGCAGGGGATGATAAAGTTGGTGTAGTCACATCAGGTGGTCAGAGTCCATCTTTGAAAAAGGGGATTGGACTTGCTTATATTGATAAACCGCATCACAAAGTGAATACCGAGCTCAGCATAGATATCAGAGGTCGTCGTCTTGATATTAAAGTCATTAAACCACCGTTTATAAATAAGAAAACCAGTTGAATTTATGGTAGCCAAAAAGAAACAAATTAGTTTAGAAGAAAAAAGCCGCGAAATTCTGGGTATTCTCACCATGGTGGTGGGAGTATTTGTGCTCCTCAGTTTGGTAAGTCATGAATCAACTGAAGAACTCAGCATCATGCCTGGAGTACACTTCCATAATTGGATGGGATATGTGGGGATTTTTATCTCCTGGGCATTGTTTAAAATGTTCCTGGGTTGGGGTTCTCTGGTCATTGCTATTCTAATTGGTATCTGGGGCTATGTGGTTTTCTCTGAGAAAGATTTCAAACCAGTTTTCCGCTTAACTGGCTATAGTTTTGGAACCACACTGATCCTGATGACACTCTTCGCCATGATTGCCGAGAAGAGTGGGATGACTTCAGAACAATTATTCAGACATAGTGGGTATCTTGTTGTAAACATCGGTCAACTGTTAAAGGATTTTCTGGGATTTCCAGGTGCCATTCTCATTCTGTTGAGTATTGGGGTTGTCACCATTCAGGGCTGGCGCGGTTTTTCATTCCGTCATGTCAACGATTGGATCGAGGATCGAGTTTCTGGACTTCGCAATAAACTCAAAGTAGCCAGCAAGAAACGAGCAAAGGTTAAAGATCTCAAAGAAAGATCACAGGCTCCCATTCAGAGGGAAGATGAAGTTGCCCCAGTAAAAGCTATTCCAGAACCAGAACTTGCAGCCGAAGCAGTGCCTCCACCGATACAGCGTGAAGAGATGCCTCCAAAAAATTTAGGCAAAGCCGAACAAACCACTCTGAGACCCAATGAAATAGAAATTGAAGACGCTGTGATTGAAGATGAAGTGGACTATGATGAGACTCAGGACATTGTGCCCAAAAGAGAGTACAAACTACCCTCAGTTGATTTACTCATGGAACCACCTCCAACTTCAGAAGGTCAGTCCAAGGATATTCTGCTAAGGAAGGCTGAGTTGTTGATTCAGACGCTTGAGACTTTTGGCGTGGATGGGCGTGTAACCAACATTGCTCCAGGTCCTGTTATTACCAGATATGAGGTCGAACCCGGTCCAGGAATTCGTGTTTCAAAAATTGCCAATCTCTCTGATGATATTGCCAGAGTGATGGAAGCCCAATCTGTCCGTATCATTGCACCCATCCCTGGAAAAAATTCCGTGGGTATTGAACTTCCAAATGATAAGCCGGAAATTGTGTATTTTAAAAGTGGTATCAATTCACCAAAATTTTCTGAACCTGTCTCAGTATTGACAATTGCACTGGGCAAGACCACTGCTGGCGAAATATTTGTGGCTGATCTGGCCAAGATGCCTCACTTGCTGGTTGCTGGAGCCACCGGCTCAGGTAAATCTGTATGCATCAATACCATCATCACATCACTCCTTTATCGTGCACGACCCGATCAGGTAAAATTCATCATGATTGACCCCAAGAAATTGGAGCTCTCTACTTACAAGCGCTTGCAGGGCTATCATTTGATTACCAGCGAGTCCATTGATGAATATGTCATTACAACTCCTAAGAATGCCATTCATGCCCTGCGTTCCGCTGAGTTGGAAATGGAGAAACGCTATAACCTGCTCAGCAAAAAAACAGTTCGCAACATTGATCAATACAACGAACGCGCTACTGGCAAGGATGGATACGTTCCGTTGCCATATATCATCGTATTAGTCGATGAATTGGCTGATTTGATGATCACAGCAGGCAAAGAAATTGAGGAGCCCATCGCACGTCTGGCTCAGATGGCTCGTGCTGTTGGTATTCACCTTGTGATTGCTACTCAGCGTCCATCTGTGGATGTTATTACTGGTGTGATAAAAGCCAACTTCCCAACACGTATTGCCTTCAAGGTGGCACAGAAGAACGACTCAAGAACCATCCTGGATCAAAATGGTGCTGAAAAATTATTGGGGAATGGAGACATGTTATTCCTGGCACCTGGAGCACCGGCACCTGTCCGTCTTCACAATGCCTTTGTGACTCTTGAAGAAATTGAGGATGTCCTGGATCATATTCAGGAGCAACCCAAACCGGAGGAAGAACTGTTACCAGGGATTGTTGATGAACAGGATCCAACCATCGCTGGTACTGAGGGTGGAGGAGAGCTTGATCCCTTATTTGATGAAGCCTATCGTCTGGTAGTTCTTCATCAACAAGGCTCGGTGAGTATGATTCAGCGCAGACTTCGTGTGGGTTATGCTAGGGCTGGAAGACTTATCGATGAGTTAGAGCGTGCTGGAATAGTGGGACCTAATACGGGTAGCAAGGCTCGCGATGTGCTGGTAGGACCTGAAGTCCTGGATAACCCTTCATTCGATGAAGATATCCTTGATGATTAAGTCCGCAATCATTCCCATTAAACCATATCGTTCCATAATAGTAACCCTCTCAGGGTTGGCAATATTTCTGTGTATGAGTGTTTCGCTATCCGCTGCTAAACCACCTAAAGAACTCTCAAAGGTCATAGATCATTTTATGAACCTGGAAGCCACAAGCGTAAAAATCAATCAAGTCATTGATTGGCGATTTTCAGATAAAAGCGACACCGTTAGAATCCAAATGGATATCAATGGTGGGAGCAATTTTCACGTGATGTTGGCCGATTTCGGAATGGAAATATTTGTGACTGAAAAAGAGATGATTACGCTCAATCACATCAGGCAACAGGTTTTGTATGAAAACACTACTCCCGATGCCTTGTTGAAGCAACTCTTTGTGGGCGGAGATCTGAATCAGGCTCGCTTCAAAGGTGAGAAAAAACTTAGGGATGGCAGGCGCAGACTTAATTTTTCATTTGCCAGTGATTTCTCTGATTGGGAAAGTCTCTCTACCGTTTTAGGTATTGATGATGAGCTTGAGAAACTCATTCTGGTTGATTATGATGGAAACAAATATATCATCTCTTTGAGTTATTTAGTTGGGTATGATGGATTTTCCATCCCAAAAATTGATGAGGACTATCTGCATTATCAGGTTGCAGATTTGAGGGGGAAGTAATGCGAATGCTTGATTTGGTAAAAGAACACCCCTGGAAATTTTTAATATCCATCGCAGTGAGTCTGGGACTGGTGTATTATTCCTTCAAGGATCTTGAATGGGAACCTTTCTGGCAAGCAGTGTTGTCTATAAATTATTGGTTATTTGCCGCAGGTGCCTTTCTGCTTGTCTTTAGCAATGTGATTAGGGCTGCTCGCTGGAAAATTTTATTAAGCCCACAAAAGACAATTAAAACCAATCACTTATTTGAAGCTACCATGATGGGGTATATGGGCAACAATGTGCTCCCTTTTAGACTGGGAGAAGTGTTGAGAGCCATGGTGGTATCCAAGCGACATGATTTAAAAGTCAGCGGTGTCGGTGCTTCTATTGTGGTTGAGCGGGCCTTGGATATGTTTTCATTTCTCATCCTGGCTGGTATCTATGCAACTCTGGTTCCTACATTTGATTCTGCACGTCTCCTGGCCATCCTGGGTCTCAGTGCCCTGTTTTTGATCATCATATTGGGTTTTTGGGTCAATCGCCAGCACGAAAAATTTCAAGTCCGTGTTGAAGCCTGGCGTCAGCGTTTTATCGATGGGGGGCATCCCAAAAGAGCTGAACATCTCGTATCGATATTTAAAGGTCTTGAGACCATGTGGCATATGCCAAAACCCTTAGTGGTAATCCTTCAAACTGGTTTTCTCTGGTTGCTCTATTTTATGGTCACTTTTCTGGCATTGGCTGCCTTTGATTTCGGATTGGATCTGGTAGAACTATGGAAGGTGTCATCCATTTTGTTGGTTTTCACTACTCTGTCCTTATCGGTTCCCGCAGCACCTGGCTATGTGGGCACGTATCATGGGGCGGTTCTGGCAGCGTTGATGATATTTAGTATCGACAATGATGCGGCGAAAGCCTTTGCCATTGTTATGCATCTTATGAACTATTTGCTGTACACGCCCATGGGGGCCTGGTATCTCATGAAAGCTGGCTTAACCCTCGATCTGGCTAAGCGTCACGCTGATCTGGCTGACTAAGGAAAAGAATTGCTATTGCTATAGCTTATTTGCGTGCCAGAATTATGGGGATCAAAAGCTGCAAAAACTTTTTGCAGACCTGTCTGGGCTCCATTCCTTGCTTGACTGTTTGCCAGTCAGCAATTAGCATTGAAGGCTAGATTTTAAAGAGAAAAGCTCAGCGTATATCCATTGTTAGATAATCGACGTCGAATCGTTTATGTTTCTGGATTCCTGGGGGATGAATAACTTGGACTTAGGAGCAACTTATGAATGAACTTAATCTGACGGCGAATCTCATCTTGCGTAAGCACAAAGAGCAGAGTGCTCTGCCTGTGCGAGAACGTGACTGGGACAAAATCGAAGAACTCGTTACCAAAATTAATTCAGTCAATTCAACCTTCCAAATCATGGCATCCCTCGTATTTGGTGTGTCATTTTCAATCATCACTCTCCTCATTCTTATGATGGTTGGTGGTACAGGCGTCGAGTCTGCAGCTATGGTTACCGGAAATTTTGTCGTCTCTGTGATAGTGGGAATTGCCGTGGCATTGACCATTTTAGCAAGACAACAAAAAGCCAATGTTGCTAAAGCTATCGATGTCGTTCTCAATGAAATGGATCTTGTACAGAAAGAATTTAGTCCAGTAAGCATGGCGACTCAGGTAACTGAAGAAGTCAAGGAATCTACTGCATCTGTGGCCGATCAATTCCTGAAATAGGATTAAGACCGCCAAGTCCTTTATTTTATTAGAAAAGAATGTTCAAAAAGCTGGTAAATCTGCTTGCCCACGCATAGGCGGGCAGTTATTTTCGCACGCTTTTTCGCATCCTAGTTGGTGCCACAGGAGGATTGCGCTTTGTTTTTGAGCGGTTGGTCATTTAAAGAGAGGCCATTCAATCCTAATTGTGAAAGGTAGATTTAAAGGGGGCGATTAGCTCAGGTGGTTAGAGTACTTGCTTGACATGCAAGGAGTCACTGGTTCGAGTCCAGTATCGCCCACAGGATATGAACGCGAATGGGAATATACAGATCACATACCCAGATGGCCGAACTGAAGAGTTGCCGTCCGGGATTCGTGCGTTCGAAATTGCACAGGGGATCAGCCCTCAATTCGAGAAACAACTCATTGCTGCAAACGTTAATGGTGATGTGGTAGATCTAGCCACTGCGATTACAGAAGATGCTTCAATAAACTTTCTTAAAAGAACTGATCCTGAAGCCCACGAAATTCTGCTTCATAGTACTTCCCACATCATGGCACAGGCTGTCAAACGTCTTTATCCCGAAGTAAAAGTCACCATTGGTCCTTCCATCGAGAATGGATTCTATTACGATTTCGATATTGAAAAACCTTTCACTGATGAGCAGCTCATAGCTATTGAAGCCGAAATGCAGAAAATCATTGAAGAAGACCTACCTGTCCACAGGTTGGAGCTCTCTCGAGATGAGGCCATTAAGCGTTTCGAAGCAATGAATGAAACCTACAAGGTTGAAATCATCTCTGAACTGCCCGATGATGAGATTATATCAGCATATGAGCAGGGTGAGTTTATTGACCTCTGTCGCGGTCCTCATCTACCATCGACCAAAAGAGCAGGTGCATTCAAACTCTTGAATGTGGCTGGAGCTTACTGGCGGGGTGATGAAAACAACCGTATGCTATCTCGCATTTATGGTACAGCCTTTCCAGATAAAAAAGCACTCAAGAAGTACCTCAATCTGCTGGAAGAAGCCAAGAGGCGCGATCATCGTCGGCTTGGTAAAGAATTAGGCTGGTTCAGTTTTCATCAGGAATCACCAGCCAACGCCTTCTTTCATCCCAAAGGCACACAGATATACAACGGAATTGTGGATTACATGCGTGAAAGTAATCTGCGGTATGGATATGAAGAGGTGGGAACACCCCTGATCCTTTCAGAGGAACTATGGCATCGCAGTGGTCACTGGGAAAACTATGGTGATAATATGTATTTCACCAAAGTTGATGATCGTGATTTTGCCGTGAAACCCATGAACTGTCCAGGTCACCTCTTAATTTTTGGTGATTCTGCCCATTCCTACAGAGAATTTCCCATCCGTATGGCTGAATTCGGCCGGGTGCATCGCCATGAGCGCTCAGGTGTGACTCACGGCTTATTCCGGGTTCGAACTTTTGTCCAGGATGATGCACATATCTTCTGTACTGAAGCACAGATCCACGATGAGGTCAGTCTGGTACTTGATCAAATTTTTGAAGCTTATCATGCGTTTGGATTCGATGATGTTCATGTTGAGCTATCTACCAAACCAGCCAAGGCTATTGGTTCTGCTGAAACATGGACCAAGAGTGAAGCAATATTGCAAAAAGTGCTGGAAGACAAAGAGATCGACTATACGCTGAATCCTGGTGATGGTGCCTTCTATGGTCCAAAAATTGACTTCCATATCAAGGATTCACTGAATCGAAGCTGGCAATGCGGTACCTGTCAGTTGGATTTCTCCATGCCAGAACGCTTTGAACTGGAATACACAGGTGAAGACGGTGCTTCTCACCGTCCGGTCATGCTCCATAGGGCAGTGGTAGGAAGTCTGGAACGTTTTATGGGTATCCTGGTGGAGAATTATGCCGCCCGCATGCCGGTGTGGTTGGCCCCTGTACAGGTAAAGGTTATTCCCATTGCTGATCGTCACGAAGACTATGGTCAGGCAGTAGTTGATCACTTGAAAGCTGCTGGATTTCGGGTGGAAGCCAATTGGAAGAATGATAAAATTGGTCAGAAAATCCGACAAGCAGAGCTTGAAAAGGTTCCATATATGTTTATCCTTGGAGACCGAGAGGTTGAAGAGAACAAAATTAGTGTTCGTCGTCATGGTGTCGGTGATTTAGGCAGTCTTGACCTTGAAGAAGTGAGCGAACGAATTTTAGGTGAAATAAGGGAGAGAATAGATCAAAAAGTATAAGGTATACGCTAAGGAGGAAGAACTCCGAGTCAATGATGAAATTGACACTTCAGAGGTTCTTCTTGTGGATGAAAACGGTGAACAAGCTGGATTGGTCCCTGTACAAGAAGCCCTGGAAAGAGCAGAAATTGCCGAACTAGATCTGGTTGAGGTTGCTCCCAACGCCAAGCCTCCAGTCTGTAAGCTTATGGATTACAGTAAGTACAAATACGAAAAGGCTAAAAAAGCCAAAGAGGCAAAGAAAAAACAAAAGATTATTCAGAACAAAGAAGTGCGGTTCAGACCGAATATTGAAGATCACGATCTTCAGACCAAGGTCAATAAAGCGCGTGAATTTCTGGACGATGGAGATAGAGTAAAAATAACGATCATGTTCAGAGGCCGGGAAATGGCTTATTTAGATCGTGGTCCTTTACTCATGACAAAAATCATGAGTCATCTTGGTGAAGATGTACACATGGAATATACGCCGACGATGGAGGGTAGATTTCTTACCACTGTGGTCACCTTGAAAAAGGGAGGTAACTAAACATGCCCAAAATGAAATCAAATCGTGCTGCTAAAAAGCGCTTCAAGCTAACCGGTAAAGGTAAAGTGAAGAGAAATAAAGCTTTCACCAGTCACATGCAGAACAACAAATCACAAAAGCAGAAAAGAAAACTTCGTAAATCCGGTCTTCTGACAGGTGGAGATGCTGCAAAAGTGAAAAAAGCGATTTCCGCTTAAGTATTAGGAGCTACAATGCCAAAAGCAAACAGTGCCGTCGCCCGTAAAAAGCGGCACAAAAAATATCTAAAGGCCGCCAAAGGTTATTATGGTGCCCGGTCACGTCTGTATAGAACAGCACGTGAGACTGTTGAACGCGCCTGGGTTTATGCCTACAGGGATCGTAAAGATCGGAAACGCCAATTTCGTCGGTTATGGATAGCCAGAATTAACGCTGCTGCTCGTTTGAACGGCTTGAGTTATTCCAAATTGATGAACGGTTTAAAAAGAAATAGTATTGACCTCAATCGCAAAATGTTGGCTGAGATTGCTGTAACTGATCCAGCTGGTTTCACAACGATTGTAGCAAAAGCTAAATAAACCACAGTTAGGATCGCGTATGTCGCTTTTTAACAAAGTCGACGAATTACGCTCGGAATTCAAGCAAGCGTTGGCATCGAGTCCAGCGCTTTCTGATTTAGAGCGGATGAAGCAAAAATATTTGGGTCGCAAAGGCGTACTGAATGATCTTTTTAAGAAGATCGTTGAGGTTGAAGCTCATCGACGTGGAGAATTTGGGAGTCTGATCAACCAGCTCAAGCTGGATATTCATGATCTCATTGAAGAACGTATCAATGATCATCGTTCGGATACGCTATCCATCAGCGCTGTTGATGTCACTTTGCCTGGTGTGGAATATGAGCGTGGCACTCTGCATCCCATTGAAAGCACGCTCAGAGATTTTAAACAGATATTTCATCGATTGGGTTTCGCTGTGGCCGAAGGTCCTGAGATTGAAACTCAGTGGCGTAATTTTGATGCATTGAATTTTCCCCCTGAACATCCTGCCCGTGATATGCAGGATACCTTCTTTCTGGAAAATGACTCCGTTTTGCGAACCCATACATCACCTGTTCAGGTAAGACTCATGTTGGAGGAAAAACCTCCTATACGATCCATCATGCCAGGGCGTGTCTATCGCAATGAAGCTATTGATGCTGGACATTATTGTCTGTTTCATCAGGTAGAGGGTCTCTATGTGGACAAGCATGTGACCATGGGTGAACTCAAGGCTACCCTGGAACTATTCTGTCGTGAATATTTTGGTGAAAATGTCAAGCTCAGGTTTCGACCAAGCTTTTTCCCCTTCACTGAGCCCAGTAGCGAGATGGATGTCTCCTGTTTTCTCTGTGGAGGTAAGGGCTGTCGTGTCTGTAAACAAACGGGTTGGTTGGAAATCGGAGGCTGTGGTATGGTGGACCCCAACGTCTTCAAAGCAGTCAATATTGACTCTGAAGCATACACAGGTTATGCCTTTGGTATGGGAATAGAACGTATTGCCATGATGAAATATGGCATCACTGATATAAGACTTCTCTTTGAGAACGACGTCCGCTTTCTAAAACAATTTTGACGAACACTGTTAGCTTTTGGAACTAGCATCTTAGAAAAATGAAGTATTCAGTCATCGCGAGCGAGTAGAGTGAGCGTGGCGATCTCCTTTTCCGAGATTGCTTCGTCATCCCGACAAAAGTCGGGATTTCTCGCAAAGACTGAAGAGGATGATTCCGGGTATGGTATCATATTTACCCTCAATGATTTTTCAACTATGAATATGAGTATACTATGAATATTTCATACAACTGGCTCAAAGAATACATCGACATTGATCTGGAACCTGAGGTTTTAGCCGCAAAACTCACGGATGCTGGTCTTGAAGCAGTCATCGTTGAGAGCTCTCCTGAATTCTTTAAATCCATTGTTGTGGGTCATGTGGTTTCCAAAGAAAAACATCCTGACGCTGATAAGCTCAGTGTCTGTATGATTGATCTGGGTAGCGAAGAGCCCAGGCAGATTATTTGTGGTGCTCCCAATATTGCTGCTGGACAAAAAGTAGCCGTGGCAACAATTGGAACCACCTTTCCTGATGGAATGAAGATCAAAAAAGCCAAGCTGAGAGGCGTGGTTTCCAATGGGATGGTTTGTTCTGAGAGTGAATTGGATCTTTCCCAGGATCACTCTGGTATCATGGTGTTAGACGAAAATGCTGAGCTGGGTACGGACATGGTTTCCTATCTTTCTGGAAATGATGTGAGTATTGAGCTGGATCTCACACCTGATCGTTCGGACGCTCTTGGTCATATTGGTGTAGCTCGGGATTTAGCAGCACTCCTTGGCCTAGAGATGCGCAAACCTGTAGTTGAATTAAACGAATCCTCTACTCCCACGTCGGATATCGTTTCAGTGGAGCTTGAAGACACTCAGTCTTGTCCACGCTATGCAGCCCGCATCGTTAGAAATGTAAAAATAGGGGAATCACCCAGTTGGATACGTCAACGCTTGCAGGCTGTCGGTATACGCTCCATCAATAATGTTGTGGATGCTGCCAACTATGTCTTAATGGAAACGGGACATCCCCTGCATACCTTTGATTTACGTTATATCGAGGGTGGGAAAATTGTAGTCCGTAAGGCAATGGATAAAGAAAAAATTACCACACTAGATGGTAAAGAACGAGAATTGGATGATTCTGTTCTGCTGATTTGTGATGGAAAGAAACCCATCGCCGTGGCTGGAGTCATGGGTGGTGAAAATTCAGAAGTAAAGGATGATACCACAGACCTCTTGCTTGAAAGTGCCTATTTTGATGCAGTCGTAGTACGTCGCGGTGCTAAAAAATTACAGCTGGCTACTGATGCCAGCCATCGCTTTGAACGAGGCACGGACCCCAATGGGATTCCCTTTGCATTAGATCGACTGGCCAGCCTCATCGTTGAACTGGCAGGGGGAGAGATTACCCGGGGACAGGTTGATGCTTATCCCGAAGCGATTGAGCCCCTTGTAGTCACCTTACGCGCCCAGCGATGCAATGCTATTCTTGGAACTGAAATTGAGACTGTTACCATCTCCAAAATATTAAATGGTCTTGAATTATTTCATACTGAAGATGGGGGAGTGTTTCAGGTTTCAGTTCCAACATTCCGTCCTGATATTACCCGGGAGATTGATCTGATAGAAGAGGTTGGGCGTATCTTTGGGTATAATAATATCCCAGTACCTCAGCATTTCAGCATAGCCAATAAGATTAACAAAAAAACACCTGATCAAATCCGTGAGAAAATTATTGATCATCTTGCCGCCACTGGCTTTAATCAGATTTATGGTAATGGTTTGCTGGCCGTAGATGAACACCCCTCAGTATTTGGTGATGAGGAAGCATTGATCCTGACAAACCCACTCTCTAGAGATATGGCCTCCATGCGTTCATCCCTACTCATGGGTATGGCAAAGGTTGCTGACTACAACATTAATCGTCGTCAATCCGATCTGAGGTTATTTGAACTGGGAAATGTGAGTACAGTAGATATGGATTCTGATACAGGTGCCTGTGAAACCAGTCATCTCGGGATTTTTATCTCTGGTGAACTTCAGCACAAACAATGGTCACAGGAGAGTGTTGAAGTTGATGTATTCCAGATGAAAGGAATCCTGAGTTCATTATATGGTGATCTCTTTGGTTTAGATCTTTTATTCAAATCAATGGAGCATGACCTGTTTACCGAAGCCATTGGTGTCTACCTGGGTGAGGAGAAGATTGGAATTCTGGGAAATCTTAAAATGATCAACCAGAATCTTAAAAGTGTTGCAGGGGTTTACGCTGAAGTGAGAACCTCTGAAAATCTCGGTCTGGGTCGGAATATTCAGTATGAGAAAGTTTCGGTTTATCCCGCTGTGGAACGTGATCTCTCCATATTAATTGATACAATGGTTCCCTTTGGGAAAATAAATGAAACCATTCAGAAATATGCTGGTAAGTCCTTAGTATATAGTCGTTTATACGATATCTATGAAGGAAAATCTATTGCAAGTGGCAAAAAAAGTCTTACATTTCGTCTGGTTTTTCAGAATAAGACGAGAACCCTTACTGAAAAAGAAATCGATAGGGATTTCCGAAGGATTCTCAAAGGCTTGGAAGACGCGTACAACGCCACACTGAGAGAGGCAATCTAGTGATCAATGATGTCCTGAGTAAGTTTGAAGACAAGGTAAGATTACTGGTTGCTCATGTGAGTTTACTAAAAAAAGAAAACCTTTCACTTCGTAATCAGATCATAGAACGAGCTGCAGATGGTGCACCTGGAAATAAAAGTGCCGTCCGTAGTAAGTTAAATAGTATGATTGAAATGATCGATGCGGAGCTGGAACTTTTATGACGCGAATTCTACCTGGTGAATGAATAAGTGAACGACGCAATGAATACTACTGATAACAATACGGTTCAAGTTACGATATATGGAAAAACTTACACTATCAAGGGTAAGGCAGATTCCAGTTATATCAGTGGTGTCGCTAATTACGTCGATATGAAAATGAGAGAAGTTGACGATGGTCCCAATACTGCTTCGGCTGAGGGGAAGATAGCCATTCTGGCCGGTATGAATATTACTGATGAGTTATTTTCAGCCCGTCAAGAGAGCGAGAAGTTAGCAAATCGATTCGAGGAGCGTGTACAAGCGCTCACCGAACTCATTGACGAGACACTTAGCACTTAGGTTTAGAATTCCGTATAGCGGTGTGTCCGCACCGATCTCCTGTTTACAGGCATAATATTTTCCGAAGGTCTTCATTCTAATAGAAAGGTGAAACCTATGGATATTTCCCAATTTCTACCGCTTATTGCTGTCATCCTGGGGTTTGGTATAGCTATACCCCTTGTTTCCTATTCATTTAAACAAAACGCAAAAAATGCCGGTATGCTGGCAGAGCAAATTCTTGCTACCGCTGAAAAAGACGCCATCTCAATCAAGAAGGAAAAAGAGTTGGAAGCCAGGGATGATGCCATGAAGATCATCCAACAAGCCGAAGAAGATGCCAAGGTCAAGCTGCAGGAAGTCCATGAGTCTCAAAAAAATATTTCGAACCGTGAGATAAAGCTGGACAATAAATCAGAATCTCTGGATAGAAAAGAAGTAGAGATTCGCAAAGTAGAGGCACAGGTTTCTCAGTCACTTAGTGAGATTGAGGCTGATAAGCAACGCTATGAGGATATGCTCAAGCAGGAGAATGAAAAGCTCGAGCAAATTGCCCGGATGACACAGGAAGAAGCCAAAAATAGCCTCATCGAAAATCTTAAAGAAATAGCCAATGCTGAGGGCGCGCAAGTTGCCAAACAGATTCGTGAAACAGCTGTGTCCAACGCTACTAAAGAAGCAAATAAAATTGTTATTTCTGCCATTCAGAGATCAGCTGCAGACCATACTGCAGAGTCAACCGTTTCGGTTGTGGAATTACCTTCTGATCAAATGAAGGGACGTGTCATTGGTCGAGAGGGAAGAAATATTCGTACCTTTGAACAGCTCACAGGTGTAGAGCTCATTGTTGATGATACCCCTGAGGCAGTGGTGCTTTCGGGTTTTGATCCAGTTCGGCGTGAAATAGCCCGTGTGGCCTTGACCAATCTGGTTCAGGATGGTCGCATTCACCCCGCACGTATTGAAGAAATGATCACCAAGGCAACTGCTGATGTGGATGAGGAGATGCGGGTTGCGGCTGAGGAAGCTCTGGCTGAATTGCATTTGCCAGCATTCCACGCTCAAATCATGAAGCTGATTGGTCGTCTTAAATACCGTACCAGCTATGGACAAAACATACTGAAACATAGTATTGAGGTGGGTTGGTTAACCGGTCTTATGGCATCAGAATTAGGCCTGGATGGTGTTCTTGCCAGACGTGCTGGATTCCTACATGATCTGGGTAAGGCCATCGATAGAAATACGGATGGAACCCATGCACTCATTGGTGGTGAATATGCTCGCAAGTTTGGTGAGCCTGATGCTGTCATCAATGCCATTGAATCTCACCATGAAGAAGTACCTATGACTGGACCAATCTCCGCATTGGTGCAATCCGCAGATGCCATTAGTGGCTCTCGTCGGGGAGCCCGTGGAGATACGCTGGAGAGCTACATCAAACGTCTGAGAAATCTCGAAGGTATTGCTACGGGATTCGAGGGTGTCTCCAAATCCTACGCTATTCAAGCTGGTCGCGAGGTCAGGGTTATGGTTGAAAGTGACAAGATTGATGACAATAGAGCACAATCATTGAGCATGGAAATCGCTGGACGTATAGAAGCTGAAATGACCTATCCTGGACAGATCAAGGTTGTAGTCATAAGAGAATCCAGGAGTACAGCACTTGCCAAATAATCCTCTCATTTTAAGTGGCAAGGAAGTTTCACTTGCCGTAAAGTCCGATCTTAACGTTCGGATTGAAAAATTGAAGGAAAAGGGGGTCATTCCAGGTCTTACTGCTGTATTGGTTGGTGAAGATCCTGCATCCCAGGTTTATGTGCGATCCAAGGAGCGTCAGAGTGCCAAGCTGGGATTCAATTCTCAGGTACTCAGACTGGATGCCAGTACCTCTCAGGACGAGCTATTAAAAGTTGTTCAGGATCTTAATCAAGATGAAAAGGTTCACGGTATTCTGGTTCAATTGCCCCTTCCGAAGCATATTGATTCTCAATTGATCATTGAAACTATTAATCCTGAAAAGGATGTAGATGGATTTCATCCAGTCAGTGTGGGTAAGTTGGTGTTGGATTTGGATGGTTTTGTCTCATGCACACCGGCTGGTATTCTTGAGATCATGAAATATTATAAGATTGAGACTTCTGGCAAACATGTCGTGGTTGTGGGTCGTTCAAATATTGTGGGCAAGCCCATGGCCAATCTCATGATTCAGAAGAAGGATCTGGGAAATGCGACTGTGACCCTGGTTCATACCCGGACACCTGATATGGGTGTGCATACCCGTCAAGCTGATATTCTCATTGCAGCTGCGGGTGTTCCTGAATTTATCACTGAGGACATGGTCAAAGATGGCGCAGTTATCATTGATGTTGGAATCAATCGTGTTGATGATGCCAGTAGAGAGAAGGGATATCGTCTGGTTGGTGATGTTGATTTTACCGCTGTTTCAGAAAAATGTGCTGCCATAACCCCTGTTCCTGGTGGTGTAGGTCCCATGACTATCGCCATGTTGCTCTCTAATACGGTTAAATCGGCTGAGAACAGCCTGAAATAGTTTTTGCAGGGTCTAGGGTCACTTATACCTTGGCGTGCTTTTAAAAGTCTGGACATTGAGCTGTCATCCTGAGGCTCTCGAAGGACGAAATGTCCCTTGAAAATCAACATGTCAAATCTTTGACATACATATGCGTCCGGCTTCGCTATACAGCTTCGCCGTGACAGGCCCGTAGCTTCCGCCTACGTCTTGCAGACTACGGCGGGACAGGCAGCTTCGCCACGGGATTTGAAAAGTTGGCTGAAGTATTCTTGACTTAGGTCGAGATCACACTATGCGCCCGTAGCTCAGCTGGATAGAGCGTCGGTTTCCGGTACCGAAGGTCGCAGGTTCGACTCCTGCCGGGCGTACCAATCTTCGCCCCCTATGGGGGCTACGATTGGCAAGCCAATCTTTTTACGAGGATTATTTACACATCCTAGTGAATTGTAGATGTGGGATTAGCATGCTCCAAACAATAAGCTTAAAAAACAATAATCGCTTACAATAGGACATGATATCATGCAGAAAATGCAGTGGTTTGTGTATGTCATCCACTCCGATGAAGGATTGAACTATGTGGGGATGACCAAAAATATTAAACGAAGAATCATGCAACATAATACAGGCACCAACAAGTGGACCCGTAGGGGGTCAGGGTGGAAATTAATTTATCATGAATCATTCGATTCTACGGATGAGGCGCGAGCTCGAGAAAAATATTTCAAGAATAATGCTGGTCGTGAATGGCTTAAACGTCGTGGTTATCTTTGGTCCTGCCTTTATCTATCGTAGCTGAACTCCGCCAGAAGAGGCGGGCGAAGCGAAGATAGAGGGCGTACCAATCTTCGCCCCCTATGGGGGCTACGATTGGCAAGCCAATCTTTTTACGAGGGTTATTTACACATCGTAGTGAAACATAGATATGCGATTTGCAAGCTCCCCAAAGACAAGATATTTCCTTTTCATATGGGTTTGTTACTAATTGATAGTGCTATTTCGGCTTTTGTTCGAAAAATACCTTTACTAAGGTGCTAAAGACCACCGGGGATGTGCATTATTGTAGGCCTGTAGCGCAGTCCATTTACCCCTGGACGAGGTAGCTCTGCTCACGTTATCTAAATACACACCGTCAAATCCCATGTCCACAATCTTGTCGATGGAGGATCTGCCATCTGCAAATGGGGAATGATCATCACTGGGACTTTTATAGGGGCTGCCGCCTCTAACAATAATGTCCCTCCACTCAGGATGCCACCAAATCGGGGTGGATTCGTCAGCATATTGACCTGAGTAGGCTGGCCATAGCATCCAATTTGGGATGCCAACATCTCCAAATCTTTCGCGCGCCGGTATAAATGTGCCATTTTCAACAGCCCCGTGGAGAAAGGATCTTGGGCTAGGATTAACCATGACTGGATCGGCAAACCAGCGGTATAATTCTGTGGTGCCGATACTCAAATACGAGATAACCTGCCGCCTACCGCCCTGAGGTTTCCATTTAAGGATCTCAACCTCTTCCCTGGTAAGAGCACCCCCGCCGAAATGCGCATCAATATAAAAAGCATCCCACTCTGAGGCCGCGAGTTCCTCAATATATGCTTTCCTGCCTTCATCTTGAGTGTAGCCTTTGGCCACCCAAAAAAAGTCCCATTCAGTCCCGTGGTCTGCCATGGCTTGAGCAACCACCTCTGCAGGACCAGTGGGTTGAAATCGTCCGCCTGGGAAGGGAACTAAATAACCAGCATTGCTAGTTATATCGAGACGACTTGATGGATTATTTTCCCAGGCCGGCCAATTCGCGTATTTACCACTGCTGATCATGTACAGATGGTTTTTCGCATCCATCATACTATAAACATCGTTGCTGTTTAATATGGACGCTACACCGGCAGGTATGGGATCATGGATTATGTTGTAGCTGTTCGAGGAAGGCGAATATATCGGCATATAACCAGGATTACCTATCCCTGGTGACTGATACACTTCTGCACTTAATCTGGGGTGCCAGAGAATATTATTATCGGCAGCAATTTTCTGGTTATCAGCAACAACTTGTACGGTGCTTCCTTTGGTGTTCGCCGTACCCTTTATGCCAACCTTAGATAGGTTTGCCAACCTGGCTACAGTATTGGCACTGAAATTTTCAATCCCCCAACCATCGAGCAGGTTAAGGAAATCTTGATCATATGAATTATTCGTATTTCCATCTATATGGGCATATTCTAAAGTGTCTTGGGGAACAATCTGAAAGTTCGGATTCCGAGTTTTCGCCTTGATGGCAATCTCCATGATTAATGCCTGCATCTTACGGGCGCGGCCAACAGCGCTGACATCATCATAATCACCATAATACGCTTCAACTCTCGCATGTAGCTCTGCGATTGTATAGCCTCCCTTGGGTACCCAGACTGAATTTTGTTTTACTTCACCTACAGATGCCATTTGGCTGGAAAAACAGGACACCAGATTCGGAGGGACTCCAATAGCGGCTACTGCCAGCGTACCGGTCTTTAAAAATTCTCTTCTTTTCATAACTTATTCTCCAACTTCATATAATAAATCTACCTCTTTGCCTATGTGACTTTATGGGGAAACTGTGGTCGAGCCAATTAAGTTTGCACCAAGGGAAGCATTCCAAACATCATGATTGGCGAACTGTATAGAACGCTTGTTGGTACTGGTTTCATTTGGATCATTGACTTTCATGTAAATGTCATAGACACCTCGCGGTACTTCACCAAATACTTCCATATTAATTGAGAAGTTTAATTCGCGCCATGCAGAGGTATTATCTGCCCGGCTGTCCAAGTGAGGACGCCAGTCCCTCGCATCGAGGCTTGTGGGTGCAGTGTATGTAATAGAACCATCTTTGGCTTTCAGAATGACTGAAACGTTTTTTCTGTTTACGATATTTCCAAAACCGACGTTCTGAATCTTCCCCTCAAACCTAAGAGCACCTGTCTGCTTCACCCATTTACTTATCTTCGCTTCGCGCAACACTAAGCGGTAGCCCAGCCTATCTCGCATATATTCCATTCCGCTTCGACCGTCATAAACCGGGTCAAATATGGCAGTTCGGGTCACACCATCGTGTGGAGGCGTGAAGGGTGCAGTGACATTCTCTTCATTATAGACAAAATCACCCCAAAGTTTATAGGTGCCTCGGTTCCAACTCGTATTCAAATGGGTAGTTTGGGCATAAGCAGCTTCATAAACAACGTTTGGAAATCTGGGGTAGATATTATCGTCAGAACCGAGTCTCACCGATTCACCACCATAGAAGTTGTTTTGATTTCTCATCCAGGTTAAGGCAGCGTTACGATCAAAATCATCTTGATCCCCAGTGCCAATAAATGGATAACCCTCAGAAAGCGAACCATTGTCATTGTAAAAATCACTGCTGGATCCTGCCGAATAACTATCGTTGAACATACCGAAACGTTGCTGGTCTGTTCCTCGCGCCGGGGCTGGCATTAAATTAGAAAAGCTATAATCAGTTTCATGCTCAACATTATGCCATGCCATAACTCCACCTGCATGTACCAGGATTGAACGTGATTCTGGAACATAGCCCAGTAACGCTTTCAAGAGCCAGTGGTATCCTTCTCTGGTTCTGGCGTATGATGAAGAATGCATTTCACCCCATGGACCAAAGATTCCCGCCTTAACAACCATCATACACGCTTCGAATTCACTGAAGACATTCCCAAGCTGCCAGAGATGATATTGTACCCAGTTTTTATCCTCATGACCAGGAATTTCACACAGATCAGATTCGTTACGAACTCCGGTTTCATACCAAACCCGCCCTTCTGGTGCCCCCGGTTCGCAATCATGAATGCCCTGGTCAAAACTTCCTCTGTGAACGTAGGTGCGGCCTCTCCCGTCATAGCTAAACTTCACAATGGCAACGGCTTCACTCCCTTGTACGCTTTGAATTGCTGCCCTTACATAATCAAGTGCGGCGGGTGTTAAAGCTTGAGTTGTTCCATATTCTGGGGGAATTGCATCATCTGCACTCCAGGCTCCAATGGGCCTTCCATTGAGGGGGGCGTTAGACGAAAAATTTCTCAAGTCGAATTCCATATATACGATGCGTGATTCAACAGAAACCGAGGTACCTGTTATGGTAGCCGATAAATCAGGGAGATTTGGCACGGATTCGATTTCCACTGGAATCACGTAACTTTGTGGTCTGTAAAAACCTCTGTCTGGATTTGGAATATCAACAGGATTCTCAGTATAATCAAGAGCTTGTAACACGAGCGGAACTTTTTCATTATCAACAACATCACCTAATTCCATCCCGCTTTCCGGAGCTGTTGCCGAACAGGCGACATATACCAAGCTTGTCAACATAAGGACAACGATTAACAGGGTTTTATTCATTCCAAAAACTTTTTTCATACCTTAATCTCCAGCTTTTCACGAATTTAAGTACTATAGCACAACTGTCGTAGAGCCAATCAAATTTGCACCAAGGGAGGCATTCCAAATATCGTAATTAGCAAACTGTATACTACGCTTATTGGCACTGGTCTCTTTAGGATCATTTATCTTTAGGTAAATGTCATATTCACCGGATGGCAGTTCACCAAACTCATCAAGATTGATTGAGAAGTTCAATTCACGCCATGCATTGGTGTTGGTTGCCCTGGAGTCCGGCATTTCACCATTGGGACCTACCTCAGCTGGCTGCCAATTATAGGGATCAATGTTCGTAAGCGCTGCATTAGATACAAATTCATTAGATTTGGATTTCAGAATTACCTTCACGGATTTTTTGTTAAAAAGATAACCCCAACCGACGTTTTGGATCTTTCCTTCGAACCTTAGGGTACCGTTCTTTTTGACCACTTCACTTGCCTTCGCTTCACGCAGCACCAATCGGTAGCCCATTCTGTCGCGGTAATAGGCCAAGGCGCTCTGGCCTTCATATACTGGATCATAGAGTACCTGTACTGTTTGACCATTCCACGGGTAGGTTATCTCAACATCAATGCTTTCTTGTGTATAGGGATAATCTGCCCTGGACTTAAATCTTCCAGGACCCTGCTGGATACACATATAAGTCCAGTTGGAAATGCTGTGCTCATAGAACATGGAAGGGATGCGATAAATAACTTCGTTGAGAGGGTTGTCTTTTCGTTTGCCAACGGGCACATAGCCTCCGTTGGTGCCGGATTCAGGCTCTACACCGATTTGTTCACCACCATAGACCGACATCTTTCCGAGGAAGTTCATAACCTTGGTACGATCCCAATCAATGAAATGGGCTCCACGCCACCGCGCATCAGTTAACGCTTCCGGGCTGACTGTCAGCCTGTTGGTTCCAGAATCGTTGTATCCAATATTTGATGAAACTCCAGGCCTCGTTAGTGAAGGATCCACTCCCTTGGGATTATATCCCGGCAGAATTGGATCATAGGCCAGCATTCTATACCCTTCGGTCAACGAGCCACCATCACCATAAGAATATTCGTCTACTGAAAAGCCATTTGAATCATCGAACATGCCAAATCGAGCCTCTAGCGTACCACGTACTGGGGTGGGGAAGCTATCCAGCGTGCCGAAGCTATAGGTAGTATTGTATGTGCGGTTATACCAATCCAGGAACCCGCCAATGTGTGTCATTATAGGTTTGCCATCGGGAACCGCCTCCAATAATGAATTTAAAATGATTTCGTAGTGTCCCGGAACTTCAGCTTCATAATTCGAGTGGGTTTCGCCCCATGGACCAAAGGTGCCTGAATCAAATGCCCATATGACATCTGAGTATTCATGGAAAATTGGCTTAAGCTGATGATAATGATACTCAACCCAGGTCATATCTGTAAACCCGGGTACATCACACATTCTAAATATTGGCGAAGATCCTCTCCATGTGCCTGCGCCTGGTTTTGCAATGTGAGCAGTTCGATTCTCATCCGTTACGGGTTTCTCGTAGTCTGCCTTATAATAGTATCTTTCCTTGGCGGAAGCGGGGCCGTCGTCTTCATAATTTAGATTGTCTTCAGTCCACACAAAATGGTTCCAGCCTTTTGGATCATAACAAACGCGTATATGCGCAACACTGTTGGTGTTGGTCCTGATGAATTCTAGTTGGTCTCTTAAGAAATCAAGCCCATAGGATGTTATGGGACCGTCTACTCCTACTCGAGTATGCTCAGCGGGAGTACCTGGTTTACTATCACACCAAGCATTTGAGGAAAATTCATTTAGGGTTAGGTAGAACTGAACAATGCGTGGTTCGACAGGGACATTGCAATACTCAGGACCGACTCCTTCTTGACCCAAATACATGGGTGGGGTCATTTCGTAGGCCATCTTAAAAGGTTGGCCTAAAATTGTATTGGCGCTTGCCGGAATAGTCATATGCCCCCAATAGTTTGAACCTCCAGGTTTATCAGGGACAAAGGCTCCCAGACCGGCAGCATCGTCATTGCCGCGTTCGAAGCCCCGATCAGGATTTGGTATATCAACAGGATTTTCTGTATAGTCAAGTGACTGCAGCACGAGCCTGGGCTCGTTTGTATCCCTGGCGTTTCCTGGAGCCAGGCCGGTACAAGCCACAAACGTGAAGCCGATCACCACAAAACTTATGATTGACCTCACTTTGCTTATTCTAGTTATTATTTTCACAACTTGTCCTCCAGGTTTTAGTAATAATTGGTCAAAATAAAATTTTCACTTGTAGTACTTTTACTCTAAAATATTCTTTGTTCTGGGACCTCAGTCTATGCTAAAGATCGTTCAGGCTCTGCAGTAAGTTTGCTATTCCCCATAGACGTGATCAGGATCCGAATCTTCTTCTTTGCGCTAAATCTCCAATTGATTGATAATGCTGCAATCTCATAAACCTCGCTGTGGAGAACTCCATATGTACCTCAAATGTATGCGTCAGCTTGGACTGGCACCTGAAGAAACAACGTTATTGGAAGATTCAGTTGCGGAAATAAGCAGCCGGGCGTGTTAAGGCAGGTCAAATCATTATTGTCAACTCTGCTGGACAGGACTATTCCTGGTCCTTTCTCCAAGTTATCTTCAGTTTTGAAGACTTAGAATTTTCAAAGAGCGAATAGCTTTATTTTATCAACAACATTTTGCGGCTTATGGAATAGTCAGCTACAGTCAAACTGTAAAGGTACAGCCCTGATTCAAGCTTATTGTTATCACTATCATAACCTTGCCAGTTGAGGGTATAAAACCCTGCATCCTGATGTTGGTTCACTAAAGTGACAACTTCTTCTCCCATTAAATTATAGATTCTCACCATCACAAATGACGAAACAGGCAGCTGATACTGAATGGTAGTTGATGGATTAAATGGGTTTGGGTAGTTTTGTAATAGCAAGAATTCCTGGGGAAGGATCATGAGAGGAGACGACTCTATGCTGGAAATAATCTCATTGGACAATCCAGGAGACCCGTGATCCCAGGAGGAAGCCCAGTTTTCAGCTAACGCATTATCACTATACGGATCACTAAGGATCAAGGTGGCACCGCGGCCATCAGGGCTTGAAGGCCATGGGCGAGTATCCAGGTAGGTCAGAGAATCAACAATATTTCCAGCAGCGTTCAATAGCTGTAACGATTCTCCACCATTATTGAGCCCGAATTCGAATGATTCCGCCAGGGTAGGGGCATCAGGAAAACGGAGCAGAAATTGACTTCTATCCTGGCATAACACGAGGAAGTCTTCGGCGGCAATGGAGGTACCCTCAGGTAGAACCAATTGATGGTCCGCATTAGTGTCTGAGAAAATCCATCCCGATAGATCAATTGGTTCATGGCTCCAATTGTACAACTCAATCCAGTCTCCAGGATCAAATTCTGGAGCAGAGTGATAGTTGATCTCATTAATTACAATGGGGCTGGCAACAGGTCCAGCTAATTCAAATATTGCATTCAAGGTCGTATCACCCTGAAAAAAAAGCTCCAACAGAGGCTCAGTTAGGGTACTATTGGCCAACTGCCAGCCAACAAAAGCATATCCGGGATTGGGGGCTGCTTCTACAGTAATGGGCACATCCATGAAATACGTCCCAGACCATTGAGGAGACCAGACATCAAGATTATTATTTATTCTAATCTTCCCTGCACCAGAGGGTCCGATGGTCAGATTCAGCTCAAGATGTTCACCAGCAATAAGTTCGCTGGTAATAACACTTAATGCTTCTGGGGGTCTCTCATTGGCAAAATTTCGCATTCTGTTCATCTCCCAGATCCAATCGTCGTGTGATAGATCCCAGCGATCCAGGTGGGGGATCATTTCCTCAGCAATCTCTTCTTGAAGATTGTCAATGGTCCTTACCACAAGATCGGATTGCCATATGCTATTCATGTGGTCGGCATATCTGTTTATAAAATCAGCCACAAACTGTTGGTTCTCAAGCAATGTTCTGAATACGAAGGTTGACCAGGGCGGATTTGGCCAACCATCACCAGATATGGTAGTAGCGAAATCTATCATGTTGGGAGAACCATAATTTTCAGGCCTACCAAGTCCAAAGCCATCGTCTAGATCGTACAATATCCAACGCCATTTGCCGTCGGAAAATCGTGGACGCCAGTATTTGAGATTCCATCCTGGCCAATCAACATTGGCAAAGAAAATTTCGGTCGTCATATAATTCAAATATTCATCGAGGTCGATTTGTTCTTTAACATGATCATAGGACTCAGTTAATGTCATGTCATGGGTGTCTAAATAGTCTAGATAATTATTAAAGTGATCCCGATCGCCGTGGATAGTACTCCAGTTATTTTCCAACATATCAAGATCGCTCTCAAGAACCCCGTGGTGGGCTTCGATATAGTGCTCATTGAGTTTTTCGCGGATATTTAAGATGCCCCAGTATTCACCATTCAGATAGATCACCGTTGGACGATAGGCCTGACCATCCACATCAACACTCCTTACCAGAGTTTGCATAAGAGCATCACGTACATGGGATACATCAAAATCGCCGCCGGAGTTTCGGAGAACAAATGCCTCATACGATTCAAAAGGTAGATCGGGAAATATTTCATAGTTGAATTCCCCTGGTCCGTAGATAGAACGGGCAAAAAGTGCAAAAGATTTTTGTGGGAAATGTCGACTCCAACCACCGAACATTTTCATACCTGCATCCTGCGAGAAACCTCGCATTCCACCTGGTTCGAAAAACTCTACATGGATGGGAATCTCCCGATTGCTCTCGTAATTGACATAGATTCCCGTTCCTCCATCCCACAAGTCTGCAGGTTCTGCTGCGATTGCCATGATGGGTAGATCTGTGTCCTTATCGATGATGTATGTACTCGTATAACTTTCTGTAGCTAAAACTCCTTGAGACTTGATGCGTGTCCGAACGACAGTGGTTTCATGAATTTCCAGTATACTTGAGAAAATCTGCGATGTTTGGTCAGGGACTGAACCATCCAGTGAATAGTAAATCGTATCCCCAGGGAAATAGGATTCAAGATTCAGGCTTATTTGTCCCCAGTAGAGCCCACCTGGTTGAGAAAATACAACTACTTGTGGCGTAGGCGTTTCAAATGCCGGCGTATTGTTTGGTGATAAAGGAGTTGTTTCCAAATAGAAGGCCCATGTCGCTGAATCGGTGATCTTCCGTCCGTAGGAAACATCCTGGGGGAGAGCTGGAATGGCGATCTCATCAACGACAAGACCCAAGGTGTCACTGAGGAAGAGAATTTCCCCGCTGCTACTGATGCTGAAGTTGGTATGAATATAATCACTTGATGTACCTGAAGCGAAAATCACCAGATAGCCCTCTGCGTCAATAGATGTAGCAGGAAAGATCCACCTGAGAGGGTTGTCGGGATCATCAGAAAGTCCGAATCCAGTCAAGTCCAGGGATTCCTCACCAGGATTATAAAGCTCTATCCAGTCAGGGGACTCCCCATATTCATCCAATAAGGATTGAGAGTTTGATGATACAACCTCATTGATCCTCACAGTTTGTGCCACAGAAAAGGATAATAGCAGTGCACAAACCAACAGGGATTGAGCAAATATGGGTATTCTAGTCAATGATCTGGAACTTTCTATTTATAATGGATGACCAGTGTACCTGATGAACCCACCTGGGGTAAATGAATGCTATATGTGGAGCCCTGCTTCTCTATTGGAATTGGGTGGTCATCGTACTGGGCCTTTTCTGGCGATTTACTACCGACAAACCTTAGAAAATGATCTGACCCTGCATTTTTCTCCAGACTCATTGAAACAGACTCCTCATCCTGATGGAAATCATTGATGGTCATATTGCAGTATTTCAATTGAAAATCTGATTGCTCGTATGTGTGAAGGGTGATCAGCCTGTCCGATCTGACGAATGCATTGACAATCCTGTCTCCCTTGCGATTCCACTCTTGATAATCAGCATTAAGGAGAATTCCTGGCTCATTGACAAAAAGGGAACACCGGGCTTTGCTTTTTGTCAGAGTATTAAATTCCAGTCCAGTACCAACCCGATCAATTGATGGCATTCTTTTGGAAATATAGGTCAAGTGTGGAACCTTTGATCTGGTGTTTCCAAGGGTCAGTTCAATCACATTTTTATCAGGTTTAAGATTTGGCAGAATCACCAATCGGTCCTTATAAGCGTAATGAGGAGTATTGTTGATTGTTACACTCTGAATATACTGATGTGTATTTTCAATATTGATCCCCATGCCACCTGTATATTCAGCTAACTCTTTGCCTATTGTATCTGATAGATCCAGAACAACAGTGACGGAATTCTCAGATTGAGACCATTCAAAGTTCCAGTTGGCCATGAGACGTAGTTTATTAACCATGTCCATAGGAGATGGACAGTAGATGTCACTGGTAGCGAATTTGGACCGAATCCCATCATACATGGCTACGTTACTATCGTTGATAATACGTGTCCCATTTTCCCGCATGCTCTGCGTCCTGGGAGGTTCAACATCCCTGTCAGCGGTTATTCCGTAATCATGCCACATCTGGTTAAAGACCACGCCGCGCCCTACTGTGTTAAACATATGATCGAAGATGGTTTCTTCGTAGGCAGTGATCTGGGCAGTTGAGTAGCTCCAAGTTCCATCGTAGAACCATTGGTAGTCTGGAGAAGGTGAATCACCTAAAACAGCCATATCTTTATACTGTCCAGTGAACCACGAGAGGTTCCCATAACCGAGTGGTACAAACTGTTCTCCTCCGCCGTGAGTCATAAAAAGTGAAAATCTTTGGGCGACCTCTCCATAATATTCCATTGGGATTGTATTTCCCGGATTTATCAGGAAATCAATAGGTCCCACATCACTGCCATACTTCATCAAACCGCCTTGAATGTCACGTTGGGCCCCACTGAACTCATTTTCCCATTCATGATTGCTTGTGACACCATGGGTTTTACTGTGGGTCCCGATTTCATTGCCAACCGCTTCCATCCTGTTTGCAAGTGGAGCCAGGTTTTCCCAGCCAGCTCTCGCCGCCCAATCAGCAACATAAGCATAGACAGTTTGGACACCTGATTCCAGGGCAGCCGAAACGAGATAGTCAGTCGCATCTTTCTGCACGGCTAACTTTTGGCTACCATCTGCATCAAGTCTGATGAGAGCAGTAAGGTTTGCATTTGATAACTGTGGTGTTGGGAAGGGGGTATCGATATGGCCATACAGTGCCCATTGGAGTGAACGCACAAAGATTTCATATAACTGGTTTGCGTAAAATCCCTGGGGCTGGACATTTCGGAAGAATGTTGAGACGCCCGCCCTGGAGCTGAAATCGCTGATCAATACCAGGCGGTTTTGCTTTCTTTCGAGGGTTGACAAGTAAGGATATTCCGTGAAATTATCACTTGATACCATCAACACTTCGGACTGGTCCTGAAATTCTTGAATGTGAAGCGCAGAACCAACATGCTGGGTGTAAGTCATTTGAACATTTGGCACAGTTTGGACAATAAAATAAGAGAGACTTCCTTGGCTTCCTAATCATGTTGCGGACACCTCCTGGTGTCGCTGTTTGAGATTGATTCGCTTGCGCCCTGCAAGCGTTTTTTG
>JADHVL010000032.1 GCA_016784025.1 Fidelibacterota bacterium | reverse complement strand
GTTCCTGCGTATCTCTTTTACGCGTCTTTCAGACTCTGACTTTTGATTCATTTGATGCTCCTTTCAAGCTTTCAAACTAGCCAAAGTCTCTCTTAATAAATTAGACTTTCATGTCCATAATGCTAAACGGCTAAACAGCATTATTGCCATCTTCCAAGTTAATGTTTGCTAAGTATTCCATATGATCTCGATAGCCGACAAAGGCTTTTGATGTTGCTGCTTTAAATTCATAGTCTTCTTGGATGCGGATGGTGTTGCCATACTGGACTGCACTAAACCAACCCAACCACACCATTGGGGCGGCGAGAGGAAGTTTTTGCAGTAACAATTTCCACCAGTCCATATCTTGACTATTTGAAACTGGCTCTGAAAATAGTGTCATAAATTCGAAAACCATAAATGCCAATACACCAACATTTATAAGGAATATTATCATCCATATCCATTTTTGTGGAGAGAGTTTTGAAGCGCGAGAAGAAAACGAATGAGCAAGTCCAGCACTGGCAGCATCTGGCAATAGATCTTTTACAAGCCCCTGCTGTTTCTCAAGTTCAATTTTTAAACTGTCCAATTCCCCCTGCTGGGCTGTCATCTTTGATTGGAGAGCCTCATTTGACTCAACTAGCTCCTCAAGTTTTATTGCCTCAGCTTGAGTTTCTTCAAGGATACCAGAAACTCTGTTACCTTCAGTTTCGGCCGCTACTAGTATTTCACTTACGGTCTCAACTGTGGTATTAATTGATGCCTTAGTTTCATTCAATTCCTCCTCATACTCCCTTATAGATGAGGCTATGGTTGAAGCTTCCTCGAGCTGTTGGACTTTCTTTCCTAATTCACCCTGAGCGGTTTGAGTCAAGGATATATTTTCTTCCAGCCTCAATCCTGTATCAGCAATAAATGCTTCTGGGGTATCTTTAATACTTATACTAATCATTGTGTGAAGAGCATTAATCAATTGTGTGAGCCTCACAGCCAATGTCGGCAATTGATTGTGTTGCCCTTCCTCAATCTGCCTGAGCGTTGATAACGTTGATTCTAGTGATGTTGAGAGGGCACCTTTGGCTAGATGGTAAACAGGAGCAAGTCCTTTTGGTGACCTAACACGATCAAGCCAAGAAGCACATATATTGATAACTTCGTTATAGGTGTCAGGATTCGAATATGGCAGATAAGGCTCCCAGAGACTTGGTGAGGTTGCATACTCCTCATAGATACTTTCCCATGAGTTTCTAATCTTTTGGAATTGGTCTCTCATTTCTTCCATTATAAATACTCCTCATTATTTTTTGAATGTTTCTAACGCTTTAGGCTTAAGCTGCTTCCTGAAACAGACTCGCTTTGTTCGATAATTGTATCCATCCACTTCATTTTCGTTCTGCATCTCCCTGCAAGTGAGTCAGCTCGAAGCAGCTTGTTACGCAGCGTTCTACTTATTTCTTTCATAGAACAGTGAGTTCAAAAACAATCCAAGTATTAACACGCCCATCAATGCCTCAAAAGAACATGCTATTCGCAGTAAATCATGCTTCGGATAAATATCTCCGTACCCCAGCGTGGTAATAGTTACTACACTGAAATATATGGATTGAGTAACGGATTCAATTGTGCCCTCGAAGCACATTGAATTTTTATAATAATCAGCTGCATTGGAAACAATTATTGCTACATAAGCAATCAACCAAAACAGAAAAGGTATTTCTGCAAGTGTTCGCCCAAGTATTTTAGCAATATTGGATGCTTGAAATCTGATCCTATCTGCTTCGGTCAAGGCCTCTCGATAATGCTCAACAAGGTTCTCTGGTGGCGCACCCCGAATTGTTCCATCATAAACCCCATCGGGTTCCATTTTAGCAGTATAAAAAATTCCAAACATTGAAATTTTCATTGTGATTTCCTGAGGTAAATATGCGGCATG
Source organism: Fidelibacterota bacterium (assembly GCA_016784025.1). GTDB lineage: Bacteria > Fidelibacterota > UBA8477 > UBA8477 > JABMPR01 > JABMPR01. Next base: position 27,898 of record JADHVL010000032.1, on the reverse strand, counting down.
TCGAATGCGGAGTGTTACTTCACGACCAACATTAGATTTTGGTACAGAAGCAGTTACTCGTCCTTTGTTATCGGCATACCCTAGGAAAATATGGTGATCCGTATTTTTAGGGTCTTCATCTGAATAGAATATTAGCACCGTAGAACCACTCTGCTCCTTATCTTTTGCTCCGGGTAGACTTGGTATCATTCCATTGATAGTAACGGGTACATCTTTAGAAGGTTTTCTCACATACAGAATTATGATAATAAACAATATTAAGTAAACTAATGGTCCCCAAATTATCATCATGTCATCTCCAATCTGCATAACTGTGATTATACGACCTGGAAAAAGACCAACATTTCGTGTCCATGACCGAATAAGTGGTAATCGAGTGTTTTTGTAAATGTGGCATTCAATTATTTACCCCCGCGATATTTTTTGAGTAACACTGGAATCTAGAATTTCTGGCTATTTATACAAGGGCTCAAGAGAGAATGTCAATTTTGAGCCTATCTCAGTCATTGGATGAAGGAACTGCAGGCCAATTACCCCGCCTTTTAAGGCGGGGGTATAGGGGCATAGGGTACAAAAGGGTTTTAACCCTGATTGTTTGGGCTAAAGCCCCTGCAGTTACATGGTTTTTTACACCCCGGCCTGAAGGCCGGGGCAATTGACCTCCAGAGAGAGACACCTCAGGATAACGTGCTTGTTGTGGAAACACCAAATTTCAAGCCCAGCTTTGATTTGATTTTGGGCTTGATGTGTGTGAAATTACAGCATGTCACAATCCAACTAATTTCAGGGGGTTGTTATGGCGCATCACACACTAAAATCCAGTTATTCACAATTGAGCGATAGGCTCAATCGATTTCCCCAGGGAGCACCGCCCTCAGAGCTGCTTTTTAAGATTTTGAAGATGTTGTTTAGCGAAAAGGAGGCCGAACTGGCCGCCCTGCTTCCCATCAAACCCTTTAATACAGAGCAGGCCAGTAAGATCTGGAAGCTGGATTTAACTCGAACACGCCATATCCTGGAGCAGCTGGCCAGTCGTGCCATTCTGGTTGATATAGAACGAAACGGTGAATCCATCTATACCCTGCCGCCACCCATGGCTGGCTTTTTCGAATTCTCCCTCATGCGTGTCAGAGATGACATTGACCAAAAAGCGCTGAGTGAACTATTCTTTCAATACATGAACGTAGAAGAAGACTTCATTAAGGATCTTTTCACCAGGGGCGAAACACAAATCGGCCGAACCTTTGTCAACGAACCTGCCCTGTCAAGTGAGAACGCCCTGCATGTGCTGGATTATGAGCGTGCCACCCAGGTCATTGAGGAGGCTCGCCATCGGGCAATTGGTTTATGTTATTGTCGTCATAAAATGGACCATGTACACCAATCCTGTGATGCACCTCAAGATATCTGCATGACCTTTAACAACTCTGCTGCCTCACTCATCAAACATGGACATGCCCGATCTGTGGACAAGGAGGAATGTCTGGATCTTCTACACCTGGCCTATGATAGCAATCTGGTCCAGTTTGGTGAAAATGTGAGAGAGAGCGTTAACTTTATCTGCAATTGCTGCGGTTGCTGCTGTGAAGCCATGATAGCGGCAAGACGCTTTGCTGTCCTTAATCCAGTTCATACAACCAATTTTCTGCCTGAAATCTGTGAGGATGAATGTAATGGCTGTGGCAGGTGTGTTTCGGTCTGCCCGGTTGAGGCCATGACGCTGGTTTCAGCTAATAATCCAGATAAACCCAAAATGAAAATGGCCCGGTTGGATGAGGATATCTGTCTGGGTTGTGGTGTGTGTGTAAGAAACTGTTCCCATAATAGTCTCACTTTGAAATCCCGACCAAACAGGGTCATCACACCACTCAATGGAACCCATCGGATCGTCAGGATGGCTATCGAAAGAGGCGCTTTTCAGGATCTGCTTTTCGATAATCGTGTGTTGTGGAGTCACCGTGCATTGGCAGGGGTTCTGGGTGTAATTCTCAAGCTACCGCCCATAAAACAGGTCATGGCAAGCGAGCAGGTAAAATCACGCTACCTGGAGTCTCTTATAAGATATACAAGCAATTAGAGAACTTGAAATTCAAGCCAAAAGTACTTGAATTTCAAGCTCCCAATTTCAAACCCACCAGTAAATTTATTTTCTATGCGACATGATGCCGTTAGAACATTTTGTTTTTACAATGGTAAGAGTTTAATTGCTGATCCTTGACCATTGGCACGTGTAAGAGGGAGAATGCTCATGGAGAGATCAATATATTCATTTCCAAGTCCCGTATACTGTCTGTTTATATGATATGGAACCTGATGATCTCTTAGAAATGTACCTTCAGTTCTAAATAGCTCATCATCTTTGTTTTTCTTTAGTTGTCCTGCAACCAGCTGGGTAAGCTCTTTTAGTATACCTAGAATTGCTGCAGAACCAGGGCCAGCAGTAATTATAGCGGCCATTCCAAGCTCAACAGCCTTACTACTAACGATCTCTTCAATTTTTACTCCAAGATCTTGCATGTCACTATCACTTTCCATTATTAAAACGGATAAAGCAACATATTGGCCAGGGTTTTTGGGACCATAGAGTAAATGACCATCTCCAAGCATGGTTACGGTGTTTCCTGATGTTACCTTGGGAAAAGGCATTGCATTGAACCCAATTTCTGGAGTTCCCGAACCCTGTTCATCGATAGCTAATGAAACAATATAGGGTTCATTGTACTTCCCAAAGATACCATCAGATTTTTTCTTTAGGGTAAATTGTGGAATGGTTATAGCGATTTTGTCTGTCGTCGGATTAAATGTCATAATGGACCTCCATTTATTGTTGATTTGTTCAATGTATTGAATCTATAATTCCAGATTAACCACATCGTTGATCCCTCTAACGCTTTCGGTTGTCCACATCAAGGGCAAGGCTTTGGATAGCATTGCTGTTTCCGCATAGACAGACCTTGGTTAGGTGGAGATTTTGTATCTTAAAAACAGGGTGCATGCAATTTTAGCATTCATCGTTTGGGGTATAATGAGTTTTTCCTATGGCATTAAATAGAATTAGTTAATAACTGTAATCTATTTTGCCATGACCTTTTGCATTCTTCACATTTGCATGAATGTGAATGCTAATGGTCGTCTTTGAGAATCCGCCTTTTGTTTTTATTTCACATTTCAAGGGTTGATTAATGTGCACCTTATCCCAGTGGCCACCACCTCCGCCTGAAGATTTCACAGAAACGGTGAATATTGCATCTGGTGAATCTATGGATGCGACTGCAGACAGTGTTACACCATAGGCGCGTTTGTCAGTTGAAAAATTGTAATCCCCCTTGTCGTCAAGATGAAAATCGAAGGGAATACTTCCACTTTTCTGCAAACCAGGATGTAGTGAAGACTCCACTGGAGTACCCAGTTTTTCCCCCTCGATCGATTGTCCTACATCATTTAAGAGTGAACTAAAAATTGAACCTACTGCTTTTTTCATATGTTGCCCCTTTTCCTACTAATTAAGTATATCCCCCAAAAATGAAGATGCCTGATCATGCAAGCACCCCCGTTTGATTTATTTAAGTCAAGCCACCTAACAGTGATTATATGGCTGGAATTAGACCAACAATTCATGCTTACGCCTGAATAAACGCTGTTTGAGTGTTTTTGTAAGTATGGTATTCAACCAACAACCCCCGCTAGTCTCTTCCAGGGGTGGTTTATCTTGAAGGTATTAAAATAATTTACTCAGTGGATTCCCCCCGGAATGCTTGAGTAGCATTGGAATCTAGACATTTTAGCTATAAATACAAGAACTCTAGTCTATGCTCACAGAGCTACGACCACATAGGCAAGCTCAATGTCGAGTTGCCGTTACCCGGCGGTGAGGTTCTCGAAGCCAAAGGTGACTTGCTTCGGAATTCTGGACATTTCGACAAGCTCAATGTCCGGGCTGTTACTTTGGCGACCATCCTTCGTGCTTCGAGTCCTCGACTACGTCGACCTCCCCGCTTGGCGGGTTTCCAGGTTGTCGCTCTCAAACAGCGAAGACGGGAAGCTATTTTGAGGATAAAAAAAATTGAAAAATTAGCGTAGATGGGTTTCGAATTTACCCTGCCTGCTTAAAGTATTTTTATATGCGACCTGATGCCCTCATATCCAACCTCAAGGGAGCAGCCACTTCTGGAGTGTCTGTTGGGCAGTTTCTGAAAGGGGATTGCTTTTTCCGGTCTTATTGAGCACCTGTACGCTGACGGTCTCAGCTTTGGCCACACAGATATCATTTTGAAAAAGCTGCTGATAGAAATGGATGGAACTGCTGCCCACTCTGGTGATGCCAGTACCAATCTCCACGGTCCCGGGCCAGATGATTTCCTTGAGGTAATCCACCTTTAAAGAAGCCAATACAAAACTGCAGTTTTCTGCCAGGACGGGATGCTCCACACCGTATAGGATATCGACTCGACCGGTTTCAAGAAAGGTCGCTATCGTGGCATTGTTGACATGTCCCTGCCGATCTGTATCTCCATAGCGGATCTTATCATAGGTTTGAACAGGGAATGCTTGATATATCAGTTGTTTCATTTCAGCCCTCTAAATTGATAGATATGCCGAAAGCTAGAATTTCTGTCACTTTTCACAAGCACTCAAGTCTACGCTCACAGAGCTACGAACTCACAGGCAAGCTCAATGTCCGATTGCCGCTACCCGGCGGCAGTCCTTACCGGCGGCTGAGGCTCTCGAAGCCAGAGGTGGTTTGCCACGTTGTTGGACATTTCGATGAGTCTTCGCTCGTTGAGCTACGAACTCACAGGCAAGCTCAATGTCCGGGTTCGGTAACAAATTTTAAGCATGCCCGTCGCACTTCGAGAGCCTCAGTGTGACGAGTCTTGAGGCAAATTTGAAGCCTGCCCATCGGAGGTAATTCGGCGATGCAAAAAAGATTAAAAAATTGGCGTAGATGGGTTTCGAAAACCCCAGTCCCGGCTAAATTGATTTTCTATGCGACATGATGCCCTCATATCCAGCCTCAAAGGTGTTGGCACCCGAAAAGTTGAAGCCCTCAACGAGGCCGGTCTGTTTTCGGTGAATGATCTCCTTGAGCATTTCCCAAGGCGCTATCTGGATCGATCCACGGTTTCCTATACCACAGATCTGCAAAAAGACAAGCAGGCCACCATTGTTGGTAAAGTCACCGGCACTCAAATGCGTCGCGGCCGTAAACGCTCTTATTTTGAAATGGTCGTGGCTGACGAACGGGGCTTTCTTAAATGTCGTTGGTTTAATGGGGCGAACTGGATGCAGAAGCGCTTTAAAAAAGGCGATGTGGTGGCTGTCAGCGGTAAGGTTGATTTCTATGGTGGCTTCCAGATGGTCCACCCCGACTTTGATATCCTCAATGAAGAAGGCACCAATCCCATCAATACTGGTATCGTGGTGCCCCTGTATCCCTCTGGTCAAAAACTGCAATCAGTCGGTCTGGATAGCCGGGGATTTAGACGTCTCCTGAGACCTCTGGTTGACGGGATTGAGTCCAAGATCATGGATTTCCTCCCCCAGGACATGCGTAAAGAAAATGAACTTATGGATCTGGGTGATGCCATCAGGGATATCCATTTTCCCGAGGACATGGAAAGCCTGAAACGGGCCCAACATCGTCTCAAATTCAATGAACTCTTCCTCATGCAGCTGTTTCTGGCCATTCGTCGCCAATCCATGGTGGAGAAGGTGAAGGTCAACCGATTCGAGGGGTTTGGAGAGTATCTGGAACCCCAATACAAAAAATTACCCTACGAGCTTACTGGAGCACAAAAACGGGTCATGAACGAAATCTGGGAAGACCTGAGATCCGCCCATCCTATGAACCGCCTGCTCCAGGGAGATGTGGGATCAGGAAAAACGGTTATCGCTCTCCTGGCTGCAGCCATTACGGCAGGCAATGGATATCAATCCGCCATTATGGCGCCCACTGAAATTCTGGCGGAGCAGCATTATAAGAATGCAGTCAACTTTTTTGAGGGAACGCCCATCAGGGTGGTCCTGCTCACAGGATCTCAAACAGCCGCTCAAAAACGGGATTTACGCAAGGCTTTGAAAGAGGGCTACTATCATGTGGCTATTGGTACCCACGCTTTAATCCAGGGCAAGGTCCATTTTAAAAATCTGCAACTCGTGGTCATTGATGAGCAACACCGTTTTGGTGTGCTCCAGCGTGGGGAACTCCTGGAAAAGGCTGCTGAGGCAGATGTGCTGGTTATGACTGCCACACCCATCCCCCGCACCTTATCCATGACCCTGTTTGGTGATCTGGCTGTTTCCATTATTGATGAGTTACCGGCGGGCCGGCAAAAAATAATTACCCGTAAAGTTGATATTCATGCCCTGCCCAAGGTCTATGGTTTTATTCAGGACGAACTCAAGGCCGGACGTCAGGCCTTTGTGGTTTACCCCCTCATTGAAGAGTCAGAAAAGATTGATCTTGAAGCCGCCACAGAAGGATTTGAGAAACTTCAACATCAGTTTAAAGGCTTTAAGGCGGCATTGCTCCATGGTCGCATGAAAGCCGAAGAAAAAGACAATATCATGCAGGCCTTCTCACGGAACGACATACAACTTCTGGTGAGTACCACAGTCATCGAGGTGGGAATTGATATTCCTAATGCCACGGTGATGATGATTGAGAATGCCGAGCGTTTTGGTCTGGCACAGCTGCATCAATTAAGAGGCCGTATTGGTCGTGGCGAGCATCGAGGCGTATGTGTATTGGTGCATCGCAATATGAATGCTGATTCACTGGACCGACTGGCCATTATGGTGGAAACCACAGATGGTTTCAGGATTGCAGAAGAAGACTTACGACTCCGTGGAGCTGGTGACATTTTTGGAACCCGGCAGTCTGGCTTGCCGGCTCTTAAAATTGCAAATATTCTCTGGGATGGGGACATTTTGAGACAAGCCAGGAAGGCGGCTTTTGCGCTGATCAATGCAGATCCACATCTTCGGAAGGGTCCCCATGATGATCTTCGGAATATTGTGAGGGATCGTTTCTCAGAACTCTCGAATATGGCGGGGATAGGGTAGGCACTGGTCCGCAGCATCATCTAGCAGTCATTGCGAGCGAATGTAATGAGCGCGGCAATCTCCGAATCCTTGGTCTACCTACAGCCCGAGATCGCCGCGTCCCTGCCTCTGGCAGGTCCTCGCGAAGACTGATGGAAACCCTGGTGTTTCACCATGGACTGGACATTTCGATGAGTCTTCGCTCGTTGAGCTACGACCTCACAGGCAGCCTCAATGTCCGGGTTCGAGACTCCGGCGGCTGAGGCTCTCGAAGCCAGAGGCGGCTTGTTGCGGGATTCAGGACATTTCGTCCCTCGACTCAGGTCTACGCACCCCAGGTTCTACGCCCCTGCAGGCCGCTCGGGATGATACTACCGCAAGACACCAACAGAGATTGTCCGCTACAGTGTCAGGGTTAAAACCCTTTTGTTCCCTATACCACTATACCCCGCCTTAAAAGGCGGGGCAATTGATCCTCACAATATCATGTTTCAGAGCTCCGGTGGCTGAGGTTCTCGAAGCCAGAGGTTGATACACCAGGGCGATGGACATTTCGTCCCTCGACTCCGCTCGGGATGACGGGCTCATTGTCCAGGGATGTGTTTGACCAGCATCACTCCAGTCAGGACAAAGATGGTATTTTAGGTTGTCAGGCTTATCTTTTTTGGAATTGATTTATAAAAGGGGATGAAGTGTTTAAGTGGACCAATGACATGTCTATTGATCATGGTTTTATTGATGAAGACCACAAGAAGCTCATCGAGATAGCCAATCGGGTGGTTCAGCTTAACCACCCCAATCGTCATGCCGAAGAACTGAAGCAGGCCATTCGCGAACTCTATGATTATGTTAAATATCATTTCCAACGAGAAGAATCCTTTATGGAGGAAATTCAATATCCCCATGCCCATGCCCATCACAAAAAGCATGAGGCCATAGTTAAAGATATGAACCACTATCTCACCACCTCACACCATATGGGTGAAATGCTGGACAATTTTCGCCTGCTCATGAACAAATGGGTGTTGCATCATATTATGGACGAAGATATACAGCTCCATGATTTTATGGTATCCAAGCAGCCACCCCTCTAATTTTCCACAGCAGGAACTCCCCATGAAATTACCACCTCAACTCCAGGCTGACCTGGACAGTCGAAAATTAAAGCTGATACAGGCCTGTGACATGGATGGCTTTGTAGATACGGCAGATGTGGTGACAGTGCCATCATGGCCTGAATTCATGCACCATGATCCAGTAGCCAACAACTGGTATACCATGCATGAGATGTATCCAGAATTTCAATTCGCACTCATAGAAACAGAGTCTGAGAAATGGATCGCTGTGGGGAATTCTATTCCCCTTCATTTTGATGGTGCCCTGGAAGACCTGCCTTATACAGGCTGGGACTGGGCAATGCTAACTGGCATAAAAGCTGACAAGCCTGCCAATCTCTTCAGTGCCCTGGCCATTCAAATTCTACCAGACTATCGAGGTGGCGGTCTCAGCACTATCATGATTAAGGTCATGCAGGAAATCGGTTTGAGCCACGGGCTTAGCAAGTTGATAGCGCCAGTTCGACCGAATAAAAAAAGTGACTATCCCCTGATCCCCATGGAATCATATATTGAATGGTCACGGGACGGTCTTCCCTTTGATCCCTGGTTGCGGGTTCACCACCGCATGGGGGCACGTATATTGAAAGTTTGTCCTGAGGCCATGCGCATCCACGGGACCATCAAATCCTGGGAGGAATGGACCGGTTTGAGTTTCCAGTCCAGCGGAGACTACATTGTCCCAGGTGCCTTGTCACCTGTTAAGATTGATTTTGAAAATGATCGTGGCGTATATATTGAAGCCAATGTTTGGATGCTCCACGATTATAACAAAAAAGCGAATTAAAAGAGAAACCAGCTCATGATAAAAGTAGAAAACCTTTCAAAACAGTTCGCCACTACCCTGGCTGTGAATAAGCTTGACTTGCATATTGAAAAAGGGGAGCTATTCAGTTTTCTGGGACCCAATGGGGCTGGAAAAACCACCACCATAAAAATGATGGTGGGCTTAATGACACCTACAGAGGGTACCATTCACATGGGTGGATTTAATGTGGAGAAGGAACCTCAGAAGGCCAAGTTTATCACAGGATATGTGCCTGATGCAGCCTTCCTTTATCAGCACCTGTCCGGGTTGGAATTGCTGATGATGGTGGGCCAGCTCTACTCCATGGACAACAAAGCTATTCAGAATGAACTCAACGGCCTCAGCGAACGCCTGTTTATGAAAGAATGGATTGGTGATCGCATCTCAGGATATTCTCAAGGAATGAAACAGCGCCTGGCCTTTGCATCGGCCTTTCTGCATAGCCCTGAAATTTTAATTATTGATGAGCCCATGGTCGGTCTTGATCCCAAAACGGCTCGTATCATTAAGGATATGCTCAAAGAGCGCAGTCAAAGCGGAGTCACTGTGTTTATCTCCACTCATAATTTGAATGTGGCGGAAGAACTTTCGGATCGGATCGCCATTATCAACCGGGGAAAACTCCTGGGTCTGGGCACCGTTGATTCTTTTGAATCTGTATCAGGTGAGCAAGAAAATCTGGAAGAACGGTTTTTGAGAATCGTGGAAGAAGAAGAGCTCACTGAAGGGCATAGTGGCATTGAAGATGAGTAACCCAAGCAGCTCAATATTGTCTAGATGGGAGATAGGGTCATCGTAAGCCAGCAAGCCCAACTCCTGTTCCGCGTAAAGCGTCAAAGCCTGAAAGGTTTTCTTTCTGGCGTATTTGTTAAGAAGCGTCTGGAGATTTTTGTCTCCAGCCTCATTGTTTTCGGACTGATTTTTGGTGGATATAAATTATTTGTCGCCGGAGGTAATTTCCTGCTGAGACAGGGAGAGCTGGGCGGGGTATTCCTGGATCGACTGTTTTATCTGGGTTGGTCCATTATTTTTTACCTCCTGGTGTTATCAAATCTGGTGACGGGATTTTCAACCTTTTATCGATCCCCTGAAGTGGCTTTTCTCATGACTCTGCCAGTGGATAATAAACAGATCTTCAGAATAAAATTTATCGAGAATCTGGTCTATAGCTCATGGGCTATTTTGATTTTGGGAATTCCTCTCACCCTGGGTTATGGTGCGCTTCAAGGGTTAGCCGTCTGGCAATATGCCCTGGTCTTCATTGCGGGAATTCTACCATTTCTATTTATTGCCACTGTTTCAGCCAGTCTGCTGCTCATGCTCCTGGTCTTCCTCAGCCGCTTTTTTAAGATGCGTACGGTGTTCATTTTTCTCGGTGTGATTTTCACTGGTATTTTTTATCTGTATTTTAGTGTGAGTCAGCAGGACACCATGTTGAGTGGTAATATGGGCAACTTCCGTGCTTTGGGTCGTTATCTGGCCAACCTGTCCAACACCTCTTTCCCCTTTATACCCAGTTTTTGGTTGAGTCGCCTGTTTATGGGTAGCGAGACCCTGGTTTTGATTGAGCGTTTGTTTTTCTCAGCCCTGTTTGTAACCACAGCTGCTATGGGCTGGGAGCTTATCAACTGGGCTGCGGATCGGTTCTATTTTAATACCTATCAGGTGATGGAGGGTCAGGGACAAAAAACAAAAAGGACGGCACTGAGTAAAGTCTTCAAGTTTAGCTGGGCAGGTATTCGTCCTCCAGTAAAAGCTCTGGTTTCCAAGGATCTCGTTCAGTTTTTACGAACCCCTCAGCAATGGGTGCAGTTTTTACTCCTGGGATTCTTTATTGCGGTATATTTGATCAATTTATCCAGGGGACATCTACACTTTGATGAGCTTTCCTCTTTCTGGCGCACCACCATTTACATCTTTAATTTTGGATTTACCGGCTTCATCCTGGCAGCCCTCACCGCCCGCTTTGTTTATCCCATGATCAGCATGGAGGGTCGCAGTCTCTGGATTCTACAGATGGCACCCTTTTCCATGAAAAGGGTCTTTGTTGAGAAGTTCTGGTTTGCCTTTTTTGTGCTCTTCACTATGACCGAGGTCGTGGCGCTTATTTCAAATTTCTTTCTAGGGCAACGCATTGAGGTCTCTCTGCTGGCCAGTGGCTTCTTGCTGCTCACCAGTTTGTCTCTCATCAGTCTATCGCTTGGTCTGGGGGCTGTATATGCTCAGTTTAATGAGACCAACCCCATGAAAATCAGCAGTGGCTATGGTGGAATTATTACCGTCGTCCTGAGCCTCATCTATGTGGCTTTTTCGGTGACATCTTTAGTCCTGGTGATCAACCTGTATCAAAATCACGGATCAGGTCTCGTGATCGGACTCATTGTTGGTTTTGTGCTGGTGTTGACTGCTCTGTATACCTGGCTGCCGTTGAAGTGGGGTGTCCGGGCGATTAGTACTTATGAGCGTTAAACATTAGCACCTGACTTAAGTCAGGTGCTAATTAAGAAAAAGAATCGTACTTTAATTATAACCAATCCTATCCTTCAGTGACGACAACCTTTTCCATGACATCACCTTGCTGGATGCTATTCAAAACATCAACACCCTCAATGAGCTTGCCAAAAACTGTGTGACGACCATCCAGGTGTGGTTGGGAGGCATGGGTGATAAAGAACTGGCTGCCATTGGTTCCTGGACCAGCATTGGCCATAGAGATCACATTGTCGATATGGCGATTGGGATTGCCGGCAAATTCATCTTCAAATTGATAACCGGGACCACCCATACCAGTTCCAGTTGGATCGCCACCCTGAACCATGAAGTTGGGAATGACTCTGTGAAAGGCAATGCCATCATAGTAGCCCTCTCTGGCAAGAAAGGTGAAGTTGTTGACGGTTTTTGGAGCATGAGCTGGATTTAAGTCTAGTTTCATACTGCCTTTATTGGTGACTATTTCAACAGAGTAGCTTTTGGCTGTATCGATCTGAAGTTCTGGGGGGGTGTTCCATTGTTGCGACATGTCTTTATTTCCTTTTTAATTCATATGCAAAAATATCTGCCCACAAAATATATCCAGCAAGCCATTCCCCTACCAAATAAGCAATAACCATTTATTGTCCTCATTGGCTTCGATCAGCCTCAACCGCTGGGATTAGAGACCTGGACATTGAGTTCGCCTGTGAGGTCGTAGCTCAACGAGCGAAGACTCATCGAAATGTCCAGTCCTTAGCCTAGCCACTGGGGCTTCGTCCCTCGACTCAGGTCTACGCTCTCTCCTTCGAGAGCCTCAGGAAGACGAGCTTCGTCCCCGCAGGCCGCTCGGGATGCCACAAGTTCAAGCTCCGGGGAGAGTTCGGGATTGACCGCAGAGAGCGCTGAGGACGCAGAGAGGTTGTGGTGACCCCCGACTAAAGTCGGGGGGTATAGATACTGCGGGGTTCTTTAGCACGGGCTTTGGTCGTGTGCGTAATGGGGAGTTGGGGGCTGCTGAATCCAATTAATGTTTTTCATTTCCGAAGGTTTTAAACTGGGCGGATGCAGTTTGAAGATAGGATCGAAAATTTTTCTGATAGTGATTAAAAAGCTGAAGATCCGAAACGGGCTCAAAGTTCGCATCCTCAATGGGAAATTGTATCTTGTATAGCGCTGTCTCCTGACCGAAACGTTCAAAATAAAAATAATCATCCTGTACCCAGAAGGCTTCATTGGCGATAACCTTGCAAGACAGACCAGATTTTTTGGAGAGCGTGTTTTGTCCAAAAAAAGTAAAGGGTTGGGGGTAATCGATCAACCCCAGTAAGGTGGGAGTCACGTCAACCTGGCTCACCGGCTGGTCAATGGTCCGGGGTTCCAGAGATAAACCGGGAGCATAAATAACCAGGGGTATGTGGGCATTCTGAATTTTTGCGAAAGTTGATTTGTGAACGCTGATTCCATGGTCTGCGATGAAGACAAAGATACTATTGTCATACCAATCACGTTGTGAGGCCTGTTCCATAAATCCCCCCAGAGCATGGTCAACATAAGCCATACTGCGATGCACCTGACCCTGGCGAAACAAGCTGTCAGGAAAGACTGGAATTAAAGCCTCATATTCTGGAGGAATATCCCAGGGCTGATGGTTTGAGGTGGTGAAAAGTGTGAGCAATGCAGGCTTGGAAGCCTTGTCCAGTTCCTCAAGGCCACGACTGAATACTGAATGATCAAAAACGCCCCAACTGGTGCCTGATAATCCAGGCTCAAAATCACGTCTTTCGATGATACGATCATAACCGTGGATAGTCAAAAAACCATTCATGTTATCAAACTGTGCATCGCCTCCATACATAAATAGGGTGCTGTATCCAATAGCTTTTAAGGCGCTACCGAGGCTGGGAACCTGGTTAACGGACTCGGTGCGAGAAATAAGTGGTAACCCTGGCAGGGTGGGCCAGGATATAATTATTGAGCTTATACCATGAGCAGAGCGAATACCGTTTGCAAAACAGTTGGTGAAGGCAATACCCTGCCTGGCCATGCGATCCAGATTTGGTGTAACTGAAGGCTGGCCAGGGTTGAGATAGCCTGTAAAAGCAGCGGTGTGTGACTCAAGTATAACTAAAATGATGTTGTAGTCCCTGGCAGAATCAGATTCAATTTTTCTGGTCATGGAGACCTCATCCACAAAGGTCATTCGTGAATTGTGCAGAAGCTTGCGGCTTGTGCGAAAAGCCGCTTCAGTGTCATAATACTGGGTGAGTTCATCGGCCTTGCCCTCTGACGAAAACTGGACAACACTTCTCCCCAAAAAGAAGAGTGGATTCAGGGCTGTCTGGTTGGCAGAAAAATCGGAACTAAACATGGCGAACCCCCAGTCAATGGGTCGTTCTTGCCAGCCCCCCCGAATGAATAATCCCAGGATGAAAAGTGAAACTATAAGAGACGGAATTCTCAAAAGAACTGATCCAGGGCCCCCTTTAAGGTGCTTGCTGACCTGCCAGTACAGGGTGAATATTCCACCTGAAAAAAGCAGCAGGCCACCTATTACAGGCCAAACGGGGTATTCCTCAAAGATGAATTGCATACTGTCTTTCTGTCCCACGTAGGAATTCAGAGTAAGAAAATTCAAGTGCTCGTCAAATTCCTTAAAAACAAAAATATTTACGGTGTGAACCAGTGAGATAGGCAGGATGATGATGGAAAAGTAGACATTCAAGATGTATTTGAGGAAGCTCTTTTTGGGGCTGAAAAGCTGAACAATGAAGAAAACGCCCAGCGGGAGCATTAAATACGATGCAACCACAGCATCAAGCCTTGTTCCAATAAGGAAGGACTTGAGGTAAAGGTTCCACTTTGAAGCGTCAAGAAATTCATACTGCGAGGTGAGAAAAGCCAGTCGCCAAAAATTCATAAAGACGATCAAAAAGAGAAAACTCCACCAAAATCGAATCAAATCGACAGAAGGGGTAATTCCCTTGTTAATATGTGCTTGGCTGTTTGACATGGCCAGATTCCGACCCTGCAGTGAGCTAAGTGTCGCCCTCTACATGGTCGGGTAGAATCTCATTTTCGTTTGTCCAGTAATCCCATAAATGCTGGCAGGATGATGATGGTGGTGAAAAAACAAGCTCCCACACCAAAAATAAGTGCGTATGACAGGCTGGCATAACCACGGAATGGCGAAAACATCATGGACCCAAAAGCCAGGATGGTTGTCAGGGACGTTAGCAAGACAGCCTTTCCTGTACTTGAAAGCACAATATTGGCTGAGCGTGGTCCTTCCAGACGCCAGCGATGGACCACATGAACCCCATCATCTATACCAATTCCCAGGATCAGGGGTAGCGCCATGACATTCATCATATCAAGTTGGAACCCAAAGAGCTGCATGAGGCCAACCATCCAGACTGCACCTGTGGCCAGGGGCATCATGGCAATCAAAGCATACTTAAAACTCCTGAAGTCGAGGAGGAGAATGAGATAGACCAGCACCAGGGTCAGGTAGGCTGCATTGCGCCCATCACGACCAATAATTTCAAAGAGGGCCCGCATGATCACAGGCATTCCAGTTGTACGCTCGCTAACCGTCTCCAGTTCATTGCCAAACTGTTCCATGAAGATCTTGTCTTGCCAGATATTTCCAGAGGGTAGTACTGTGGTGAGAAAGAGTGACCGATCCTTGCTGGCATAGCGATCAACAATTGACTCTGGCAGAACATCCAGGCTGAGTGGTGAGGTGTTTGCCATTTGCAATACGCTTGATGTGAAATAGTCGGCATAAGCATCCTGGAAGGCATTTAATTTTGCAGTCACAATACTGGAGCCCTGGTCAAAAAGGCCATAAATATTGCTGAATACCGTTATGTCAGGAGGGCTTTCTTCACTGCCAACAATTTCAGTACAGCGACGGTAGACTTTGTCCTGTCCTCCCAGAAAAGCCATGGATTGAAACTCCATGATGTTCATTTCCAGTCTTTCGATTTCCGTTCGAATGCGGTCAAGGTCTTCAGGTCTGATAGGAGTGACCTGAGCTATCTCCATGAGGGCATGAATTTCTTCAATATGGGGAGCTCTTTTGGCCTGCTGTTCAGGGGATGGAATAAAAATTGAGATGTCCTCTACCGAGGCCACGGAAGGTAATTCCTTGGCCTTCTTGCGTAAGTCGCGGGACTCCTCCACGCTTTCTGAAACGAGGTAGGCGAAATCCATACTCAGGTCAAATTTTTCCTGAACCGTGTCCTGGAGCATAATGCTTGGTAGTCCTTCAGCTTCAAGATCCATCATATTGTGGTTGAATGTGATTTCTTTGGCACTGAAAGCCAACAGAATAGTTACCACAACCACGGCGGTAAGACTAAGCCAGGGGTTATCCTGAATAATAATGCCAGCTTTCCCAAGAGGTTTTAGGGTAAGGTCTCGCGGTGCCAACTCAGGGGAGAGTCCCTTTTTGATCCGTTTTTTTGTATAACGACGTTCTCTCACAACCAGAAAAACGGGGAGTAATACAAAGCTGGAAATCATAACTGCCAGAAGACCTATCGCGGTAACCAAACCCAGTTCGCTCATGGCTCGGGAGTCACCGATCATGAGTGCCAGAAAAGCGACAGAGGTTGTCAGAGCGCCTGTGGAAACACCGCCACCACTTTTTTGTAATCCAGCCAGGGTGGCTGCCTCCAGGGAAAGTCCCTTCGCTCGCATTTCTGTAAAAGTTGAAATAATGTGAATAGAGAAATCGATTCCCAGGCCAATCAAGATGATCATGAACATGGCTGTCATAATGTTTAAAACGGGAACCACAACTGCCACAATACCGGCGGCCCAGATCAAACCAATGATGAGATTGAGAAGGGCGAGAGCTGGGGCCATGGCCATCCTGAAGGCCATGTAAAGCAAAGCGCCAATGAGAAAGAATGAAAGTCCCATGGATATTTCCAGACCTTGAGAACTATAATACATTTCATCTCGACCAACGGCGATGGCACCTGAGAGTCCAGCCTGAACATCGGGGTGATTCTCAAGAACCTCATTGAGAACTGCCTGAACTGCATCGGTTCCATCCACAATCATGAAAGCATCCATCATGCTAAAGGTTGGTATAAGATTCATGATCAGAGCTTCTCTGTCATAGGAAAGGAAATAGGGTTCTCCAACTAGGAGCTTGTCTACGGCAGCCTCTGCATCAGCGGTCCTTATGTTCCCCGTTCTCAGAGTGTGTCCAATTGCTTCCACCCAATCATTAATCCCGTTCAAAAATATGAGAGCGCCATCTTCCTCTTCCCGGGTTGACATGGATTCGGAGGGTTGGATGTATTCTTTTTCAAAAGAGTTGTTCATGTTGGTCAACAGTCCGGCGAGACCGGGATCCTGGAAAATATCCTTCAAGTTTTTCAGGTCATCTTCCTTCATGAGCATAAAGCCATGATCTTTCATAAAGTCTAGATCAGCTTTGTAGTCGACGCGACGGACATAGATTGCTGGTTCCTTGTCCTTGCCGGGAATGGTCAGAGAGTCGAGGACACGTGGGGCTAGATCATCGGCAAAAGCCTTGATGTCGGCTTCGCTGCCCTGGGCTACCACGATAATACTGGAGGCAGATTGAAATTCTTCCAGAATGCGATCGAATTCAAGGGTGCGTTTGTCACCTTCAGGGAGCATATCAGACCATTTCGGGGTCATGGACATTCCACCTGAAAGGACCATGGTTATGAGCGTAACGCCGGCCATAATCCACAGCATGAGTTTAGTTTTATTCACGGCCAGATCGGCCAGTATTTTGATTAATCGAGCTCTCATGATTAATCCTTTCTTGAAATATGAGTATTGTTAAAAATCACTGCGAACCCTGAGGCGAAGACCCCAGTCCTGTAATCCAAATTCGGTATCGTCATCACCCCAGAACAAACTGCCCTGGAGGGAGATGTTGGTGTCTTCAAAAGCATTCCAGTCCAGTTGGGGTGCAAATGTCCCACTATTATCGTTAAAGTTGGCAATGACCAGTGTGCTCAGAGTGACGAAGTCAAAAGTGGGATGCATGGCATAGAGAAAGGCATAGTCTTGCATCAGGCTGGTACTTTCACCGGTTAGTGAATAGAGATAGTCATGCAAACCGAGTTGGCTTTTATCTTTCGAGCCAAACCCATTGTGCAGGTATTCCCCAACAATGTAAATTGAATTATCAAAAGTATGGTCAATGCCTATAACATACTCCAGATACGTTTTATCTATCTGGATCGAAAGGGGGTCATGTGAGGCAGCGGGGCCAAGTGGCGAGATAGAAACAAGGGTGTCTAGCGTATTCTGTGCTGCCTCAATCCAAAGCCCCCATTCCAGGAGTTCACCAACAATAGTTCCTCCTGCCAGAGTTCTTTTTACATCAAAAGCATCCCCATACACCATGGACGTTGGAGTGGCCTGTTGTAGTTCAGCGAGAGTAATGTCTACATCAAAGCGACTCAGACCTGTTTTTAACCAGAGCTGTTTCGTGGATTTCCCCCAAGTGCTTTCAGGTTGCACCACGCCATTCAAAGCAGACCGATTTCCCAGGGGAAGATATATACGAATAGAGGAAACACCAGTTTGCTCGTAGCTGGGATCCAGGAGTGATTTGGTGTTAAAAATATCGGTGGGGTTCCAGGCATAACCAACACCGGGAGAAATCTGCTGTCTCCCCAGGGTCAAATCAGCCCAGGGAAAACTCAGACGCATATAGATATTGTCTACAAGAATGGTGTCCTGAAGTTCAATATTTTGTATCAGGTCAAAGTCAGAGTATCCAGGAAGAAAGTCATATATGTTCCAGGTTGTTTGTCCCCAGTATTTCTGGATAATTACATCGGCACCGATGAGCACATTGTCAGAAGGGCGGGCTTCAACATCCAGTCGAAATTTGTTGTAGCCGAAACTATATCTTTCTGACCCAAGTTGCATCACATCCGCTTCAGATTCGAAGTAGCCAAAGAACTCAGGTTGCCCTAGTATTAGAACTGGTAACAGTAAGAATATCCCCCACTTTTTCATTTCTTCAGATTCCTTTCAGAAAAGAATCCCTTGGGAGGCTCCCAGGCATATGTGATTTCAAGGGTCCTCATGGTAGTGCTGGAGCGTTCTTTGTTATCGGTCATAACCATAGTCATGGCAGTGGGGTAGGATTCAATAATTTGAATATCAGATAAGAGGAGTGTCTTTGAGTTAAAGTCTTTCTCATCATAATATTCTAAAATAATTGGGTAGTAATCTGATTGTCTCACCCACATAATAATTTTGGGGTAGGGTGGTTCCTGATCGGCAATTCCGAGCAGTTGAATTTTCCAGAGCAGCTCACCATCTTTTGTCTCTTCTCCAAGAATGCTTGAGGTGAATTTTTTCTGGAATACATCTCCCCCACCCATGTCTTCATAAGTAAAGTCAGAGCCCTGCATTTTTTGTTTCTTGGCGTGGGAAGCCAGCTTGCGAACGCGCTTGGTTCTGGGAAAATAACTCCAGATATCATCAGCATTATTTAGCATGAGAAATGCTTGTCCCCTAATGGCTGCAGGCTTGGTATAGCGCGTGAGTGAGCTTTCTCCCTTTCCCCCAGCCCAGGATTCGAATTCAAAAACCCTTTCTTTCCCCGAACTGGTGATGATGGTTTGGCTTCCTTTTGAATAGCTGTTCTCTGGAGACATAATCGCTGTGACACGATCAACAATCTGCTCGGCAGTAGGTGTCTGGGCAGAAGCTGTGGATACTGTGAGTATTAATATTATGAAGAGTTTTGTATTCATCGCTCCAGTCCTTTCATAAAACTCTCAATGCCCTCCACAAGAGCTCGATCAAAAGCAGCTCGGTCAGAGGAGACCATGAACTGCCAGACGAAGCCATCAATGAATGCTAGTGCAAGAGTGGCCACCCCATCATAATTCATGTCGCGAAACTCCTGAGCCATGACACCAGCCTTGAGAATATTGATAACCAGCTGTTTCATGTCGCGGGAGGCATTGTAAAGGGTGGTGTTGGGGTGTTCGCCATGCTTGATGGCCCGCGCTCCCTGGGCCCAGATTTCAGTCATAATCAACATAGCATCTTCCATTTCAAAGATGATCTCAATATTCATGCGCATAAAGGTTCTGAGCTTGTCGTGGGGGCTAAGATCCATGGAATAGAGTTTTTCTGAAGCATCAATCATATCTGACATGATGGTATCACCCATGGCATGAAAAATTTCGTCTTTGCTGCTAAAGTATTCATAAACAGTACCTTTACCGATACCTGCTTCTGTGGCAATATCAGCGATCTTGCCTTTATCCAGCCCGTCACGAGCAAAAATGTGGATAGCGGCACGTATAATGGCATCTGCTTTGGCGGGGTCTTTTTGTAGGGGACTCATGGTAGATTACCTCCTTAGGTTGAGTGGGAGTGAAAATATGACCGAACAGTCGGTCAGTCAAGTATTTTTTGGAGTTCCAACATAGTTTTTCCAAAGAAGTCAATCTTGTATATCTTAGACCACTATCGAGGACCAATGATATGGAAAAGCGCGGAAAGAGAACCATGAAACTTGCTGGAGCACATGATGAATCGTTCTGAAGCACTGGTGCACAAAGCAGCACTAGTGGCTATGGTCACCCTCTTTTTGTTGGGTCTGGGGTCCTGTTGTCCTGAAGATCCCTATGCCGATTACCTCAATTTGATCATAACTACGGAACCTAAATCTCTTGATCCTGCATTTTCGACTGATATAACTACTGGAGTTATAACTGCACTCATGTATGACAATCTCGTTCGCTTTGGAGTGGGTAGTGAAATCCTTCCCAGTCTCGCAAAGTCATGGGAAATATCTGATGATGGACTGAGCTATAGATTTTACCTGCGTGATGATGTCACCTTTTGGAATGGAAAGGCATTTACGGCAGCTGATGTGAGGTATTCCTTCCAGCGAGTTCTTCATGCTGAGACCACCTCACCACAGACCTGGCTACTAACCCCAATTCTTGGTTCATCGGACTATATGCAGGGAAAAGCAGACAGTATGAGTGGTATAAGTATAGAAAATGACTTCGAAATAACCATTACACTAACATCACCTTTCGCACCCTTTCTTGGATTTATGGGAGCACCGGCCACTGCTATCGTCCCCCAAATGCACCCTGACAGCGCCTCAGTTGATTTAAAATATAATCCCTCTGGAACCGGTCCGTGGATGTTTGAACAGTGGCAGGCAGATCGCCAAATTCGTATGTCAAGAAATGAAAATTACTTCGCTGGTCCTGCAAAACTTAAAGGCATATTGTTAAATAATATGCCTGAAGTATTAACATCAGCTATAGAGTTTGAAGCAGGAAATTTAGATGTTATGGCAATCCCAAGTTCAGAATTCAAGTACTGGACACGTAGTGAAGTATGGAAACCATATATTCATAGGCTTGAAGAGTTAGGCATCTACTATTTAGCCATGAATGTTCAAAGAAAACCCTTTGATGATAAGCGGGTCAGGCAGGCTGTGACACTTGCAATTGACAGGGAAAAGATCATTTATCGCATTCTCCATAACAGTTCCACATTGGCGCAAGGCCCCATTCCTCCTGGTCTAGAAGGATATGACTCAACACGAATCGATATTCCATATGATCCTGAAGCTGCACGTCAATTATTGAGTGAAGCCGGTTATGTTGAGGGTTGTGAATTTGATCTCTGGGTTGATCCTGGAGCAGCTGTATCACAAACTTTGGAAGCCATACAGCACTATCTAAATGAAGCAGGGTTCATTGTTCACCTTGTACGCAATGACTGGAATATGATGCGCGATGCTATGCGTAAAGGTGAAACGGATGCATATTGGGGTAACTGGTGGGCAGATTATGCTGATGCAGAAAACTTCCTGGCACCTCTCTTTCATTCTGATAATGCAGCACGGCGCAATCGATACTCCAATCCTGAAGTGGATCGTTCCATTGAGATGCTACAGCAAAGCCTGGATCCTCATGAAAGAAAAGTATTGGCAATGGAAGTAGATAGTGTCCTGATAGAGGAAGCCCCCTATGCTTTTATGTGGTACCCGACGTCTTATACTGTGGTTCAACCCAACCTGAAAGGCTACGTACCGCATCTTATGCCCAATGCTAATAAATATACCGATGTCTATTTCGAAGATGAGGACACACCATGACCAACATCGACTCACATCCAATTTTAGGACAGTTAAATGAAACCCAGAGAGGCCTGAAAGATGTGACAGAAATTCAAGAAGCTCTGGCAGAACGAAGACGTGTCATGGAACGCGATGGGAAATACACTACCGTTGTGGCTGGGATAATATGTATCACAGGTTTATTCTTTATGAACCCCCTGCCCTTTTATCTTGTTCTAGGTCTGCTGGTTGTGGGTCTGCCTCTGGTCTGGCGCCACCTGGTTAAAGAAGCCCGTGAGTTTGTTATGACGGATGAAGAGATATTGGAAGTAGTCAGTAGTAAGTAGGAAGTAGGACGTAGTCAGAATACAGAAGACAGAATTCAGAATATGAAGAAAAGAATAACGCTTGTTCCAGACACGAAACCCATAAAACCCATAAACTCAAACAGGTAAAAAATGCCCCTAATAAATGACCCAACTGCCATCCTGGTTTATCTGATTTCTCTCATTGGTCTGATCTACTTTATCAAGCAACAGCCCTGGGCTTCAAAAGTATTCGATATCATTCCTCCTGTCATATGGGTCTATTTCCTGCCCATGATATCCACCACACTTGGCATAACTCCAGAGCAATCTGATTTGTATAGCTGGGTGAAAACATACCTCTTGCCAGCGGCTGTGGTGTTATTGCTGCTATCTGCAGATGTTAAAGCCATTTCAAAACTTGGACCAAAAGCACTGGGAACCATGTTGGCAGGAACCATAGGAATTGTGCTGGGTGGTGTCATCAGTCTGGCCATCTTTGGTGCCTGGTTGCCTGAGGATGCCTGGCAAGGTATGGGCGCCCTATCTGGATCATGGATTGGCGGAAGCTCCAACATGGTTGCCGTAGGAACATCCATTGGTGTCAGGGATGAATTATTTGGCGTCATGATCATTGTAGATACCGTTGTTGGGTATGGTTGGATGGGTATTGTGATATTCATTTCGGCTTTCCAGACCCGGCTGGACAAATGGAATAAGGTTACCTCCTCACCAGTTGGTGAACTCAGTGATCACCTGGCAAATTCCGATCACCAAAAAAAAGAAGTTCTAACCTTTCCTGGTCTGATCTATATGCTGGTAATTGGAATAGGTCTCGGCTATATGTGTCTGATCGCCGGTGAATATCTCCCTGATCTTGGTAAGGTTGTTACCAGTTTTGGCTGGACAGTAATTCTGGTTTCCATTGTTGGATTGGGTCTCTCATTTACACCAGTTGCAAAACTTGAAAAACAGGGAGCGTCACATCTTGGAAATATCTTTTTGTACATATTGCTGGCAACCATTGGCGCCAAGGCTGATCTAAGATCCATCACTGAAGCGCCTATGTTTCTCATGGTAGGTGTCGTGTGGATAGCCATTCATGCCACCGTGTTGTTTAGTGTAGGACGTCTACTAAAGGCGCCCATGTTTCTCATCGCCACCAGCTCTCAAGCAAATATTGGCGGTGTGGTGAGTGCACCTATCGTTGCATCTGTCTACCAGAAGGGCATGGCACCAGTTGGATTACTCATGGGTGTCCTGGGAAATATCCTCGGTTTATATTTTGGTTTTCTAACTGCCCAACTCATGGAGTGGGTGAGTAGGCTTTAAAATAAATATCTGGTGAGTATTCACCTCTAGCTTCGATCAGCCTTTGCTTTCAGATCCCGGACATTGAGCCTGTCGAAATGTCCAATGCCATGGCGAAACAACCGGGGTATCGATGGGGCTCCGTCTAAAGGCTAGGACCCCACCTGCAAGCTCAACTGCTGGTTTGAGGATGGACATTTCGATAAATTTATTGCCCTGTCGCTTCACAAGTCACAGAAGAAAGATTTGAATGTCTCCCCGAGCGGTGTCGAAGTGCGAGGAATGACACAAATTCAGCCGCCGACTTGAACCTGGACATTGAGGTTCTCGAAATGTCCAGATTCCTGAAATAGACACCTTTGGTTTCGACAAGCTCAACCGCCGGACGCTTTGCCCGGACACATAGACAAATACATTATTCTAATTGTCAAATACCTCTAACCCTGTCTTTCAAATCCCTGTAAAAATCTTATACTAATTCATGAATCAGTGGGATTTCCAACAAGGCACACCGCGAATGAAATTTGGCCCCAGTAAAATGGGTGACGGAGTGCGACAACTCCTCATAGCCAATGTGGCTATCTTCATGCTCAGTCAGATGATGGGCATGAAAATCTGTGCCGGTTGGTTTGGGTTGAACCCCCATGATGTTATTTTTGGCCTCCGCATCTGGCAGCCCTTCACTTATATGTTTTTGCATGGTGGCTTCTGGCACATTGCCATGAATATGCTCATGTTATGGATGTTTGGTTCAGAGCTGGAGAATATCTGGGGTCGTAAAGAATTTCTCAGATTCTATGTCGTCACTGGCGCTGGAGCAGGAGTCTTTTCTCTGGTTCCATATTTTATAGGCGTGCTCTCTGGATACAGGGGCACGATTCCATCCATCATTGGAGCCAGTGGAGCCATCTATGCCATTTTGCTGGCCTATGCGGTGACCTATCCTGACCGCAAAGTGCTGGTCTATATGTTGGTACCCATCAAAGTAAAATATCTCATGCTCATCATGGGTTTTATGACCTTTGCTTCTGTTGGGAATGGAGATGGAATCAGCCATATAACTCATCTGGGAGGCTTGGTGGTGGGCTGGTTTTTCCTGAAGAAAAATGGTCGTTATCGAGGTCTGAATATTCCATGGAGACAGTGGATTAAAAGGTTTAGCAAATTTCGTATTGTGAACAATGATGTCCCTGGACAATCGGGACCTTCTGCTTCAAAACCTCAGCAAAAAGGTTGGCATCGCGTCAGAAGTGAAACCGAGTTAAGAAAAGAGATGGATGCGCTGCTGGATAAAATAACCAGAGTCGGTTATGAAAATCTCAGCAACACTGAAAAAGAACGCCTGTTGGAATTATCTTCTCAGCTGTCGGACGATGGGGATGGTCTAGACTAACCTGTGGGCTTCACTGCCCCCGCTCAAAACTTCTATTGAACCACAATTTCTATAAGTGCTGTCACATCACTTACATTGATGTCATAATCATGATTGATATCTGACAGATAAAAGATCACTGGATCGGGAATACCCAAACCTACAATGCCCTCAATAAGCACAACCACATCAAGGATGTTGACGGACCCATCATCGTTGATATCTGGAGGTTCAGGCAAGGGCTCCGCATAAATAGGCTCAAAGAAAATCTCACCACCACCTTCTTCGTTGTCGTATAGCGTGGCATCTACTTCAGAAATATCCATGTCGAGCCAATAATTGTTCTGAGCCATAATGGGGGAGGAGGTACCATTCCAGATGTGCCAGGTCTGCCCATCAAAAGTATTGTCATAGAATAGATTGAGGCCATCGTCTCCTGGATAGTCATTGACCATATCGCCCAGGTTGGGGGAGGCGCCATTGATCACAGAAACGCCATAATAATTGCCACCGATATAATTTCCCATGACGATCCCAACAGAAGATCCATAACCGGCAAAGATACCTGCACCTGAGTTAAAGTTGCCCTCCTGATAGTTTGATACGATCACATTATCCAGGATATATGCAGGTGAGTTCACCACAGTAATCCCGGTAAAGTTTCCCCGAATAAAATTGCCTCTTAATACAGGAGCAGCTATTGAGGTCAATGTCCAGACACCCACACCTTGACCATGGTTATTATCGATGATGTTATTCTCAATAACTTGGGGTGAACAAGAGTCGATAAATAGGGCGGGATGATTGAAATCATTAACAGAGTTTCCCGCGAGTAGGCAGTTAGAAACCTCCACCTCATCTGACTGCAGAATTTTGATACCGTAATCACCGCTATTGCTAATGTGTGAATTGCGAACATAAGCAGAGTCAACATTTGAAAACGAAATCCCCGTCTCAGCAGTATCTTCAATACGACAGCCATGAATCTGGGCGCTGCCGCTGATGATATTGATGCCACCCTCCAATTCGATGAAAGCACAGTTATTCATGTCGAGAAACCCATTGTCACCTCTGATCCTGCCACCATTATTGAAAAGCACTCCAGTAGCGAACAAGACGCCCTGGACCCTGAACTCGAAGAGGGAATCCAGATCAACACGAACCCCGTCTTGAATGATCAATGTGTCTCCAAAAGCGACTACACAATCCGCTGTCAAACGATAGGGATTTCCCAGCATATCCCAGACGCCGCTCACATTCCCTTCGACCGGGGTTTGTGACATCAGATTGCTAAGGAGGAAAAGCAGAAGAAATATTTTAATACGCATCATGAAACCCTTCATTAATGAGTGAAGATAAATCAATTCAAATGCTTTTAATCATCCAAATGGATAATATTTTGAGCACGTTCAAATGCACTATCTCGGAGACGTATATGATTGATATCGGTTCAAAGATGCAGGAACAATATGGTGGGGATGGGTACATCCGGATCACCAATGGGGTCGCTGCAGAAAGCCTGGAACAGCTTGCAGTTGAACTCCGAGACCTTATGGCAAAGCTGAATCCCAATTCTGATCCCATTGATTTTCGCTCTACCTACAAACGGGCGTTTACCCAGGTCACCAATCTGTGGCAGAAATCAGATATAGTTAGAGACTTTGTCTTCAGAAAAGATCTGGCAGAGATCGCAGCCAAAATAATGGGGGTCAGCAGTGTGAGACTCTACCATGATCAGGCCTTGTTTAAAGAGGCTGGGGGAGGAGCCACTCCCTGGCATGTGGATCAGGTTTATTGGCCCCTGGATACTTCAAACACCTGCACGTTCTGGATTCCCCTCCAGAAGACACCCTCAGAGATGGGAACACTGTCTTTTGCCAGAGGGAGTCATTTGAAAACAGGAGGGAGAGAGATGGTCATCAGCGATGAGAGCGAAACTTTCTTTTCTCAATATGTGAGGGATTCTGGTTTTGAGGTAAGTGCAGATGAGTTCGAACTTGGTGATATAAGTATTCATTCGGGATGGACAGTCCATCATGCCGGTCCTAACCTTACAGATCAAACCCGTGAAGTCATGACCATCATCTATATGGCTGATGATGCCCGCCTGTTAAAATCTCCCAGCAAAACCCAGTATGTGAATCGGGATGCCTTTACACCAGATGTACAGCTAGGTGAAAGCATTAACACCCTGCTCAACCCCACACTGTACAGTACACACTAACCCTCTTTAGTTTCACCGCTTTCAGGTGGAGCTTCAGAATTTTTGTCAGTTGATCCAGGCAGTTGGAAAGTCGAGAACCAATCAATCTTGCGGGTTAGATACATAACCAGACTCAAAATACTAAACAGTCCTATGCTGCCAATCATCAGGGCTAGATCTTGTAATTGTAGGACGATGTATAAATAGGCATAAAGCAGAACCAGAATGAGAAAAATGATTCCAGTCTGCAGCTTATCCTTCAAGACCCCTTTGGTATAGCTTGTGATCAAACCGATGGTCGCCACACTGGAAATGAGATAAGCATATCTAAACGCCATCTGCTCTGAAAAGGATAACAGGAGTGTATAAAAGACAAGCAGTGAGAAACCGATGAGTAGATACTGAATGGGATGGATCAATTTTTTATTCAGCAATTCAATCATAAAAAATGAGAGGAAGGTCAGACCAATAAACATGAAAGCATACTTCGCGGTCCGCATGTTCTTCTGATACTCATCCACAGGAACCAGTAATTTTACACCAAAGGTTGCTGCAGTGATTTGATTATTGCTCCCTGTCCATTTTTGGGGAAAGTTCCGATTGAGGTGAAGGATTTTCCAGTCGGCCTCAAACCCCTGTTGTGAGGTTTCGTGATGGGCAGGCAAAAAGTTTCCCACGAAGCTGGGGTCAGGCCATGTGGAATTCAAATGAACCGTCGTTTCTTTGCCCATAGGAGCGAAAAGGAGTGACTCACTTCCATTTAAATTCAGGTCAAATGAAAAGTCCATCTCTTCATTTGAAGAGACCGTATCAAGGGGAATGCTGACACCAGAACTAAGAATATCATCGGTTTCAATACCAGGATGGACTTGGATTTTTTGACCATTCACTTCAAAGGTGATCAGGTCGTTGAGCCCTTTCATGTCAGAGATACCCAAAGAGATAAAGGCATCGCTCCAGACAAAATCTTCAGGAGCCACCTTTAGATCCTTTATGGATACGGGTTTAAAAGCGCCTGATGTAAGTCATTTGAACATTTGGCACAGTTTGGACAATAAAATAAGAGAGACTTCCTTGGCTTCCTAATCATGTTGCGGACACCTCCTGGTGTCGCTGTTTGAGATTGATTCGCTTGCGCCCTGCAAGCGTTTTTTGTT
>JADHVL010000011.1 GCA_016784025.1 Fidelibacterota bacterium | reverse complement strand
AAGGGGTTTTGTTAGTACTCCGGACAGGGCTCGAACCTGTGACCTACGGATTAGAAATCCGTTGCTCTATCCAGCTGAGCTACCGGAGCTGATAGCGTACTAAAATAGCGTGCCATATTATTATTACGTAGATGGTTGGACAAGCCAATTCAGAGCAAGAACGATGACTAGCATAGAGATTGATATGTAATGCCACCAGCTTGGAAATATTCCTCTTAAATAGAATATGCGATTAATAATTGGGCAATATAGTAAGTACTCAGGATAAGGAGTTGACTGTCTTTGTGCTTCTTAACAAAGCGATTAAACACAAGAGCAACATCTGAGCTAATAAAAAATATGCTACCGATCAGTGCGACCATACTACTATGGCTAAAAGACAATTCGAGACGTCCCATTGACTGCCAGAGCAGCAACACTAATATTAGTGAATATATTGCAACCGGCACAGTCTTTCCTCCAACTCGAGGAAGTACAGTTCTTAAAATAATCGCTCCAATGATCAACAACGGAATCAAATATAAATAATTTGCTGGAAATACTGAATCACTTACAAAAGCGCATATGTATAGAATGTGGGCAAGCAGAAAACTGGCTAAACCATACAAGAATTTATCTGTAGGCAACATTAACATTATATCACCCAACATAGAGAAGGCTAAACCAGAAATGATCATCACCTTATAAAACAATGAAACTTCAGAGACTTGAAAAAAGGCGAAAAGAATAATAAGAACTAAGGTTAATGGTTTAAACAGGTAAGTTTGCTTGGTCAAATGTTTCATGTCAGCTCTCAGATGTAAAACTGCTGATATGACTGCGAGAATAGGTAGTAAGTGTATGATCATCTTCTCTAAGTTTGTGCCTTCAGGATATTAAGTGATTATCGATAAACGCGTGTGTTCGTAGGGCAAGTTAATGGTCTTTGCCACATACTCATTATGTTTTCTGAATTTGAATTAGGGATCGTTGATTTGGACTTTATTCCATCCTATAACAGCGGCAAGTTTTTTACTCTTCAGAGGATGTAGGAAAAGAGACCATCATGAACAAGAAGTCTTGCCCACGGAGCTCCCTTGCACTTCTGACTGAATCCTTTACATTGATATCAATCAATTCCGAAAACAAATAATCCTGAGGACAACCATGAAGAAAACATACCCTTTACTCCTGATATCCTGCTGTCTTGCCTTTTCAATGATACTCGGTTCCTGTACTGTGTATTACAACACATCTGACATCAAAAAAACCTTCTCCCAATCCCAGAGAGAGATCAACAAAACCCTGGGGAAGATTGCTAAAGACCGCCGTGAGAAGCGTGGCATATACAATCAGCTCATAAGAAAAATTCCCGATTCCACAGCCGTTCCCTACCCAACCCTATCCGTGGAATTAATAGAAATGACTCGATCCTTTAAACAGTTAAAGCAAACCACGAATAAACTGGAACAGCTCAAAGCAAATTTGAATCGGCTGGTCAAGGGGCAGAAGAAAATTGAATCTGGATCATTACTATGGGATAAATTTCAGGTCATTAAGAATGAATTTGATACCCAATCTGGAAATTTTGAATCCCAGGTCAATGACTATAACAAATCTTCCAATGAATTCATCAATCTGCTAAACAAACACCAGATTACTCATTTAAAGGTTGTTGAGATCAAACAACAAATAGACCAGTATCTTAAAGAGCTAAATCAGTCTATTGAGCTATTGTCGGCTGAACTTGTTAAGAGTGGGCAGGATACCCAGATAGACAAAAAAGTACTCTCTCAGTTGGAAGATATATTGAGCAACATAAGGGCTGATCAAGCGACTCTGGATGCCCTGATAAGGAAGTTTGAAGAAGAGGTTGGTAGTGAACCGATGATCTGGTCAGGTCCTGGCATGTATTCGCATTCTATCCTTAAAGATATGCAGGAGATTGGTGATAAGATTTCTGCTCAGGGGCAAGCATTTAACAAGCTGGCAGCCAACCTGTAAGGGCTACTCCAGAAACAACTTCCTGATCTTCTGAACCAGCTTTTTGATGGGTCGCCCTTCGATCCGATTGGGATCATTAATATTCTTGCGAACCGAATCAAAACCAATCATGGGTGTTTTAACAATTTTTTCCAACAGAAAATACGCATTGAAGGCCTCAAAATTTTGCCTTAAGAGCACATCCTTGGATCGACTATTGTCATAGGGTAATAGCAATGCTTTCAACTTGTCAACACTGGAAGATTTGACCATATAGGCAAAATGACCTGAATTGACACTTTTACCTTCGGTTTTGCGAGGTGTACCAATAATCTCGTTCACTGGATCACAATCCAGCTTATGCCAACCCAACCAGAGCATATCCCAATCTTCTGGAACATCACTCCTCTTGATAGCGGAGAGATCCGTCAAAAAACGACGATTAAAAACCGCATCGTCTTCAAAGACCAGACCCACTTCACACTGGGGATCATCAGCAATCTTTTCCCAGACATGGACGTGACTTAAAAGGGTCCCCAGACTTCCTGCAAGTCTCAATTTGAAGTCCTCACTCAAATAACCGCGCTTTTGGTAATCATCAGTATTTACATCCAGACCATAAAGTGCAGGGAACCATTCTACCTCCAGGCCGGCCTTTTTGGCATAGCGATAGAAATTTTTCCGTCTGATAGGACTGCGTTCCAGACTGATGAGATAAGCTTTGTCATAATGCATGATTAACTTCCTTTAGCATAACGTATCTCACGCGAAGCAAATATCCAGCCTTAAAATTTCTTCACATCAATAAATCAGTCTCATTTTACCTGTTAATGAGCAGATGAAAGGTTGCAGAGCGCCCCTATATAAAATTACTTTCACCGCTTAATTGACAGTCAGCCAGATAAGGGGAATTGACATGGGCACCACTTCAATACGGACGTATTTTATCCTGATACTCATGGTCGGGATACTCACACTGAACAGTTGTATTTATCTCCCCTCCAATAATAAACACGCCAAGATTCATGCCCTCATCGAGAAGACCAATACGGACTTCTATCTGGATCAGCGAATCTGGTATCAGGACGTCCAGGCTGAAATAGAGGGACAAACCATAATTCTCACTGGGGAAGCCTTTTATTCCATACCCGTCCGTGGGATTGCTCGTAAGTTGAAAAAAGCAGGTTATGATTTTGAGCTGATTGATAATGTCCACTATCTCCCCGAAATATTCCCAGAGGATCTGGCCTATGGGATTATCACTGAACCATATATTATGGGCCGCTATAATCCTGTTGATCATAAACAGGAAGGTACTGAAATGCTGTATGGTGAACCGGTGCGACTTATCCGTGAAAGAGGTGAGTTTCTACAGGTTCAATCTGCCATTGGTTATCTAGGATACATTCCAAAAGATGCCTTGCGTCGTGTCAATCTCCAGGACTGGAATCGCTATCATATTGGCAAACAGGCTGTCTTTTTCAGAAATGACACGCTGGACAATGGAATGGTCATCATGATGGGTACTCGATTACCCTATCTCGAGAATGATAAACTGCTTATGGCTGACGGTGAGGAAATACCAATTTCACAGGAGCACTACAAAATTATTGATCCAACAACCAATCCGCTTCGTCAGGAGATTGTCACATCAGCTCATCAATATCTGGGTCTCCCCTATGTGTGGGGAGGACGATCCTCAGATGGCGTGGACTGTTCAGGGTTTGTCATGCAGAGTTACGCCTTGAATAATATCAATTTGCCAAGAGATTCTGATGAAATAGCCAATGTGGGTCGCATGATTGGATATCCGGGCTGGACAGAAGCCATGCTTCCCGGGGACATCCTATTTTTTGCCGGTAGTCGTCGCATGATCACCCATACTGCCATCTATATGGGTAATGACAAGGTCATTCATAGTCTGGGCAAGGGCGTGCAGATTCAGAGTCTGAATCCTGAAGATGGAGACTATTCCGAAAGTCTGGGACGAAGATTCGTTTTTGCAAAACGCATTTTTGAATAGGAAGCTGATGAGGCATCGCTGCTTTGTTTTAGTATTGTTCCTGGCGAGCAATATCCTCTGCAATTGTACAACAAAATTAAACAGCCACAGCATTATGACATACAACATCAGGCACGGAGTGGGTCTGGATGGCGTTCTGGATCTGGAGCGCACGGCTCGTGTTATCAGGGCTGCCAATCCAGATATTATTATTCTAAATGAAGTAGATCAAGGCACTGCAAGATCATATGGGGTCCATCAGGCCGATAGCCTGGGGAGCTTGTTGGATTTATTCGCTGTATTTGGTCGATCCATAGATTATGATGGCGGGCAATACGGAAATGCACTCTTATCCAGGTATCCCATCCTTGATTTTCAGATCATTGATTTATCAACGGATAGTCTTTTAGAAGGCAGGAGTGTCTTTTTAAGCCAAATCGATGTGAGAGGCGACACTCTTACCATTATGGGGACTCACCTCGGTTTAAGCCCACAGGAACGCTGGGAGCAGGTCGAGCGCATCATTGAGGTGCTACCTGACCAGGACAAACTGATTTTAGCAGGTGATTTTAACTTTGCACCAACTTCTCATGCTTTTGGCCGGCTAACAAAATTATTGCGGGACGGTCTTGCTGAATTCACTGAAGAACCTCCCCCAACTTTTCTAGCAGATAAACCTGATCGACGTATTGATTATCTTTTTATTGGCAAAGAGATTGAAGTAGTAAAGACTGGTGAATTTCAGCATCCCGAGATCTCGACTACCTCAGATCACCTACCCCAAATCCTGCATTTCAGATAAAAAAAGCGGCGATCTATGTCGCCGCTTCAGTGAATCATTTTATTGAGTGAGATTAACTCCCCAAAGATCTGAGCTTCTTCTCAAAATCTGAAAGTTCCTCTGGTGGAAGATCCACCTCAATTTCCACTTCTTTAACCGTCTCTGAGGCTGGTGGTGGTTCTGGTGGTGCTGCAAAAGTTTCAGGCTCATCACTAAATGATGGCAATTCTACAACAGGTTCAGGCTCAATAATGGGAGGTGCCGATTTTAATTCCGTGGTGGGAGGTGCCGGTGCAGCCTGTGGCGCGGGTGCAGCCTTTGGGGCCTGTGGCGCTTGTGGTTCAGGTCGAGGCGCTGAAGTTAGAATGTTGTCCTTAGGCGTAGGCTTTATCCCCTGTAACTGTCCCAGCATAGCTTTAACTTCATCATTAAACTCGCTGACCGTGGCTTCCATGCGGCGCATCAACTCATCCATGAGAACCTGACCATAATTGGAATCAATCCCATTCATGAGACTTCCAAGATTGTCTTTCAGGTATTTCGTCCTGCTTTCAGCATTCTTTAAATCGATGTCGCCCATTATTCCTCCGGCTCTAATTGAATCTGAATTTAAAAGACCACCCCTGCCAAAGCAAGGGCACATTCAGATGTTGAACTTTGTGTGGTTTATTTCTTTCGGGGACTATTCTTCCGAAAATAACTGTTTAACCAGCCTCGTTGAAAATTGTCATAATTACCCTTCTCAATGGCACGACGAATGTCTGCCATGAGGTCTTGATAAAAGGTCAGGTTATGAATAGTCGCCAGGGTTTCTGCCAGTGGATCCTTTGAGAAAAAGAGATAACGCAGGACCATCCGTGAATAGGTCTGGCAGGTATAACAGCGACAAGCAGTATCCAGAGGATACTTATCCTTGCGGAAAACTTTGTCCATAATACGCAACTTGCCCATTCTGGTAAACAAAGTCCCCTGCCTGGCATAGCGTGTGGGAATCACACAATCAAACATATCAATTCCCCGCTCAACTGAGGCCAGGATATCTTCTGGTAAACCGACACCCATGAGATAGCGGGGTTTCATTGGTGGCATGAGTGGAGTGGTATAGCCTACAACTTCCTTCAAAAGATCAAGACCTTCACCTACACTCACTCCTCCGATGGCAAAACCATCAAAAGGAATATTGGTAATCTCAGTGGCACTCTGGCGTCTCAATGATTGGAAAATACCTCCCTGGATAATTCCAAACATGAATTGATGATCTTGAAGCGGATATTCGCGACTTCGCTCAGCCCAACGCGTTGTACGCTCGACAGATTTCTGGACATATTCCTGGGGGGCTTTATAATCGACACATTCATCAAAGGCCATGACGATATCTGAACCCAGATCACGTTGGATAGCCATGGATTGTTCTGGTCCGAGAAAGAGTTTTTCTCCATTTTCTTCAAATTGGAATGTGACACCTTTTTCTGTAATCTCGCTGTCTTCCATTGAAAAAACCTGAAAGCCACCGGAATCAGTGAGGATGGTACCTTCCCATCCCATAAAGCGATGTAATCCGCCTGCACGTTTCACGGTTTGCAGTCTTTCTCCAAGAGAGAGGTGATATGTGTTTGCCAGAACCACCTGTGCACCGGATTCAGCCACATCCCGCATGGGTGTGGAACGCACATAACCAGCTGTTCCAACAGGCATAAAGGTAGGCGTCTCAACCTTGCCGTGCTCGGTGAAAAAATGACCACGTCGAGCACCTGAAGGATCAGTACGTGTCAGTTTAAATTTTATATCTTTTTTACTCTCGACCATGAATCAACCTCTCTAACAAATATTTCTTTGCTTCAGAACTGTCTGCCTGACCCAACACACCTCTCTGAATTTTCAGTGACATGATGGGACCACTTAGCAATAGATCCAGTGCAAGATACTCCGAGGACTGCTCCTTGAGCCCACAAAAATCACCTATTGTACTTCCCACAAAATTTTCTGCATCATCCTCTTTCAACAGAAGCTCACATCCTTCCAGACGGCTTTGGCTCCCAGTTGAATCAAATTGGTAAATTTGAATCAGGATTTGTTCATCCTCAAAATCACTGACATCAACAAGATAGCGTGGTAATGAGTCCAGGCGAATCATGAGCCAACCTGTTTCACCGGCAACTTTATATGGCTCAACCCTCACTGGAGGATTTGCTAAATCATCCCCTGGTGTTTTGAGTTGATAGACCCCTGGATAGTTCTGAAGCACACGCTCAGCTGGACTCTTTCCCTGATGCTCTTCAAACCAACCAGTGACCTGCAAGGTTCTGAAGAGAATAAACATCATAAAGGCCAGAGTGAGTATGCTGACAATATAATAAAGGTTTAATTTTCGCATCTGCCCCCTTTTACATGATATCTATGTGTTGGAGTGGGCGACGATCATCCACATATCAAGGGTATAATTCTCATGGTTTTCAATAGTAAACCCTGACGCTTTCAAATCTTTGATGGCCTGAATTTTAGCTACACGATGCGCTTTTCCAGGACCCCGTTCCTTGTCTGCTTGAGGATCCCAATCTAAAATAAGCATCTTCCCACCAAGTTTTAGCGTACGTTTAAGCTCAGCCAGGTTTTCCATGGGATTCTTAAACTCATGGTATACAGCGATGAGGACAGCTGCATCGACTGAATCATCCTCAATATCCATTTTGACTTCTTCAACCTTAAGAATCTGAATATTGTCTGGTGTGTTTCTCTGCTTGAGGAGGGAAAGCATGTCTTCTGACATATCGGCTGCGATGACCATACCCTCACCCATGGCAACGGCGGCAGGAAAAGTAAAAAAACCATTTCCGCATCCCAGATCCAGTATGGTGTTGCCAGATCGTATACCCAATTTCTGCAGGATGATATCCGGCTTCAACTCCTGATAGCGTTCAGCCGCGATGAGCTTTTCAGCTCGGTTGGGATCAAATTTTTTATGTGACATTCAAATCTCCTGATTCAAAAAGCTTATGTAAATCCTCTCTGAGGATTTGACTGTGGTGATAATTAGAACGAAATCCATCCCAGGTTATGGGTAACACGCCAACGCCTGTACTGGAAATAAAAGCCTCATCCATCTCCTGGACATCATCTTGAATAATCAAGGTTTCTCTTACTTTGAGATGACGTCTTTCGGCCAACTCCATGATGGTATCTCTGATGACACCTGGCAAAACACCCAATTCAAGGGATGGAGTCAGTAATATGTCATCTCTGATAAAAAAAACATTTCTAATGGCGCATTCTGTGACATAGCCGTCTCGATTGACAAACACGGGTTCAAAAGCACCTGCATCCTCAGCATCTTTTTTGGCCAGCATATTCCCTAAATAATTGCCTGATTTAATAGCTGGATGAAAACGCAGTATGGGATAATTCTTTTCTTCAAGGAAAACGACCTTTACTGGCCATTGTTCTGGCTCATTGATAGACCGCGAGGTCATATACAGGGCTGGATGTGATACAGAGCGCCAGGGTGATCCCTGCGTGATTCCCCTGGTTATTATGATGCGAGTTAAGGCATTGTCCAGATCATTTTTTGAGATATATGTTTGTAAAATTCCTGGTATTTCTGCCAGCAGGTCAGTGCCTGCCATATGAATGGTTTCCATCCCACTACGCATACGATCCATATGCTTTTCCAAGCGAAATGCACGCCCATGATTGACCCGAACGGTCTCAAAAAGACTATCCCCATATAGAAAGCCCTGATCATTAAATGGCACTACTGCCTTATGAGCATCAACCCAGGATCCATTTGCGTAGATTAGCATTGTGTTTGAACCTCCATCCCGTATAGGATAGCATAAATCCAGGCTGTGACAAATGGGAATGATGTAAACTTAATTTTGGAGAGGGAGTTTGTTACCATATCACCAATAAGTGCGGATCGTGCCTATTCGTCTTCGCGATAACTAAGACCCAATCAAGCATTATTTAGCAGTGTTGGGTTAATAGATTTATAGTTATCAATATAAGGTGCTTGATCCCTGATTATGGCGCACAACACCTTTAATAATTTGTTGGCTACATTATTAAGGATCACCTTTTTAGGCTTACCCTCCTCTAATTTACGTAGATAGTATTTCCTGAAGTTTTGGTCATGGGTAACCACCGATCTGGCAGCTAGATGTAGTAATTTTCGCATTGCTGACGGTCCATACTTCTTTGACCTGGGAGATTTGTACACTGATGATCCACTTTCATGTTTAAAGGAACAGATCTTTAGGTACGATGCCATTTGTCTGGCAGTCATTGTCTGGGTAAATCCATTGGTGATGGATAGCAGATGAGCAGCTAATAGCATAGCAGTACCTGGGGTTGATTTGAGATTGCTAATGGTCTGCTGTAATGGGGGTTGGGATTTGATCAGCTTTTCGATCTCTTTTTCCAGGTTAGATATCTCAGTGTCCAGGTTCTTAATAACCTTGTGTAATGATCTCATAGCGATCTTTGATGAGATGACCTTTCTCTCCAATCCTTTCAGGACGTTCTTGCTGGCAGACCGTTGTTTGACAAGTTGCTCCCGGGTTGATAACAGGCTCTTAATCTGCTCCACAACCTCTTCTCTAGGCTTCCATTGCTTCAACTCATCAGAAAAGCGGATAGCATATTCTGCGATCTGCAGGCTATCAACAGCGTCCGTTTTGTGACCATCTGGATGAAAAGCTCGTTTCACTTTCAAGGGAGCCTCTACTGCAACAGAGTAGCCAAGATTGTGGAGATAGTAGCATAGAGCCTCTCCATATACACCGGTTGCTTCCATGCATATTAGCAGTTCCTTTGGGGGTAGGTTTTGTTCTTTAAACCATGTGTCAAGCGATTCGAACCCCTCCAGGTTATTCCCAAACACAGAGGGACCTAATAAGGCTACTCCAGGCGTCTTTGACACTGTGAGGGTGAAATCCTCTGCTGAAATATCAATGCCACATGAAAATTCATATCGTTTCATTTGATGTCTCCTAAAATTAAATTAGGCCTATGATTCCATGCATTGCAACGGTGGTCTGAGCTGACTCCATTTTATTAATCTCCGCTGCTAACGGGATGTAATAACTAATTAGCTTTGGCCACATTCAGGGCTGGGTCTTTATCGCGAAGTGGTCTTGATGACAATTGAAGGTGCTAGACTTATTCAGCTCTGATGCAATGTGTGGAATCTCTTTCACTATGGAGAATATTTCTTAAAATTCTTCATGGCGCAAGTCTAATGGAGGGAAGGATGACCGCGGCGATCTCGAGTTTAATTACTTCTAATCGAATCCAAGCAATGATGATGATATGTCAGTCCATTCGGGATTATCCTTTTCGATCAGTTTTACTTTTTTCTTCCTTGAGCCAGCTTTGATTTGTTTTTCTCTAGCAATTGCATCAGTGATAGAGTTGAATGGTTCGACATATACAAGTTTCTGAAGATTGTACCTTGCGGTAAAAGAATTTGGTCGGGTTTTGTTCAGGTGGTCATACAATCGATTTTCAAGGTCACTCGTAACCCCAGTGTATAAAACATTGTTACCCTTATTGGTAAGGATGTACACTACACATTGTGCTCGCGCCATATATCCTCCAATTGAAAAGTTTGATATTTAAGATATATAGATTGTGTGTTCGGTCCTAGTTGAAATTTGGAGATTGCTTCGTCGTATTCACTCCTCGCAATGACGAGGAAGGACATTAAGAAAGGGTGTGTCAGACTACGAGAGTACTTCGACCAGTCTACTACGCCGGGTAGGCAGGCTCAGTCTCCAGGAGGGGAAAGTTGCATAAAACAACAAAGGGCCCGAAGGCCCTTCATTGTATGACACCCACTTTGGGGGTCTGTTATTTGCGGACGACCTCAGCGTTGATGATTTCTCCCAGGACTTCGCCGCCACCTGCGAGGATCACCGTTACATTCGGTTCATCGCCTCTAACTTCAATATTGCCTTTTACCTTTGATTTCCCATCAATGGTAATGACAAGTTCTTTATGCTTTTTAAAATTTGACTTCTTGTTGTCTCTATCGATGATGATATCTCCGCGGACAGTGCTCTTCTCATGGAGGGATACATCTCCGTTCACCGTGCTCAAATTTCCAGTGATGATGGTTTGAGTAACCTTCATGTCACCATTTACAGTTTCCAGATCACCGGTAATGTGGACTTCACTTTTACAGCGAATTTGCCCATTTACTGTTGAAACATCGCCATCAACCTTCACTTCTCCACCAAGCAGAATGGAGCCATTTACACAGGAGACCTCACTAGCTTTTGAGTTTCGATCCAAGCTTATACTTCCATTTACACAGGAGACTTCGCCGACTTCACTGTTCTCACCTATATTTATTTCACCATTCACTGTGGTGCAGTTTCCATCAACTACAGCTTCATTACCCACAGTTATGGTACCATTTACAGAGCGTAAACTTCCCTTCCTCTGTTCTCCATCGCCAACTTTAATACTTTTATTGATATGGGTGTCTGAAGATGCGCCACAAGCCAACATCACAGTTGCTAAGGCTACTAAAGCAGTGTGTCTCATAAGTCTAATCTCCCAGGTCATTATTTTTTGTAAATTATTCATCATGGTGCTTTTATATAACCAAGTGCTGTGCCAGCCAGTAAAACCATATCCATAATTTATTGTTAATAATGATTATATAGATAGAATTTCTGAGCATTCTCGGACCAGAATAAGGATTGGAAATCATCATAATGATATGTCCCCATATCATCGTGATATAAGCGGGCAGTATTTTTTAGGGGTAACTATTGAAGGTTAAACAAATCTGGTACAACAATCTGATTGTGTAATGCCGCCAGTGTGAGCGGTGCCGTATCCTTGAGATAGCTTTCCATGGACTCGATCTCAGCCTGGGGAATGGCATATCGACTCACAAATTTGATGCTGAGAGGTGTATCAACAGCAGAATTGGTCGTCTCACTATTCGAGACAAGTTGCTCAATCAGTAGATCATTGGGATTGAGTATGCCTGTTGAACAGCCCCGATCCTCCAGCAAGCTCTTGAAAACTTCAGTCTGGTAACCGTAATGGGTGCAACCAAGGAATGCGAAAACATTTTCTGGTTTTTCATCAAAGCGTTCCAGGGCTTCGTCCACATACCCGTTTAACAGATTTCTACACCCCTGGCCACTGGCATCATTGGATATAGCGTGAGCCAATTCTGGACATTCCTGAGCGGATATGGCAGATTCATCTGCTGAGATAAGTCGTGGATAGGTGCCGGCCTCTGTGGTGGTTTCTGTTGCAAAAATAATCAGCTTGTGGTCTGGATATTTTTCCATACCTGCATTGACCAGAGTAACTCCTGCATCAACAATACCCTTTACCTCTACAGTGGCTTTGGAGGCAAAATCGGTGGCGTCATAGATGACACTAAGGGTGTTGCAGGCGATGGCTATTTTATCAGGAGAATAACGATTGAATGCTGCTTTTAAGAATTGATCAAAGAGATCTATGCGCTCTTTTTGAGTTTTAAGCGAGTTATAGCCAATACGGTCATCGGGTGTGGCATTGACATAGAGCAATTCCATGCCTTGTCCCAGGTTTTTCTGAGATAATGAATGTTCCAATCCGGCGCAGACTGACAAACCACCCAGCCCCGAATCTGTAATCATCCAGCGCATGATTTATTAAAGAAGCATCTTATGATAGTGACCCGTCATCAGGTCTTTCAATATGGGAATATGAATGCGCTTCATCTCAGTTATATCCTGAGATGGAAGTTCATAGGTAATAATGGGGATAGCCTGTTCCTTGCACCACGAGCCAAAAGAGCCTGGTGTGGCATAACCAACATCTGGGACCAACTCCAGACCACTGCGCAGTGCAATATCCTTCGCTATGGGTGAGGCATCAGGGTCATCGATACAACCGAGAAAACCATGAATCGAAACAATAAGTTTTGGCGTGATCTCCTGGATCAATTTTATGAGGGCTTTAGTCTCAGACTCTGAGGCAGCCGCAGCTCCCGGGCTCAGTGCTATATTTTGAGGAGTACTTGGTCGATTGCGGTAATAAACTGGATCAGGTGACCAATTGTCTGTGGGATAATTTCGATTGAGATCAACGCCTCGGGAATTACAGCGCGTACCTGCCAAAACACCGTCCGGATTAACAGCAAGAATGATTGAAGATTTTAACTCATGATCTTGAATTGATCGAAGACATTCTGAAAGGAGTATGGTAGAGAGTGATTCATCGCCATGGATGGAACCCATAATCAAAATTTGTGGTGAGTCTGATAATGGCTCAAAAACCTTCAGTACAGATTCCTTTTCACTATACCCATACCCACGGGAAATATAGTTGAGAGGTCCAAACTCAGAGGGAGAATGAGACATATTTAATTTGAATTAAACTCAGGCTTGGGCTTGAATATTATTCGAGGGCTGAACTTTTGGGATATCCTGATTCTTACAAGGAATGGTAAAATAAAAGACACTACCTACTGGCTCAGCATCCTTGTAGCCCACTTTTCCACCATGTTGCTCAATGGTCATTTGCGAAACAGCCAAGCCTAGACCTGATCCGAGACCCTTGGCAGTTTTACGAGAACTCAACTGGGCATATTTATCGAATATTTTATCTTGTTGATCCTTATCAACACCGGGACCATTATCTGTAACTGAGAAATAGAGAAACGCTTCACCGCCTTTCTTTATCTCCTCAAGCTTCACATGGATTTTTGTGCCCTTGGGTGTATGCTCTATGGCATTTCCAATAAAATTGGTGATGACCTGTTCAATTTTTAAAGCGTCGCAGTGACAGGGGGGCAGTCCATCTGGAGCGGAAGAGGTGACTTCTGTCTCATTCTGGTCTGCAACAGGTCCCAACATTTCGATTGATGTGTTGATGATGGGCTTGAGAGGTGTCTCAGTTTTATTGAGGACCATCTTAC
Organism: Fidelibacterota bacterium; assembly: GCA_016784025.1. Lineage (GTDB taxonomy): Bacteria > Fidelibacterota > UBA8477 > UBA8477 > JABMPR01 > JABMPR01. Next base: position 114,817 of record JADHVL010000011.1, on the reverse strand, counting down.
CAGCTTCAAATTTGGAAAGGTCGAGCATCTCATTCACAAGTTGCAGCATTTTTTGGCTGGTTTTGCGAATGGTTACGGCAATTTCTTTGATACGGTCATAGGGTTTTTCACCCATTTTTAACAATTCAGCAAAGCCAAATACTGAGGTAAGCGGGCTTTTCAGATCGTGGACCAACATGGCAGTAAAGTCGGCCTTAATACGTAAGGCCTGCTCCATTTTTTCTTGCTCGGCCTTTCTAATAAGGCGACCACGATAAAATACAAATCCCAGAAAAAGAACCAGAATGGCAATTGAGAATCCAAATACTACCCACATCACAGTAAAGGTCCTCTGGTATTCAATATCTTTTATAAACGCCTCACCTTTGAGCTCATCCAGCTCTCTATCACGTTTATCCAGCTCGTATCGAATTTCAAGCTCAGCAACACGACGATTACTTTGTTGTCGGTTAATCTCATCTCGAGTCAGCTGAAGTGCTTTCTGATAAACCAGAGCTTTACCAGGTTGACCAAATCTCGAATAGGCCACAGTCAGCAGATGATTTGCTCTCTCTATAGTGAGGAAATCTTGAATTTGTTCTGCAATGTTTAATCCTGATAATAGAGATTGAATGGCCTTGGTTTGATCTGCCTCCTGCATGTATAGATCACCCATTTGCAGATATATCTCGGCGGAAATAGCATCTTCACCTGCGGCTTCAGCCAGTTCCTGACCCTGTTCGTAATAAAATATCCCCTTGGGAGTGTCACCAGATTCCTGATAGACCCTGGCCACATCGCTTAAGGCAACGGCAATATCACCCTGGTCTCCAATGGTTCTTTTCATTTCCAGAGCATCCAGGAAATATTTTTGAGCCGTGCTGAGCTGGAATTGATGGTAGTGAAGTTCACCCAAGCTAGTATACAGGTTCGCCAGAAGTTTAAAGGCATCATTTTCATCAGCGATAACCAAAGCCCGTTCAAGATGATTCTGAGCTTCTTCAAAACGGCGTAAAATCATCAAGGTTTGAGCAAGTTTGTTCTCACTGCGGAGTACACCTTCATGATCATTTAATTTTTCATGAATACCAAGGGAACGTTCAAAGAAACGGAGGGCTTTTTCTGTCTGACCCCACTGGGAAAAAACATCGCCAACCATCATGACCGTCGCAGCGACTTCTTCATCTTTACTGATATCCTCAAAAATCATAAGGGCTCGCAAGAAATAATCCAGGCTCTGGTCACTTTGATTGAGCAAGCTATAAGTTCGACCAATTGTTCTCAGTGTAATAGCAAGTTGATAATCATCAGAAAGAGATTCAAAGATGTTAAGCGCCAGCATGGCATGATCAAGAGCGTCGCGATAATTTGCCTGTTCAATATAAAAGAGAGTCAGGTTTGTATGTGCCACAGCCTGACCATATTGGTCCTGCAAAGAAATGGCTAAATCTAATGCCAGGTTTGCATAGCGTTGGCTTTTGCCCCATTCTTTGCCGGCATGTGCTTCTGAGAGTTGATTCATTAAATCAACAGTCTCACCCTCTGTGGTGCTGCGTAGTATCTTTTTCAGGCTGTCTATTTCAGCGGATTCTTCGGCGAAAAGTCCTGAGACCATGAAAATGAAGAGACACGCAGTTAGTAATCTGACCGGTACTTTAATAATCAAGGTGACTCCACTAAATATTAGTTACTAATCCAGGTTTCAACACAAACCCATCATAGAATGACCGTCAATCTAGTAAATTTATTCTAGTGTGTCAATTTGTTGCTACTTTATTCTGAAAGTGAGGATATCTTAATTTTCCAATTGATTTGGAAACAAATGTCTGGTTTTTATATTTACAAACATATGAATAAATATATAAGCATGCTCCTTTTATGGGCCGTATCTCTATCTGCACAGGGGATTAATGCGGAAATCAAACTTGATGTAAAAAATCTTGACGATGTTCCGCGCCAGGCTGTTTCTCAACTGGCCTCCGATATTGCCTATTACATTGAAAATACTGAATGGACATTTGAAGATTTGCCAACTGATTTTACCATCCAGGCGACGATTTATCTGGACAGTTACATCGAGTCCGGCTCCCAGAAAATTTATACCGGTAAAGCTTTCTGGGGAAATGGTGATGACCAAAAGTACTTTGATAAAAGCTGGCAGTTCACTTTTAATCCAGGTGATGCGCTTTTGCGGTCGAGAAGTTTTAATTCTCTCACCTCATTTTTGGATTATTGGGTGCTGACAATACTTGGCGGAGACCTTGACACCTGGAGTCAGTTTGGTGGCAGTCAACTCTATACAGAAGCACGCCAGGTAGCCCGCAATGGCTCCAATGATTCTTTTTCGCTTGGATGGAAGGATCGATTGGAAGACATCGAAAAGTTGAGTCGAAGCCAGAATTTCAGAAAAATGAAATTTGCCTATTATGAAGCTATTGATCAGTGGGATTCAGGCAACAAAGATGAGGCTCGAGAAACGCTGGTTGAATTGATGCGAAATTTGGAATCCAGTATTAAAATGCAAGAGTCCCGCAACTTTACCAAAAATTTTCTGAATGCTAAGCATAAGGAATTAGCAAGCTTCCTTTATGAAGTCGGTGAAGTTTCCTATTTGCAGCGACTGAGTAGAGCCGATGAGGATCATCGCGATCATTATGATCAGATCTTGATTGACTGGTAAAGCTTCCATGGTGGCAGCTTCAATTTCACCCCTTTTCACCTCCCCCATGTTATGATCATTCTAGAAACCAAGCGTCTCTTGCTCCGGAGAATGACTCTGGAGGACAATGATTTTATCCTGGAACTATTAAATGGCCCGAAGTGGGTAAAGTATATCGGTAGCCGCGATGTTGACACACTTGAACAAGCCAGAGATTATCTTGAGACTCGTGTTTTACCAAGCTACGAAGCTCTGGGTTTTGGGTTTTACATCATTGAAAGACTGTCTGATCAGATTCGGGTTGGTAATTGTGGCCTCACGCATCGGGATGGCATGGAACATGCAGATATTGGTTATTCCCTCCTTGAGCAATATGAGGGACAAGGTTATGCCTATGAAGCGGCCAGTGCCGTGCTGAAATACGGTTTTGAAACCCATAAGTTGGACCATATTGAGGCTATTGCAACCAGCAACAATCGTCGCTCGCTTCATTTGCTGAGAAAACTTGGGATGCATTACAAAAAAATGATAGAGTTGCCAGGCGATGACGAGGAACTGATGCTTTTCGGAATCGACGCGCCAAACGAGGAGAAATCAAATGAGACTCATTAAATCACTACTGATGATGAACATGTTGCTTGGTCTAATGAGTTGTCAGGAAACACTCACAAATGAAGAATGGCTGGTCACATTACCTTCCCCCTGGACATTGACCCAGGAACAGATGAGTGAGACACTCCCTCAATTCCAACTGCGCTTTCCTGATTTTCAACAACGCCTTAAACATATCGCATTGTGGCGAGTCGGCACCCCCTATGAAATCTTTAAGTTAGGTGAAGAAGCTGAACCAGACCTTGATCCGATTATCCGTTATGATGTTTCCGACTGCACTGGTCACAACCTTACATCCCTGGCTGCAGCAAAAAGTTCAAGCTGGGATGAAGCTCGAATAAACATGATACAGTTGCATTACAAAGCTGACTCCAATGGCATCAAACAGCCTACTTACCGATCGAGATGGCATTATACTGTTGATCGAATTACCATGAATCCCAATACAGTGGACATTACCCAGACTCTGCTCCCCAAAACAGCACTTGATTCAGTGAATATCACGTTGAATCAAAAGGAAGATGGCGAGGAATTTCTTGATCTGAGCTGGAACCGCAATATGACTGCTTACTACATACCCAACAATGAGATCACACCGGAACTACTGGCCAAATTACCTACTATCGCTGGAGTGACTTTTGTAAAACCAAATTACTTCAAAATGGGAATCGTCATGGGTCATGAGGGGATGATAATAGATGGAAAATTTCTTGTTCATGCCTCACAAAGTGCAGGCGAAACAGTGAAGCTGGATTTTCTGAAGTATTACTTCCCTGCAGAAGGTCCGTTTTTTGGTGGCATCATGATTTTTGAGTTTAAAGAAAACAGCTAATAAATTTTGGGAACCTATTATGATAACTAAAACACTATCCACCACACAACGGGATCAATTTCTTAACATCACTTCCCTGGTTATGGAAGCTTTGGCTGAGAGCAATGTGAAATCTGGAATCCTGACAGTCTTTGTTTCACACACAACTGCAGGAATTACCATCAATGAAAATGCCGACCCTGATGTGACTCGAGACTTAATCAATATTCTCGACCGAACCATCCCATGGGATCATGCCGATTATAAACATTTTGAGGGAAATACGGCAGCTCACATGAAAGCCTCGCTCATGGGTAATTCCACTCAGATTATAGTTGAGGAAGGTCGATTGCAGCTCGGGACCTGGCAGGGAATCTATTTTTGTGAGTTTGATGGACCGCGTGAACGAAAAATACGTGTGAAGGTGGTAAGTTAGGACTAAGGAATTTTATTCCTGAAAAGCTCCTCAGAAAATTTAGCGCCACTCTCCGGATGTTTTAATGATCGCATGAGGACAAAACTGTATAGAAGTGGATTTATCTCCTGGAGCTCATCTAAGACCCCAACAATCTCTTCATCTAGATATCCTAACAAACCAAGCGCATAGTTTTGATTCAGAATATCCACTGCCGGTAGCGGATAGTCACTACCATACAGCAGTCTGGAATGCAGATCTGGGCGTGCTAGAATTCCCTTTAATGAATTTCCAACTTGATTGACCAGGGTCATTCCAGAAATATCAGCAAATAGTAATCCCTCATAAACTGGGTCATCAATCAAACGCATAAATAGTAAGAAATTGTCAACTTCTGGAAGTTGGGAATCTTCCAGGTCCTGAGATGTCCCTGATGTGGCGCAGTGACAGATAATAACTTTTACCTGTGCGTCAAGTGCACGGCGCAATAAGAGCGGATTACCAAGATGTTGTCTACCGTGGGAGTCCAGCGCCTGTTCTTTGCCAGCATGACTTAAGAGTACCATATCCAAACGGTTCATCGCGTCATAGAATGGGTCACACAGGGATGAAGATGGATCAATTCCCTGGGCATTTGGTAACCACTTGACAACCCGAACCCCTTGAGTGGCCCACTTCTCAAGCTCAGCCACAGCATCCAGTCTATAGGGGTGGATTGAAATTATAGGGACAATTTTGTCAGGGTGAATTTGCCCCAATTTAACAACATATTCATTGGGAATGTAAATTTCATAGTTGTCTGGATCTTGATCACCGTTTTCTTTGTAGAAATGATCCAGGGCCAGACTTTTAACACGAAATTCACCAGGAATTTTTTCGATTTGTGCCAGGAGGTGCTGCATATATTGTTCGTCGGCCAATGCTTCATTGGTAACACTACCAGCATTCATGAAATGATTAAAGCGCGTAAGTTTGAAGGGGTGCAAATAGGATCGTGTATCAGGGTGTACTTCGATGCCACTTGTCGTATTTCCCAATCCCAGGATATGAACATGGTGGTCCACAAGTGTGTCACCCTGAAAAGGAGCGAAAGCGCTATCAACGAGAGCCTGTGCCTGGGGGCTTAATGCTTTGTCAATATCTGGGACTAGATCTGTGTCGCATCCTGAGAAGGTCAGGATAACAAGAACCAACAGCAACTTTGCAAATAAATGGAAAAGGGAGCGCTGTTGCACTCCCTTTTCCCATATAGTCAGATCTCTAGAGTTTAGTTTCAGCAACCACACTAGAGACATGTTCAGCAGTTACTTTAAGAGCTGCTTTTTCATCATCATTCAGTTTGACTTCGATAATTTTTTCGATTCCGCCAGCGCCAATAACACAGGGGACACCGATAAACAAACCATCAATATCGTATTCACCTTCGCACAAGGCTGCGCTTGGGATGACACGTTTTTTGTCCAATAAGTAGGATTCAGCCATATCGATGGCAGACTGAGCAGGGCTAAAGAATGCGGAGCCGTTGCCCAGCAGCTTAACAATCTCACCACCGGCCATTCTGGTTCGTTTTTCAATAGCTTCCAATTTATCAGCATCCAATAATTCGGTTACAGGTACACCACCCACTGTAGCCAGTCGAGTCAACGGAACCATAGTATCACCATGTCCACCAAGAACGAGGCAAGAGACATCTTGTGTTGAGTAGCCAGTTTCCATAGCGATAAAGGCTTTGAAACGTGAGGAGTCTAACGCTCCAGCCATACCGATAATTTTATTCTTTGAAAAACCGGAGACCTTGTAAAATGCGTAGACAATGGCATCCAGGGGATTGGATACAACAATTACAAATGCATCAGGGGCATATTTTTTAACATTCTCAGCAACATTGGAAATGATTTTTAGATTGATTCCCAGTAAATCATCGCGAGACATACCTGGCTTGCGAGGGACACCTGCAGTAATAATAACCACGTCTGAATCAGCGATATCAGCATAATCACTGGTTCCGGTGATATTGACATCATAGCCCTCCAGGGGACGCATTTCCATGAGATCCAGAGCTTTTCCTTTTACCGATCCCTCAAAGTCTGGGATATCTAAAATAACAACATCACCCAATTGTTTCTGGGCAGAGATAAGAGCCAGAATCTGACCGATCTGTCCCCCACCGATAAGTGATATTTTTTTTCTACTCATTTTTTAACTCCTCCTAATGGGTTAGATATAAATTTTTGATTGTTTAAAAGATTCAATTCCTGTGCCATAATAGCGAACTTTCGCAAGTAGTGTCAAGATTATTGACTGTCCCCCGTCCGCTTTCCTCCCTTGATAATAGTTTTCCAGATATCCTCAATGACTTCAGCTGGAATGCGTCCGGCTGACTTTTCAACAAGACGATTTATCAAATCTTTTTCCCGTTCAGGTGTAAACAAGGGAATGCCTTGCTCCGTTTTTAACCCTCTAATAATAATAGCCTGGTCAATTCTGTCCTGGATCAGATTTAAAATTTTTGAATCGAGGTCATCTATATTTTTTCGATGTTGGGATATTTTCTCTGACATGGATACTAATATAGCCGAAAAGCTCTCTAGCCGAGACTCATTTTCAATTCCTAATACGTAATTCATAAATCCTAATTACATTGTAACCATGGTTGAACGTACTTTTTTTTCTGAATGGATACTCCCCATTGTCTCTGAACCTATCCGAGATGGCTATATATCCATCGCTGATGGGAAAATTATCGCTGTAGGTAAGCAGGTCGATTTTACTGGAGATAAGAAGGCAGTTCAAGATCTAGGTTTTTCCGTAGTTTGCCCTTCTTTAGTGAATGCCCTCTTCCATCCGGATTACCCGGTAGCCGATCCACAAACAACACCTCGCGGTTCTTTTTTAAATTGGCTTCATTCAGGCAAAAATGCTTCGCGACTTAGTTCAAAACTTGAAGTAGAAAGCGAACTTCTCAGCGCCATCAAACGGGGTTATGACTATGGAACCGCTGCCATTGGTATCCGTACGAGACACCCTGAAATCAGTCAGCACCTCGAGAATTCAGGACTCTATTCAGTCGTTTTTGAAATGCTCCATGGTTTTCGAGATAGTAATGCCTTTGAAATCTGGAACAATCGAGGGCAATTTACTAACACAGATCTAACCCGGTTCCATCACTCCGGGGAATTTTTATTTAATCTGGCACCAGAAGTTTTCAGGCAGATATCTCGATCTGAAGAGCGCACTGCCTTGCCCATGTCCTTTATGAAAGATGAGGATATCTTTTTCCTCAAGGGGCAGGGCCGAATATATCAATATCTCCTGGGTAAAGAGGATATGGATTACAGATGGCAGCCACCGCGTACTTCCCCACTTCGATATTTTGTGAGTAATGCCTTTGCAGCCAAAGAGACTATTTTAAGTCAAGTTATCCTGCTGGAAGAGGAAGAGTTAGATCTGCTCAAAGCCCGATCTGAGGTTTTCCATATGTGCCTTCATCCACGCTTCGATCGTCAGTGGGAGCTGGGTACTGCACCGGGTCAATTGATACAGGACAAGGGTTTTAATATCTGTCTGGGCACTTTTGCTGAACATATGGATATTCGGGCTGAAATGAGGTCCGCTTCTGCTGAATATGGTTTCAAACCCGAAGAAATAATTAAGATGGCAACCCTCAATGGAGCCAAAGCACTTGGCCTGGTCGATAAAATCGGAAGTATTGAGGTGGGCAAGGATGCTAAGATTTTTTCCATTCCCTCTACTACCACTATTTCTGATCCCTATCATATCATTCTATTTACCAACGAACAACTACGTCAGGTGTCCTGAACAAAACTTCTTCCAATAAAAAAGAGCCGATAAAACTCGGCTCTTTCTATCCAATTAAATCTAAACTTAACTTAAAAGGTCCAGCGTAAACCAAGGGTGGGAAGTGCTTGAACACCTTCCTTAAGATTACCCATTCCATCTACTACAAAATTATTGCTGATTTCTACTTCAGTTCCAATGGAAAGATGCTCATTGGCATTGTACCAGATCTGCGGTTCACCCAAAATCACGATTTGTGTTTCATCTGAACCAAATTTATCCTGAGACCAGAGATCAAAAAATCCTGAAAATTCAATATTCCCATCCATGAGGGGTACAAACCAGGTTGTGGTCAGCTGAAAATCTGGTGAATCTGCTCCCTGGGCGGCACGATAGAGAATGTCGATTGGCAGTGCCACAAAGCCCAGGTCTAGATAGTAATTGATTCCTGCAAGCCAAACTTGGTCAATGGGAAAGTCGGATGCTACACCATCGTTGTATTGAATGGTCGCAGATAGATTATTTACAGGAAGTGTAAAGGAGCGGGCGATTTCCCAGTAAGCCAGATTTCCATTATTCACCCCAGGGGTATTATACTCCATATCCACAAACCAGAAGGTGGAACCGTATTGGTCTGGTTTAAACATTTCAAGGGTGGAAACGAGGTACTCCCTATCTCCAGAGGCTTCATAGTGAAGTTGCAAATTTTGAGCCGTAGTGAATGTACTGAGTAGTAATGTGAGGCTGACGATTTTATGAAGCATTGTGTTTCTCCTAAGCTATTTCGCTAAATCGACATCTCGCGAATGAAGCGACCGGGTTCCTTGGCATCCTCCGTGAATTTCATGCGTCGCAAATAACGCTGATGAACCGGCACATTGCAATAGGCAACATAGGTATGAAATCCTTTTTCCTGGACCATTTCACGGAACTCTCGGAAAAAATAGCGTGCACTTTCAAAATCACGATACATGGGTATTTCATAGTCGAGATGAATTTGAATAATACCATTCTCCAGTCGCTCATAAATAAAGAGACCTACCGGGACCACATTTCTGGTAATAAATACAGATCGGTATTGTCGCAGTTCGTCAACAACTACATCAGGGAAATGTTTTCGTATATCATGGAGATAAAATTCGATAAACCGCGGTAAAAATATACTCGTATCCCAGGAGATGGGGATGAGATGGAAATGCTCCTTCGTCAGGGCAATACGCACGAGGTAGTAGATATTTACGCCGACGATAAAGCCATTCACCACCAAAATCGGATATAGTTGCAGAATAGCTCCATAAATTGTAAACGCTATGGCGCCCACCAAATTTATCCATCTTAAACGACGGATATTTGTCATGGTCAGTGAAACGGCCACTACAACAGAAGCGATATATCCTAACCATTCTGTCCAATCCATCATCATAAGAGGGTCAGACTCCCATCATTTCCATTTAATTTTACATTGGCACCCAGGGGCAGGGTCATTTTGCGCATCCCGTGTCCATAGGCCACATCTGACACAATGGGAAAGTCCACTTTACCAATAATATCTCGCACAAGTTCATCCAGTAGAAAATCATCTTCATCAGCATTTTCCCAGGTATCAATAAACTGACCCAACATGAGTCCGTTAATTCGATCTTCCCCATGGAAAAAACCAGCCATTTTGAACTGACTGAGCATGCGATCCAGATGTTGTGCATTTTCTCCAATATCTTCCAGAACCATGATACCACCAGCTACATCTGGGAAATATGGAGTTCCCATGAGATTATTGAATAGCGATAAACAGCCACCTACCAGAGGTCCCTCACCTGTTCCTTCAGAGAAAATGGCGTGGGGCCTATCGCTGGGGTTTTTAAGAACCTGTCCTGGCATGGGCTTGGTGATCAAATCCCAAAAAACCTGTTCTGTGTAGGGATCAATACCCTCCTCAGCAGCCATTTCAACTGCTGCCATCACACCAGATATGGCTACCAATCCTGTCTCTACAGCCAGAGCGCATTGCAGAGCAGTTATGTCGGAATAACCAATGAAAAACTTAGGGTTTTGAGCGATAAGTTCATAATTCAAATCATCCAGGAAGCGTGGAGTACCATAGCCCCCCCTGCTACAAATGATAGCGTCAATTTCATCATCTTCAAAAGCCCAGTGGATATCAGCTAGCTGTTCTGGACCGTGCCCGGCAAGATACTTATTCTTACTGCGGAGGTTAGGACCTTCCTTGATTTTGAATCCTTTTGAGCGGAGATAGTTCAGCCCACGGTCAAGTTTTTCAGGAGATGGGGCTGAGGCTGGTGAGATTACAGCAAAGGTGGCACCAGGTTGAATAGGATCAGGTGTAATCATGGAACTTCCTTACTTCAAAAAAAGAAGGGCACTCACAGGGAGCGCCCTTTTCAAAATATTTTTATAGATCGTCTAGAGCTTCTTTGGCCTCTGCTTGCAACCCACGATCACTTTCACTTGATGCATTGGTATTAATTGCCATATTTAACCAATCAGCAGCAGCTTTTTCATCATCGAGTTCGTCGTAACAGTATCCGATGTAAAGCATATTGCGGATATCTTTTTTATCCAGATCATGAGCCTTCTTGAAAAATTCCAGGGCTTCTTCAAATGAAGCTTCCGGGGGTGTGGCATAAATAATACTGGCTATCTGGCGTTCAATCCATGATAAGTCAGACAGGGCATAGTGCCAGCGACCCATAACATGGTAATTTCCGGCATTGGATGGATCGTACTTGATAGCCAACATGGTATGGTCTCTCATACCGTAGGAATTTTTAATTTTCTGTTCGGTGCCCTCGGCTTCACCAATCTGACCATGATGAATGGCGTACCATTTATGTCCACCAGCACTTTTATCATTCAGGGCGAGTGCCTTTTCTGCATAGGTCCTGCCGTCATAGATGTATTGTTTTTTGTATTCAACATCGTTGGGTTTACGATCAGCAAAATCGAAATATCCACGACTGATCTTCCATAATACTTCTTCGTTTTGTCCATCGAGTTTCTCAGCAGCTTCGAGAAGCTTCATAGTGGCTTCGTAATCCTTGGCATCGTGAGCAACCTCCGCCTGCATGAGCAGATCAGCAAAGGGATCTACTAGAACTTCAGAGTCTTCTACAGCATCCTGGGCTACACCGAAAACGGCCAAACTCAGGATCAACAACATTGCCACACTTCTTTTCATATATCCTCCTTATTCATTATTCCTGGATAATATCGTGGTGATCAAATAGCACCACTCGTTGCACCATCTTGCCTGTGCCGTCAAACTCTTCCAGCACGGTGCGATTCTCAGAATCAATGTATTTGTAACGTCGCTCCGTTAGAATTTTATCTGCCAGGTCATCCTTGAGAATTTCACGATCTTTGCGTCGATCATCCCTATACAGGGTCACTCTAGAGTACAGTGTTTGCCCCATCACACCTATGATGAAATAACCTGTTTCGCGTTCAAATTCGTTGTACTCCCTGCGAATCATAAAATTGGAATTGGCCGGAACAAAGGTGTTCCCGAAAATAGTCCTGAATAGAGCCATCTCAGAGGGGTCATTCTGGAATTTACTTTCCTCTTTAAGACGCCCCATGGCATCAAATAACTTGCTGGAGCGATGATTTCCATACTCATCATACTCATTCTCGATGTGTTCATGAAGAGTATGCTTTTCGTTGAATCGTTTGATCAATACCGGGTTTTCACCACTGAGGATAACCAGGGTAAATGATTTATCTTTCAAGACTTTCAGGGGGACTGACTGAGCAGAGCCAGGTTTGCCCCAGCCGGCATAGCTATAGCTTGAGTCCTGTGCCTGGACACTTAAACATACAAGAGCAATGATAAATCCGATAAATGTTTTCATGTTTGGCTTAAAAACTACACCTCCTGCTAAAAATACAAAGTACTATGTGATTAATCCGGACATTGAGCTCGCCGAAATGTCCACAAAAAAAGGCAGCTGATGATCACTGCTTTTTTAGGAGCTCATCAACACAAGAATACTTGGCAAATGTGTATCAATTGTAGAATTGATTTTACTAACGTAATAGCAAAAAAATAAAACCGTCTAGGTTTTGCGTTCCTTCTTCTTGGCTGCGGGAAAAAGGATATTATTTAGGATTAATCGATAGCCTGGTGAGTTCCTGTGTAAGGATAGTTGAGTCGGTGGATCCCCCACAAAGTGTTGATAATCCTCTGGATCATGACCCCCAAGAAAAGTGAAGGTTCCTTTTCCCAGAGCCCCATGGATGTACTTCACCTGCTCCTGGCCAGGAACATCACCCATAACCACCACATGCTTTTTAATGGTGGATCTTCGAAATCCTGTTGTTTGTCCCATGAATCCTTTGATCACTCCTACATGGTTCTGGGTGAGCATGGTGGGTACAGGATCCCATTTGGCAGAGAACTCAAAGAGGGTAAAATAGTCTGCCTCCGCCCCACGGGTCCGAGGTCGATCGCTGGGTGGTTCATCAATATTACTGTACTCATAAACCATTGGATCTGTGATTATCTGGTAATTCTCAAATGCCATGGTTTTACCAAATGCCAGTTTGGACTGAGCTTGAGGATCAACTGGATCATGATCATATGGCGTTGCCGCTATATCCACTCCCTCGGCAGACAAAGCGATGTCCAGGGCATCTGTCGCACTACACATTGCAAAGACAAAGCCACCATTCAGCACATAGTCCCGAATTCTTCGAGCAACGGCCTTTTTCTCCTCAGAGACACTGGGGTAGCCTCTCAGCGTGGCAAAAGCTTCATATTCACTTTGTTGTTTTCTGTACCAGGCAGCGTTGCGATAATTGCGATAGAATTTTCCATACTGTCCTGTAAAATCTTCATGGTGAAGATGCAGCCAGTCGTAATCACTGAGTTTTCCATCCAGGACCTCGGCATCCCAGATCACATCATACTCAACTTCAGCATATTCCAGCGCCAATGTGACTGCATCATCCCAGGGTTGTTTTCCAGGTGGCGAGTAGACTGCAACCTTTGGTGCCTTTTCAAGGAGGACAATATCCATGTTGTTGGATTCAATAGTGGCATAGATATTAAGCTCAGCACCAGGAGGGGCTGTTTCAAATTTCACATCCCTGAGTCTCAATTCTCGAACAATATCTGCATAATTATCTATGAGAAAACTACCGCCACGATAATTCAACAACCATTCAATGTCGATATCGCGCTCCAGAACCCAAAAAGCTACTCCATAGGCTTTGAGATGATCGGTCTGGGTTTCATCCATTGGGATCAAAATCTTTTGTGAGAACAGCGTACCTGTTAGCAGGAATATTCCCAATAATTGTTTCAACCGCATCATGAACCACCACCTATTAGATTTCTTAACCTGATTCTCAGCTCCTGAATACCAAGGTATTGGGGATGATTGATGATCACTTCCTCATAGAATGGAATAGCAGCCTGAGGAGCATTTTGTGTGAATTGAAGTTCTTCTCCACGCCAGACCAGGACATGCGCTCTCCAGGGTGAGTCGGAATAAGTATTCAAAAAATTGTCCATGGCTTTGATTGCCTCGCTTGAATTATCCAGAGCCAGGAGAATCTGAATGGACCTCACACCAGCCTCATCTGCAATGGAAGTTGCCTCACCTCGAATATCCCCAAGGGTTTTGACAGCCTCTGTGAGTTTGTGCTGGGTTACAAATCTTTCTGCTTTCAGATAACTTTGCAGTTGAGGGTCATTTTCCTCTCCATTGCCATCCAACAAGGCCATCAATTCAAGACCATCATTAAATATTGGGTCTGCAGGAGATGCAGCCCCGCTCAAATTCAGCAATTCCCGTTTTAAGCGAGGAATGTCACCTTGATGAATTCTTATTTTGATTCTGGAGGCAACAATATGTGGTGCATCCTCATCGATGTTCAATTCATCCACGATCTCCGCCAGGACATTTACTGCGGCTAAAGTATCACCTTTGACTAACCAGGCATCCACCAACCTTCTTCCTCCTGCAAGTCGAATTTCATCGCGAGGGGCATTAGAAAAAATGTTTTGAAAACCACGAATGGCGCGATCTACATCACCACTCACCATCAACTGAATTTCAGCGATATGAAACGAAGCCTGAAAAGCCTCATTGGTTCGAGGGAGCAGGGTTTGCAAACTATCGTACAACTTCAAAGTCCTTTCCAGCGAGGCATCCTCATCACTGGGAAATCTGACATCAAGATCCAAAAACTGATTCCCCTGGAAATAACCACTTAAGGATTTGTAGCTTTCCTCTCGCTGGAGTCGGTATTCATAGGTGGAGGCCAGGTTTAGAAGCGCTTCACCAATTTGACGTTTATCCTTACTGTTTGCTGAGATGAATAGAAATAAATCAGCTGCAGGGACCCAGGCTTGCTCAGCCATGAGATCGTTGGCGATAGCCATGACATCCTTCATGGAGCGACTTATATCTGAAGCAAGAATGGTTCTGGCACATTCGGCATAGTGCTTTTCATGGAGAAGAATTTTAGCCTGGGCCAAAACCAGAGTTTGATGTCCCCCTGGGAGTGCCATTCGCCGCTTCATGTTGGCATTTATCAGCTCGAAGGCCCCGTCATTCTCAAGAAGCCGGATGAGTTGATTGCTTATATGGTCCAGCATACCTGGATTTTTGTCAAGATGGGAGAGGTATTCCCTGCTGGCAAGATCATAGTCATGCACTGCAGCATAGATGCGTGCCAGATCAAAGGCAAAAGCCTGGGGGTCATTTATAGTAATTCTGCCCTCTTTTAATAGCTCAATGGCTTCTGTGGTTGCACCGGCTTGTAGCATGGCATTGGTAACTGAGGTATAAATAAATTTGTCATTGCGGTTCTTCTGAATAATCCTCTGCCAGTCCAGTACAGCTTCCTCTTTCCGATCAAGTAGATAGAGCAAACTGCCCTTCTCAGCTGAAAGACGGGTATTCTTCGATTGGGTTTTTAGAATGTCCTCCAGAATTTCAAGCAGAACCGGGGCATTTTCCGGACCTGGCATGAGATTGCTCACGCGGAAATAAACGTTATAGTTGCGTGGATTTTTATATAAGATTTGGAGATAGAGATCTACCGCCTCTTCCGTTCTACCCAAACGAGCGAGGGATGACGCTCGCTGCTCTAAAATCTGATCCTGTGGCTTGGTTCGACCTGGCAGACCTTGGGCTTTTGCCGTATCCAGCAGCAAGAGAGGAATAGCTAGAATAACAAGCAGAAATCCTGTGAGGAATCTATTCATTGATTTCAGCCTCCAGACGATTGAAGTATTCGCGGATCAGAGCTTGCTCTTCCCGCGTGTAATCCTGTTTCAGGCTAAATATCAATTCTTCGTAGAGCTGATTACGAGTTTCGCCAAGATCCTCAGGTAGGTCGTCCCTACCAGTCCAGAATGGATTCGATCCAGCTGTCTCAGATTTTCTCTTCTTACTGAAATCTTTCTTGGTTGCAGATCGCTGGGCGTCCAGGAGTCGACTCAGTATGCGTTCCTGCTGTTCGTGAATCTTCTGAGAAGGTCTTTTCGCCTGCAGCTTTTTAGCGACCTCTTCCATTTCATCACCAATTTTACCCAGATCTCCAAGCATGCGGGAATCTGAGCCCATGCCATTCTCAATCTGCTTGAGTGCCTCACGTAGTTGCATTTGTTGGCGGGCAAGTTGTTGCATCATGGAGGGACTTCCAGCGCCCATTTGCAGCATGGTTTGCTGGTTTAGACCTTCTTGCTGTCCTGCCATTTGCTGCAATTGCTGCATATATTCACTAAAGCCACTGGATTCCCTGGATTGCTGGAGTGATTCCATGGAATTGGCCAATTGTCTGGCCATACGATTCAAACTTTCTCGGGCGGCAGCCTGTGATTGTGAGGATTGACGGGGGTTTCTCGCCTCCAGACCCTTGATGGCTTCTTGCATCTGGGCTTGTATGACACCCATGGATCGACCCATTGAAGGCGAAACAGCAAAAGTTTTGTTACCTAACTCCTGAAGCTCTGCTGATAATTGCTGCAGCCCCTGCATGAGACCCATCTGAGAGTCAGCATAATCCCTGAGCAGTGAACTCTGGCGGGAAGTCCTTGCAGTAGGTCCCTCCAAATCCTCCTGGGATTGTGAAAGTCTTAAGGTCTTTAGTAAGGCAGAACGAAATTCAGACATCACTTCTGCCATCATTTGCTGCTGAAGCGCCGATTGCATCTGACTCGATTGGGCGGCCATCTTTTTCAATGACTTCTCGGCTTGCTCTGAAGGGGGCATGGCTTGGGACATTTGGCCAGATTTCATGAGAGAGGCTGCTTCCTCAAGGTTTTCGCTGATTTGTTCTTGCTCCATTTGTTCTTGTAAATCCTGAACAGATTCAGAGGAGAGATCTTCAGATTGGTTAAGTAAGTCCTCTAAAGTCTCTGCCAATTCCTGTGCCTTATCAAAATCACTTGATATTTGCTCTTCCTGCATGGCTGCATCAGCTGTGTCACCATCCTGAATATCGGAGTTTAAGGTTTCCTGTCTTTCGGCAAGATCATTCAAGCGGGTAGCCAGCTCATCAATTTTTTGTTCAATCTCAACCTGCTTGAATATTTCCAGTGTACGCTCAACACTTTTCTGAAAATTTTCCATGGCAGCTTGAAAATCCTCAAGGGCTGCTTCCATCTCCCTGGGATTATCTTTTTCCATAGCTTCTTGGAGACGTTCCATGGCCTCCTGAAGTTCTGGTGTGATGAGCTGCTCCATGAGTTGTTGGAGTTCGGCATATTTATCCAGGGTCTCATCACTAAAAAGGTTTTGTTCTTCGGCAGAGGTCATCATCTGATCTAGCTGTTCACTGATGTTCTCTAGTTGTTCCTTCAGGTCTTTAACCTGCTCAATGGCCTCATTGGCTTCCTGTTGCTGTTCCCAGGAAAGATTGGGATCCTTTTGTACTTCCAGGGCTAGTTCGCTCACCTTTTCCTTGATTTCTTTAACCACTTCAAGGATATCTTCCTGTTCCTGCTTGACCTGTTCATTACCTTGAGCAATTTCCTCAAACATCTCATCCAGAGAAGGCAACCTAGCCAGCCATTTTTGAGAGGAGGCCTTTTGATATCCATCCACACTATTGTTATCCCAAACCGTAAACCAATATTGTATGGCATCTTCGGGCATCATACTCACATCGTTCAAGTCCCAGGTAAAGTTAAATTCAAGAGAGCTCAAATCAGTTCTCGGTAAATCGACCTTCAATTTATATACCGTGGTGTCTTCCATGAGATAGTCAGGATGCTGTATCTGGTAGTTTAGCTCCAGACTGGAGAAGCCAAAATCATCATCCAATTTCAAACGGGTTGGGAGGATCATCTTATCACCTATAATCACATCCTGCCCTGGAACTAAAACTCTGATAACCGGTGCAACATCAGTGGCGACATAAATGGGATATACCAGTGGATCCAGATTGTTTACATCCTCATGATCTACCAGCTCGATCCAGACCTGGTCGGCCTTATTGAGAGTAAATGCGACCTTAAAACGAGTTCCCATCATCTCAAGAGGGATTGATTTCGAATTCTCAAAATGAAGTACTCCAGAAGCGATATCTTTCGAAGCAAGCCCCTCAATACTTATACGAGATCCTCTGAATCCGCTAATGTCCATAATGTTACGGGTAAATATTTCTGTTGGGAGTCTGGTATATGAAGGAGGTCGAATGCGAACCGTTAAATCCTGTACCAATGGACGATTGATGACCTGGACATTCACTACATTTGAATGGATTTCATCCCAGGGTTCCCATGAGCGATTGTTCGCAACCCTGGCAATCGTTGTAAAACTATTCAGCAAATGATTCATGGGTAGCTTGAAGCTTTTATCTGTCACATCCACAGCGAATACGTTAGTGTCCTTCCGCGTTTGGATGATCAACTCAACTTTATTCAAATCACGTCCGCTAATCAGCCCGGATAAAATGAGGCTGTCACCTGCTAATACCTGATGTGTTGTTGCACTTAGATTTATTTGAAGAGGTAATGGATATTCAAAGGCAATTTCAGGTTGACTCAAACGCGTAATGGCAGCGTTTGTATCCTGAAAATTAATCACGTATAGCAATAGAAGTACAGCGATTCCAATACCAGTTCTTTTTAGATAGCTATAGATTTTATCGGTTGGAAACAATAGACCACCTGGAACTTGTTCAATGACCTTAATCCCGGACTGAACAGCTGCCTGATGTAGACTATCAGAAATACCATCAGGTGTTTTCCTGTTACTCAGTTGGACTGTATTTAGAATCCGATCTCCGATTTCAGGGAGTCTTTCACCGATTTGGAGAGCCAGGTTTTCAGGTTTGGTAGATTCAATTTGTTGCCTTTTTAATAGCCAATATATCCCGAAAATCCCTCCTACCAGAAGCAGACCCAGGCCACCTAATACACTGAGAAATAATGTTTTAAATTCTGGAGAGAAGTAGCGAAAACTTTCCAGCCAGACAAAAATAGTAACTAATATTGCAATGAGTGTAAATCCCGCCACTCCCAATAAGGCACCCTTACCCCGGGCTTCACTTCGGGCATGTTGGGCCAGTTGCAGGAGCTCTGAGGTGGCAGTTTCAGCCTGTGCTGACGTTGATTTGATGGGTTGGGTCATGTCTTAATGGGTGAATGCATATATTAAAATATTCGTGCCCATCTCCAGGGCAGCTCTGTGCTTCTTTTCCCCATCCTTATGAACTTCAACGTCCTCCCAGCCATCTCCCAGATCACTCTCATAGGTATAAAGGGCAATCATACGACCATGGTGGAAGAGTGCCAGGGCTTGAGGGGCTTTTTCATCATGTTTATGAATCTTTGGTAATCCATTTTCCATAGAAAAATATGCACTGAAAAGTGGATGATCATGAGGTAGCTCAACCCATTCTTTTTTGGGGAAGACCTTTTTCATTTCCCTGCGGAAGGATGCATCCATGCCATAGTTATCATCGGCATGCAGGAAACCACCTCCATTCAGATAGTCACGAAGTTTATGCACCTCTTCCTTGCTGAAATTCACATTACCATGTCCTGTCATATACAGAAAGGGATGGTTGTACAGGTCTGTATCTGTGATCTTGACTCTGGACTCTTCAGGATCTACACGAATGTTGGTTTCACTACTCATAAAGTGAATAAGATTGGGGAGCGAACTGGGATTCGCATACCAGTCACCACCGCCACCATAATGTAGCCTAGTGATATGCATGTCCTGGGCAGTGAGCGATGCAAGCCCCACAGCCAGGTATAAAAGACAGGTCATTTTCGTCTTCAAGATCATAGAATTTCCTGGATCATCCACACGCCAATTATCACCGTCGTGGCACTTTTTAACAGTTTCCCTGCAATACTTCCCATAAGGGCAGCGAGAGCAGCTCGTCTTGCTTCTCCAGGAGATTTGCCCGCCTGGTGCTCACCCCAATAGGCTCCCAGATAGGATCCTATCAACAGGCCAAGTATTGCGCCTACGATAAAGAACAAACTTCCTAAAACGATTGTTCCCATAACTCCACCCACAACGGCAAGAAAAGCTGAGCGTTTTTCAGCTCCACCATATTGAGCTGCCAGACCACTGAGGGCGAACTCAAGTATTTCCAGCAAAACCAGGAGTCCGAATATGATAAAAATTTCAGGAAGTGAGATAAGGACGAAATCACTAAACCAGGCCCAAACGAAGATAAATATGAGCATGAGGAAACTTCCAGGCAGATTCATCCAGATCGTTACCGCTGAGATGGCTGTAATGGTAATAATCAGGAGTAAGGTTAAAATTTCCATAGTCTATTAAAGTAATAGTCTCAAACAGTGTTGTCAGTCTTTTTAAAATATCAACTTGGTGAAGATTGGCAGCAAATTGTTGCTCTCAGCATTGCTTGCCAAGCGTTTGAGCAAAATCTATATTCACGCGCTTTTTTAATGCCACCCTAGCTCAGTTGGTAGAGCAACGCATTCGTAATGCGTAGGTCAGGAGTTCGACTCTCCTGGGTGGCTCATCTCTGATTTAATAATTGCAATTTAAGATTGAAGATTTATTTCTCTTCTAGGCTTGTCTATCGTAGCCGCAGGCGTAGATAGAGGGCTCGAATCCTACTCCGATGAGCAAAATTCACTTTTTATCCTATTGGCCCCTGACAGTCCTTACCATCCTCAAGCTCCTTCTTCTGAGTTTGGGTAAGTATACTAAGAGGCTCCTTGCGTCGATTATCACTAAAATGAAACATGGTTAATACGGGATGTCTCAACAGCATTCTGGGACCTGAATACCTCATGACCTGTTTAATGTCATCCTTGATCCCGGGTTTGTAACAATGGATGGGACAATTCTTGCAGGATGTTTTACCCTCATGAAACGGGCAGCGATTGAGTCTATCCAGGGCATAGTTTTGTAGCTCGGAGCAACTCGGGCAATCATGCACCACTAAGCCGTGATGATGTTTGCAGTAGAGTTGGATCATTATTTCAACGGTTCTGACTTCGCGTTCAATTCTATTGGTAAATATGGACATTATAAGTTTTCAATTTTCCTTTTTCTTAAAGTAGTCTTCACGATCAAGACTGTATCTCACGATGACGAAGCCGTCTGGTTCCATCATTTCTTTTTCATACTTAAGCCCAACTTTTTCCATGACCCGCCTCGAGGCACCATTGGCAGGGTCAGCAGCAGCCATGATGACATCAAGACCCAATTCCTCAAAGCCTTTTTTCACAAGGGCTGCAGAACCTTCTGTGGCTATTCCCTGACCCCAATATTTTTGTTTCAGGCGATAGCCCAATTCTGTTTCAGCAACATTCGCCCGGTTCGGACGAAGATGAAACCAACCCATAAAGGCACCACTTGCTCTTTCAATTGCAGCCCAGATGCCCTGTCTATCCAGGTCCTTATAATACTGCAATATCCTGGGCAAAACCTGCTCTGCGACATCGCCACGGGGTGTGGGTTCGCCACCATTGATATAAAGAGTAACCAGGGGATCAGAGTCCAAATCAACCAGATTATCAATATCCAGTTCTGTAAATTCTCTCAGAATCAATCGTGGGGTTTCGAGATATATTTTCATCATAATCTTCAACCTCGTATTCCTAGTTAATAAAATCCACATAAACTCATCTTTCATCTTAATGTTTTCAAAGCCCTCATTCCTCAAAATTTTTCACCTCTTCTGCATCTTTCATTAATTATTCAACAAAATTGTCTGAATTGCACATTTTGGGGTTGCAGATCGATGGTAAAAAGTGAGATTAAGCTTTAATGAAAAAGCCCGCCATCCTCTTGCTGGAAAACGGACACCACTTTAAAGGATTTTCTCTAGGCGCTATCGGTACCTCCGGCGGTGAAGTCTGCTTTAATACCAGTATGACTGGCTATCAAGAGATTCTCACTGATCCTTCCTACTGTGGTCAGATTATTACCATGACAACCCCACACATTGGAAACTATGGCGTCAATCCTGAAGATATGGAAAGCAATAAAATTCAGGCAAGCGGATTTATTGTACGAGAGGCGAGTCCAATCCACTCTAACTACCGCGCTACCCAAAGTCTTGAGGATTATCTAAGTGAAGCAGGAGTGGTTGGAATTCAGGGCATAGACACACGCTCCCTCACGCGTATCCTCCGTGATAAAGGTGCCATGAATGGCATCATTAGTAGTGACGACCTGGATTTAGACTCATTAAAGAAAAAGCTAAAGCTAGTCCCTGCTATGACCGGACAGGATCTGGTTCAAGAAGTTAGTTGTCAGGAATCCTGGACATGGTCCTCCCAAAAAACTGCCTATTCCTATCGTGTTGTTGCTTTAGACCTGGGTATCAAACACAATATTATCAGACAGCTCGCTGAAAATGACTGCGAAGTAATTATCGTTCCTGCCACAACTTCAGCAGATGAGATATTAGCCCTTAATCCCCAAGGTATTTTTCTTTCCAATGGTCCTGGCGATCCAGAACCTGTTGATTATGCCATTGAAACAGTAAAATCACTCCTAGATAAAAAGCCAATTTTTGGTATTTGTCTGGGTCACCAAATCCTGTCTTTGGCCTTGGGTGCCAGCACCTACAAACTGAAATTTGGACATCGTGGGGGGAATCATCCAGTCAGGAATGAGACTAGTGGCAAGGTTGAAATCACCAGCCAGAATCATGGCTTTGCAGTTGAGCCATCAAGCCTTCCAGAGCACCTGGAAGTAACTCATGTAAATTTGAATGACGGAACCCTGGAAGGGGTGCGCTGCAAAAATATTCCAGCGTTCTCAGTCCAGTACCATCCTGAAGCCAGTCCCGGTCCCCACGACTCACGTTACTTGTTTAAAGAATTTATCACTATGATGGATACCCATGACAAAAAGAACTGATATTAAATCCATCCTCATTCTGGGTGCAGGTCCTATCGTCATTGGACAAGCCTGTGAGTTTGACTATTCAGGGACTCAAGCCTGTAGAGCATTGAGGGAAGAAGGCTACCGCATTATTCTGGTGAATTCTAATCCCGCCACCATCATGACCGATAGAGAATTGGCTGATGCTACCTATCTCGAACCGCTGACCCCCGACATTGTTACCGCTATTATAGAGAAAGAAAAACCTGATGCTATTTTGCCTACGGTCGGTGGACAAACTGCACTGGATCTGGCGATCAAGCTGGATGAGCGCGGGACACTGAAGAAGTACGGTGTTCAACTCATAGGTGCTGATGTAGAAGCCATCAAAAAGGCTGAAGATCGAGAAAGATTCAAAGCTGTCATGGACAGTGTGGGAATAGATACGGCCCGGGGTGGATTTGCCCGGAATATTGAATCTGCTCTTGAAATGGTGAAAAATACTGGCTTCCCTGCCATCATTCGTCCTTCCTTCACCATGGGTGGCACCGGTGGAGCAACAGCTTACAACAATGAAGAATTTCATGAATTGGTCGATAAGGGATTATCAGCCAGTCCCATTGGGGAAGTTTTGATTGAAGAATCCCTGCTGGGTTGGAAAGAATTTGAGATGGAAGTCGTGCGGGACAAAAACGATAACGCCATCATCATTTGTTCCATTGAAAATATTGATCCCATGGGTGTGCATACAGGTGATTCAGTCACCGTCGCTCCAGCTCTGACGCTTACCGATAAAGAGTATCAGAAGATGCGCAACTGGTCCATCGAGTGTCTCCGGGCTATTGGTGTTGAGACAGGCGGATCGAACGTGCAATTTGCCGTTGATCCAGAGACCGGACGTATGATTGTTATTGAGATGAATCCCAGAGTGAGTCGATCCTCGGCGTTGGCATCAAAGGCAACTGGTTTTCCCATAGCCAAAATTGCTGCAAAATTGGCGGTTGGTTATCTGCTTGATGAGCTCCCTAATGAGATTACTGGTAAAACATTGGCAGCCTTTGAACCCAGCATTGACTACATCGTCACAAAAGTACCCCGCTTTGATTTTGAAAAATTCCCTACCGCTGATGGAATCCTCGGAGTTCAGATGCAATCGGTGGGTGAGGTAATGGCCATTGGACGCACTTTTAAAGAGAGTTTACAGAAGGCTTTTCGCTCATTGGAAGTTGGCTTAGTGGGTCTGGAACCTAAAAAGGTTGTGGGTAGAGACCTGGATTTGAAGAAAATGCGTTTCGCCACTGCTTTTCGCTTGGTGAAGATCTGGAAAGCATTCCAGGATGGTGTAGAGCTCGAAACCCTGCATAAAATCACTCAAATCGATCCTTGGTTCCTGTATCAGATTCAGGAACTGGCTCTAGACCCAGCTCCAAAATTTGAAGCTGACGAAATCCGAGAGTATAAACGGCGGGGTTATTCAGATGTGCAATTAGCCCAACGCCTGGATCTAAAAGAATCTGAGATCAGAGCTTTCAGATTAGCAGAAGGTATCTTACCGACTTTTAAGGAGGTAGATACCTGTGCAGCTGAGTTTCCGGCCAGGACTTCCTATGTTTATTCAACCTATGAAACGGAAAATGAAGTCATTGCACTTCCTGGGAAAAAGGTGATGATACTTGGCGGTGGTCCCAACCGGATTGGACAAGGGTTGGAATTTGATTATTGTTGCGTTCAGGCTGTTTTTGGTTTGAATGAGATGGGCTATAAAACCATTATGGTAAATTGTAATCCCGAGACGGTTTCCACCGATTTTGATATTTCGGACCGTCTCTATTTTGAACCCCTGACCTTCGAAAATGTGATGAACATTGTGGATTTGGAGAATCCCGATGGTGTGCTGGTACAATTTGGCGGTCAAACTCCCCTGAATATTGCCAATAGGCTCCAGGAAGCTGGGGTGAATATCATTGGTACCAACCCCTCAGCCATTGATCTGGCGGAAGACCGCAAGAAGTTCGGTGCAATTCTGGACAAATTAAAAATTCCAGCCCCGGCCTATGGAACCGCTTTCACAATTGAAGAGGCTTCTCTGGTAGCCACAGAAATTGGATACCCCGTTCTAGTGAGACCCTCTTATGTGCTGGGCGGTCGTGGAATGGAGATAGTCTATACTGAGGAGTCACTCAAAAAGTATGTAGCTCAGGCAGCTCTGGTCAGCGGTGAGCACCCTGTTCTGATTGATGCCTTTCTGGAAGATGCCTTTGAATTCGATGTTGATGCGCTCTGTGATGGTGAAGAAGTTTACATCGGTGGCATTCTTCAGCATATTGAGGAAGCCGGCATACACTCTGGAGATTCCGCCTGTGTCATTCCACCCTATCAGTTGCTTCCCAATCACCGTAAACGTATTGAAGCGTACACAAGAAATCTGGCCCTATCGCTTAAAACAATTGGCTTGATCAACATCCAGTTTGCCATGAAAGAGGGGATCGTCTATGTCCTGGAAGTCAATCCACGTGCCAGTAGAACAGTACCCTTTATAAGTAAGGTGACAGATGTTCCCATGGCCAAATATGCTGCTCAACTGGCTGCAGGGAAAAAACTCAGTGATCTTAATTTGCACAGGGAAAAACACACCTTAATCGCAGTGAAGAAACCCGTATTCCCCTTTAATAAATTTCCCCAACAAAATGTTTTTCTTTCACCGGAAATGAAATCCACTGGGGAGGTGATCGGTCTTGATTCAAGGCTAGGTGCCGCTTTCGCAAAAGCTGAAATTGGCGCAGGAAATCATCTGCCCACCAAGGGAACGGTGTTCATATCGGTCAACGATCACGATAAGCAAAACACCATCGACATTGCCCGGGACTTTCAGGAAATGGGATTCCAGATCATGGCCACACAGGGAACAACTGAAGTTCTTAGAGAAAATGGTTTAATTGTCCAGGCTATTCATAAGATTAATGAAGGTAGACCCCATGTGGCAGACCACATAAAAAATGGAGCAATCCAGCTGGTCATCAACACTCCCATGGGTGCACTTGCCCGTGAGGATGAGTACTCAATTGGCCGCGCTGCAATCAGGTATAAAATTCCAGTCATTACCACCCTCTCAGGTGCAAAAACAGCCATCCGCGGCATACGCAGACTGGCACTTGATGATTTATCAGTAAACAGTCTTCAAGATATTTTCAATTGATTCTTTCCACAGTTTCAAGTGGAAATAATACTATCTGAAATGCAGACCTTTTGATCCAAATTGATTTAACAGTGAAATGCCTTCAAATTTTTAATTATTTTTTTCAACAGGTCAGCTTAGTTTTTGCGGTACCATCTAATTGCACAAAAAATTCGGCATAACCAATACCATAAGGTATTAAGGGGAAATCATGACTGTGTTAGCTATTCCATCTGAGGCAACTTTTACAACGGCAGATAATTTTGATATCTTTGAACAAACCTGGCCCTGTAAGGAATCCAAAGGGGTGGTTCTGATAACTCATGGAGTGGCAGAACATTCTGGTCGCTATGCTCATGTTGCCCAATCCCTGGTAGATGCCGGCTATACCGTCGTAGGTTTTGATTTACGAGGTCACGGAAAATCCTCAGGCAAACGAAATTATATCAACTCTTTCCAAGACTACCTCAACGATCTTCAAGAAGTTCTGAATCGCACGAAAAGCAGTTATCCCGACCTACCTCTTTTCCTGTTCGGACACAGCATGGGTGGTGGCATCGTTACCCTGTTCACCATCGAAAGGAATCCTGAGGTAAAGGGAGTGCTTCTAAGTGGACCTTCAGTTAAGGTCAGTGACGACATTTCACCCTTTCTCCAAAAAATATCCGGTGTGATTAGTGCCATTCTCCCCAAACTTCCTGTTATAAAATTGGAAAGTACTGATATTTCAAAAGATCCTGAGGTTGTAAAGGCCTACGATGAGGATCCTCTCAATTATCGAGGAGGTATCCTGGCCCGAACGGGAGCAGAGCTACTGAATGCCACCAAGACTATTTCTGCACGTTCCCAGGTTATTGATCTTCCCATCCTGATTATGCATGGCTCCGCTGATAAGCTTGCCGATGTAAGTGGTAGCGAAATGCTCTATGCCAATGTGAGTTCTTCAGATAAAACCCTGAAAATATATGAAGGCTTATATCATGAAATACTGAATGAGCCAGAGCAAGATGAAGTAAAAAAGGATATCATCAATTGGCTAAACACTCACATTTAGATGGCCATACTTTCCATAGATCAGGGCACCACTGGCACAACCGTCATTCTGGTAGGTTCTGAAGGACAGATTCTCGCAAAAACCTACCATGAGTTTCAGCAATTTTACCCGCAGCGTGGTTGGGTGGAGCATGATCCAGAAGAAATCTGGGAAACTGTGGTTGAATGTGTTGGGGAAATTTGCTCTTCCCGTTCAGAAACCATTGATGCTGTCGGTATCACCAATCAGAGAGAGACCACTATCATCTGGGATGCTGACACGGGTATACCTGTTTACAATGCCATCGTCTGGCAATGTCGACGAACAGCGTCCATTTGTGAGAATTTGGAACCACAAAAGAAGCTGATAAAAGAAAAGACCGGCTTGCCGCTGGACGCTTACTTTAGCGGGACAAAAGCTCAATGGATATTGAATCATGCATCAATTCATCCTGATCAAAATTTAAAATTTGGTACCATCGATACCTGGTTGATATGGAAGCTCACCACCGGAAAAGTACATGCAACAGATTATTCCAATGCCTCACGAACCATGCTTTTTAATATTCATGAGAAATCGTGGGATGTAGAACTTTGCAATCTTTTGGGCGTCCCTGCGAACATCCTCCCTGAAGTAAAAAATTCCTCAGACGATTATGGGGTTGTTTCGGCCCTCTCAGAACTGAATGGGATTCCCATTCGTGGAGTAGCTGGAGACCAGCAAGCCTCTCTGTACGGACAGCAATGTTTTCGGAAGGGTGAGACTAAAAACACCTATGGCACGGGTTGTTTTATCATGATGAATACGGGTTCTGAAGCTATAGACTCGGAGTACGGATTAATCACAACGCTGGCAGCAGATCCTGCAGGCAAGCCGTGTTACGCGCTTGAGGGTTCGATTTTTATTGCTGGTGCAGCCATTCAATGGCTCAGGGATGAATTGGGCCTCATCAAGACTGCAGCTGAGAGTGAAGCGGCTGCTTTAGCTGTGACTGACACAGATGGTGTATATCTGGTACCAGCCTTTACGGGATTAGGTGCACCCTACTGGGATATGGACGCACGGGGAATGCTCACAGGACTCACCCGAGGATCCAATAAAAATCATATCATACGAGCCAGCCTGGAAGCCATGGCTTACCAGACTTATGATGTTATTCAGACTATGGAAAAAGAGACTGGAGTCAACATCACTTCACTTGCTGTAGATGGAGGAGCAACTGAAAACAATTTCCTCATGCAATTCCAGGCAGATATGCTGCAAATTGAGGTTCAAAGGGTTCAATATGTAGAAACGACGGCTCTTGGGGTGGCTTATCTGGCGGGACTTGGAATTGGAATCTGGGATAAGGACACACTGAAATCCTTCGCCTCCCAGAAGACCATTTTTGCTCCAGAAATAGCTGAGAACCAGCGGGATTCTCTGATCGGGGGATGGAATGCTGCTATCAAACAGACGGTAACAAGATGACTTCAACAACTGGTCCATTCTCACTGGAATATCCAGGTCACGCCTTTGTCTTTTTCTCACCACCTCATTGGATAGCACTTCTTATTCTTTTGGGTGTTTTCTTTGCTTTATGGCTAAAGCGAGATTGGTTTTCTTCCCCAAAGATAGACCTACGGACTCGCTGGTTCGTGGCTATTCTGCTCCTAGGCCAGGAATTGAGTCTAAATATTTGGCATTTAAGTATTGGAACCTGGGATGCGGGTAGTACCCTACCATTACACCTGTGTGGTGTTGGAATTGTGCTAGCTGCATTTCTTTTAATTAATCGTAATTACCTATTATATGAACTGGTGTATTTTTGGGGGCTGGGCGGAGCCATTCAAGCCCTGCTGACTCCTGATATTGGGCCTTACGGATATCCACATTTTCGCTTTTTTCAATTCTTCTTTTCGCACGGAGCTTTAATCTTTGCCAGTCTTTACATGACCTGGATCGGGGGCTTGCGTCCCACCCATCGTTCCATCTGGAAGGTTATGGGAATCACCAACATCTATTTGGTTTTCATTGCAGGATTTAACTATGTAACTGATGGTAACTATTTATTTATTTGCTATAAACCAGTGAACGGATCGCTGATTGATGTCCTAGGTCCCTGGCCCTGGTACATTCTGTCTCTCGAGGTGGTCGCAGTGATTTCTTTCTATATATACTACTCCCCTTTTGCACTAAAAGACCTCATAGAAAAACATCGTTCTAAACCTGCTTCAGTCCAGTAAGTGAATAGCCTCAAACTTCCTGGTTAAGCGTTTCCTCTCTGATGGTTCTTCTATGTCGGGACCAGGCCTGACAAAACTAACTTTTTCGCCCTGAAGTAGACTGTTTCTGGCAATAAACCAGGTTGGAAAAGCAGCCGATGTCAAACGTGCACTCTGCCATTCTGAGCAGGGGACGACAGGTTGAATTCCAGGTTGATGAATGAGATTTTTCTTCTGACGAATATCCAGATATACCTGTTGTTGATTCAATTCATAATTTCCAAACGATGATGAGCAGGCATGGGTGAGGACCGAGCTTTCAACATGAAGTCCTGATCGAAAAGCCGCGGTATAGTACATTTCATCATATGGCAGTATCATCTTATATGTTTGTCCCCGTAACTGCTGGAAAAAGGTACTTTCAATATTCAGAAATTGCAGCCCATCCCCAATAAATCTCACCCTGTCAAAATTGTCATCCAATAAATCTTGTATTCTGGGGAGTACATCTTTCCCCAGAATGGTTACTGTCACCATATTTTCGTTATGCCCATTTTCATGCGAAGTGATGTGATAATTTTCCCAATCATAGTTGATTGGGTATGATAGTGTAGAAAATATTTGCTCATGGATCAAGGTCTTCACTTCGCTGTTGGAGGCATGAGATGGGATGTACATTGTGGTTGTGTATATTTCAGGTGGATACAACATTATCCAGATTTCAGTATCAGAGTTATGAACTTTTGCATGATCCAGAATAGCCTGGATGCGCAAATTCATAGCTGCATCTCCAGGAGCCCGCCTATACGTCATTTCACTTCCGGAGGTTCCGTGTGGCTTCACGTAAAGGAAAAGTTCAGTTTTGTCCTTTAGATAAGTGAAAAATAAGCGGGCCTTGGATTTTTGGGTATGAATCATAAGACTTTCCCATGTTTTGTATGCTTTTAACAGGGTTGTAATTGGTGCATTCAATTGTGTTTTTGATTTGATTAAAAATAATGTTTCCTATTGATTTGGCAAGAACTATTTATGTTATATTTAATATTATATTAAATATATGGTATTTTTAAAATACTGGGATATATGATCCTGAAGAATTTCAATATTACCACCACAGGTAATTGTCATTGTAGACGGCATGACTGCTGAATAATTTTCATCATGCCAAATGAGAAAAACACGGACTGTCAATCCTCACGACCTTTTCGCCTGGAGAACACTATTCAGAACTATGCCTGGGGCACCCGGGACCAGGAGGCATATATCACAAAGCTGCTGGGGATCATTCCGGAATCTGGTCAGCCCTATGCTGAATTATGGATGGGAGTTCACCCAAATGCACCTTCATCCATTGTTGACCTTGAAGAAGGTCCCCTGAGTCTTGCCAAGTGGATTTCGGAGAGACCCCAGGAAAGGTTATCCAAAGATGGGAATCAATCCGCTCTCCCATATCTGTTTAAGGTGCTGTCTGCTGGAGAAGCTCTGAGTATTCAAGCTCACCCAAATAAACGTCAAGCTGAAAGTCTACACCAGCTTGATCCGGAGCACTATCCGGATAATAATCACAAACCAGAGATCGCCATTGCGATTGACCATCTAGATGCTCTCGTTGGGTTTATCTCGGATCAGGAATTTTCTGCCTTGTTGGAAACTTGCCCTGAATTCAGATCATTGATAAATCGTAATTCCGGACCCACTGTAACTCTCAAAGAAGGACTTCAAGAGCTGTTTCATATTGAGGAGCATGACAGAAAATTAATTGCCCGCACCACAAACCATATTCAACAACGCCTCAGCCAAAAAAGCAACCCCGATGAAGCGGAGATACTTTTCCTTGACCAGTTTGAGAAGCACGGAGCTGAGGATCTTGGGCTTCTGTTTATATTCTTGTTGAATAGAGTCGAACTGGGACCTGGTGAAGCTGTTTTTCTAGCTCCTGGTGTCCCCCATGCCTACTTGAAGGGCAATATCATTGAGTGTATGGCAAATTCTGACAATGTCGTGCGACTGGGATTGACCAGCAAGTTTTGCGATGCAAAGGCACTCCAAGATATACTTGTATATGATGGCGGTTCTGATTTTCGAGTCACACAATCCAGGCAGGGCCATCTGAGTGAGTATGCTTCAC
Organism: Fidelibacterota bacterium; assembly: GCA_016784025.1. Lineage (GTDB taxonomy): Bacteria > Fidelibacterota > UBA8477 > UBA8477 > JABMPR01 > JABMPR01. The sequence continues at coordinate 83,700 of JADHVL010000011.1, read as the reverse complement.
CTGTATCTGAGTTCAGAATAAAAGCACTTGTTCTAGCTGAGGGACAATCTGAATTATTCACGTCGCGAACCAGTCTGACCATGTTTTTGGTTGTAGAAGGTGAGCTCAGCTTACACTGGGGTGGGGAAAACAACTCCTGTACCTGTATATTGAAACAGGGTCACTCTTTTATCACGCCAGCAAGCCTAAGTGAATTCGATATGTTAGCTCGCTTGGATTCGAAACTTTATCTGGTTGAAATTCCCTAGCTGTTACTAGGTAGCCCTGGCTTGAATCCTGAATTTATCCGATACAATGGTGGGTCTCACGCTAGCCCATCTTAACATCAGGTTCACTGACTCGCTCATATCATCTAGTTTAATCGGATCAAGAAAAGCAGTCACCTGTACAAAATAATCTTGTTCACCTGAGAGACCCTCGGTATTCACAATCACAAGATTGCTGACAGAAATATAGGTATCCTTGGCAGCCTCAATTGTGAAAAAACGCTCCAGTTCGCCATTTTCTGAGTTCAAGAGATAATAGCTCTCTGTCTCCTCATCAAAACGAAACCCATTTACGACTTCCTTTATCTGAATTGGTGTAGCTACGCCAGGAGCAAAGAGTTCAAAGCGAAAATGAAGGGTAATATTTTCTCCAGATAGCAACACATCATCCAGGGTCTCAGTAAATGAATCAGCTAGTTTGGTGCTACACACAATCTCATGTTTTATACCAGAGTATTGCAGGTCAAGCCCTTCAAACCATGGATTTGAGGTAACCACAGAAGACAGGAACAATTGAGTAACTGCAATGAGGGAAGCATTAAACGTCTGGGTTAAGAATTCAAACATGATATATCAAGAATTGCCCATGACCAGACCAACTGCTGTGACAACCAGTGTGAGGGTCATAACCAGGATCGTGGTAACCCCATAGCTGAGGAGCAGCAATACCATCTTCGATGCAGTTTTGGCATAGGATTGCTCATAAAATTGCTTCATGGCGATGTATAAGTAGATCAAACTTGAAATTATCACAAGCCACATGGTCAGCTTAAAGTCGAAAATGATGGTCAAAATAAGCAGGCTGAAAATAAAGGCATGGACATGGAGGCTAAAAACAAGATGCTCAATATATAGTTTTTTTCTACGCCAGTAGAGCGCCTTGAGCTGAAGCGCTGCTACTGGGAGTAGCAGAAACATCATTTTAGCAAAATTATCGCTAAAATTTGACAGAAAATCACCTTGATTCACATCGTATTGGCTCTCCCCCAGAGACAATTGCATGCCTGAATGCGAACTGTCAGGATCCACGGCTACCAAACCAGATCCATTATTGGTCAATGAATTCTGTTTCGATTCCAGGGCATTTTCCAATGCATCATCAAGATCACCTGTTTCAGCAATTTCCTTAAAAAATTCATTATTCTGTACACTGGGAAGGAGAGTGTTAAGGGTCAGTGATAGGAAGAAGAGGACACTGGCTACCAGATAAATTCGAACAGGCGGTAGATACCTGACTCTTCGGCCCTTCACATACTCAGAGGTCAAGAATCCAGGTTTGGTAAAAAGAAGTTTCAGCGATCTCAATACACGGGAATCAACATCAAGGAGTTCCTCCAAAAAAACGGAGAAAAAATCCTTAAAAGTGAGGTTGTAATCCTTGTTCTTCTGCCCGCATTGTGGACAAAATTGTGCACTGAGGGGCGAGCCACAGTTTAGACATTCCGTATGTCGCGGTATTCTTGGCTTTTGTTTACTCATATCTAAAGTCTAAATTTAGATGGAAATCTGGACAGGGTAAGTCTTTTTTCATATTAGCAACTATTAATGGAGATAGTCTAAATTTTACCTCTCATTAAAATTCGTTCTGAAGTGGTCGAACTAAAAATGGTCAATTCACTTGAAAGGATGATATTCGGTAAAGCCAGAGTTACTGAATCTAGGTTGGAAAAGATTCGACACCAGAATGCTCTCCTTTTAATCGCCTATGATGGTGATAATCCAATTGGTTTTAAACTGGGATATTTGGTAGAAGGTGCTCAAACCTTCTTTTCCTGGTTAGGCGGAGTGCATGAAGACTATCGTCGACAGGGAATAGCTCAAGCCCTTCTGGATATTCAGGAGCATCAGGTTAAAGCAATGGGTATTACTACCATATATTTTACCAGCTTCGATCGATTTCCAGAAATGATTCAACTCGGCAAGAAGAATAGCTATACTCTGGTGAAGACAGCTCTAGAGGGTAGTGAGCAAAAGTACTGGTTCCAAAAACAGCTTCTCTAATTCTGATTCCATAAATATCTCATGGATTCAGAGACATTTCATACTTTCTCAGTTTTACCTGTTGGGTTAGTTTAAAGGCATCGTATTGAGGAGAGTTGGGTTATGTTAAATATGAATAGAAACAAGATCATCAGATCAATTTTGCTAATAATTATCATGCTTTCACCCTTGGTTGCTCAGTCACAATCAAAAGATTCTGACACAAGAGCTCTCCACCGTGAAATAGATAAACTTAGTGAGATGGTGACAAAGCTGAAAGCAGAACAGGCCAGATCTTACAGCATAGAAGCTGAAATTAAATCGCCCAGTGCTGACTTCAACAAGCGTGATAGTCTAAGATTGGTTCGTCTGAAGAAAAAACAGGTAGAGTCTCGAGTTAAAATTGATCAAATCACCTTGGACATTATTAAAATCAGCAAACGATTAGAAGATCCCGGTAAGCGCTATGCTCTGGCTAAACGGATGCAACAACCCAAAGTCACCCAGAAAGTATCCGCTCCCAAAGGAGTGCCTGATTCAACAGAAGTACTACAGGTGATCAGTGCCCGCTCAATAGATTTAGCCTCTGTAAAATTGGTTCGTGAGGGTAAATCCCTGGACCAGGCTCGTCTCCTTACTATTGACGCCCTTAGCGATGGACAGGTTCTGACATTCTATCAGAATTTGGATAATAATGCACGCTATGAGCTGTATGATATTGCCGACGAAATAGTTCGTTCTGACAAAATTGAACTTGTTGATGCCCGTCGATCAGCTATTTATTTCTATCTGTTCACCAAGTGATCATTAGACTCTCCAGCATAATTGTAATTGCCCTGCTCATCAGCGGATGCAGTGGTGGTAAAATTTCCTACTACAAGAAGGGCGATACCCACACTCGTGAGTTTCTGAATCACCTCAAAGAACGCAACTCAATACGAGGGAATTACTTTGAAGTGAGGCGCGATGACAAGGGTCAGATCACCTCAGCCAAATATTATTCTTCGGGAAAAAACCTGGTTAAAAAAAGCAACTATACTTACACCCGCCAAGGGCAACTGCTAAGACATCAACAAACAGAGTTTTTTGACAACGGTCCACCCAGAATATCACGAGAGTGGCATTATGAAAAGGGACGGGTGACAAAACGTGATGAACAGTGGTTCACCCGGTCTCACACCCTTGAAAAGAAACTGACTATTTATTACGATATGAATCAAAAACCATATCTGGAGGAAACCTGGGGGTTGGGTCGCAAGATTGAAAGTTCGACTGAATACTATTACGACTATGAGCATCGGCTTGACAAATCACGGCGCAATTTTTTTCTTCCCAACGGTGATTTACGGGATTATTGGCTAACCATTTATAACGATGAGATTCAGATTGTAAATGAGGATCATTACCTCTCGGATAACTCGCTCATCGCTTTTTATCGATATAGTTATCACCCGGTTAAGGGATATCGGGAGCATGAGGAAGTTTTGGATGAAGATCGCGGTATTTTTATTTCTCGTAGGTACAATGAATATGGACAACTGCTCACGGAAGTGGAAAAAGATCGACAACTTGAACTGATCAAAGAGACTGTGTATGAATACAATGATAAGCACCAACCAAAATTAGTTCACGTATACAACAAGGGTGGGAAATTGGTGAAGACTTCAAAATATATGAAGCCCCGTATTCTGGAAACATACAGAACACCCGGTCTTTAGGAGATTTAAGATGATGAAGATACTAGTACCTCTGGCAGAGGGATTTGAAGAAATCGAAGCCATCACCATTATTGATCTTCTGCGTAGAGCTGGAGCGGAAGTTATTATTGCCTCCCTGGAAAAACGAAATGTCCAGGGATCCCATGGACTTAAAGTCATCGCCGATACGGTGTTGGATGAAGTTCTCAACGAAGATTTTGAGATGGTTGTGCTGCCAGGAGGTGTTCCTGGAGCTCCAAATCTCATGGGTGATACTCGAATCATCAAACTTCTAAAGGATCAAGCTGCGGCCAGAAAGACCTCCGCAGCCATTTGTGCTGCACCAGCGGTTTTACAAGAAGCTGGTCTCGTGAAGGATAAGAAAATCACCTCTCATCCAGCCTGGGCTGAACGTATGACCACTGCTATTCACACTGGAGCACGTGTGGAAACTGCCGAACTCCTGGTAACAGGTCAAGCTGCAGGAAGTGCCATGGAATTTTCTTTCAAACTGATTGAGACCCTCTTCGGGAAAGAAAAAGTCGCCGAAGTCAATGCAGGAGTTCTGGCAAAACTATAAGTTATTGACTCGCTGTTCTTATGCTGTCGAACCACGCTTCAGCAAGAATCATTGAAAGAAAAAACCCACTTATATGATCTGCGCCTGGTAGAGTGACCAGATCCACACTCAGTCCACCATTAGCCTGCAAAGATGCATAAGCACTTAAGGTGTTTTCAATAGAAACGGTACTATCAGCAGTCCCGTGATACAATCTGACAGGTGCCACTGGCCCCCAGTCCAACAAAGTATTCTCTTCCAAGGCTGTCTGGATGGCAACTTCTCGTCCTGCAAAAAAAGCCGTTGTAAAATCTGTTTTAAAAAGAGAATCTATGGTGGTAGTAAGCGTATCATTCACATCACCCAGCGCCCAGGTGCCATCATATAGACCCGGTAACATAGATGCATAGGGTTCATGAAAGATATCAGAGAGACGATTCCAACCGTAGATATCATCATATGCAACCACCACATAGGCCAGAAAGGCTGGAATATCATAAGTATCCCTGCTCAAGAGGTTGCGAGTGGATCCAAGGAGGTCATAAGGACCAGACATGGGGGCAACTGCGGTTACATTAAATTCATCTGAATAATCTGTTTCGATATTTTTATGAGCAGCCATGGTGACGTATCCACCTTCAGAATATCCAGAAAGAAACAGACGATCACTCAAGGTCATTTCATTTTCACAGGCATAAGCCTTTGCTGCTCGTATCATATCAATAACCGGGTTAGCTGACAGTTGAGCATGCAGATAAGGATGTAATAGTTCAGATTGCCCTAATCCAATGTAGTCTGGAGCGATGACCAAATATCCCTTCATCGCCATTAATAGACCATCAATAGCATAATAAAAATTCACTGACCCAACATCTGTTCTTTTAAGGGTTGTCCCGTGTTGGGTACTTAATACATCCAGACTATCTAAGCCGACAGGAATGAACATAGTACCTGAAACGATTATGATATCACCATTTTTATCTCGAGTATTGTAGGTGATAGAGTATACATCTGTGGAATAGTCCAACTCATAATTAATTGGGAGATAGGCACTAAGCGCTGCCTGGACTTGTGCTGGCGTGATTGTTATTTTTAACTCTGATTGAATGAGAGTACCTGGAACCCCGGCTGGATTACAGATATTAATTTCCGGCTCATTATTTTGCTCTTTTTCGCATGAAATAAGCAACAATAGTATACTTAAAAGTGTGAGAGTGTATCGGTTTTTCATCATATAGAACAGCCCTTAGAATTGACTTATAATTACAAATTCATCATAGCGTGCTTCCAGGTCCGATTCCTCCAGATAAGTAATCCCATCTACTGAAAAATCCTGAACACAGAAGGAAGCGAGAACCGATCCAAACACCACGGCCAATTTCATGTTATCAAATGAGTGATCTTTTGATTGATCGAGATATCCAATGAGGGCACCCACAAAGGTATCACCTGCACCAGTTGGATCCTTGACTTCATCCAGCACCAGACCAGGGACACTGAAAATCTGGTCATCATGGAAAAGGAGCGCACCATGTTGACCCTTTTTGATCACCACCCATTCCGGACCCATCGCATGCAGTTTGCTGGCGGCTTTTTTATAGTTGCGCTCTTGTGTAAGCATGCGGGCTTCTTCATCATTAATCACCAGCATATTCACCCGCTTTATCAGGGTCAACAGGTCGTCCAGGGCAGTATCAATCCATAGATTCATGGTGTCAAGCACAACGAATGACTCAACTTCAAGTTGGTCCAGTACATGGTGCTGCAGAACGGGATGGATGTTTGCCAGTAAAACATAGGCAGCATTTTTGTAGACAGCTGGCAAAATTGGGTTGAAGGTTTCGAAAACATTCAGTTCAGTGAACAATGTGGTTCTGTCATCAAAGTTATCTGCATAACGTCCCCCCCACCGAAAGGTCTTACCTTCTTCCACAGTCATGCCTTCCAGATTTATCTGGTGATCTTTGAAAAGAGTTACAACCGAGTCTGGAAAATCATTCCCAACTACGCCGACAATATTGGGGTGAGTAAAATAACTAGCAGCGATAGAGCAATAGCTACTGGATCCACCAGGGACCTCGGCGACAGAGCCTGTCGGCGCTTCAATTGTATCCAGGGCAAGTGATCCAACAATGATGAGAGACATGAATTTTCCTTATATTTTCAATTTCACTTTTCAGGTCCACAAAATGCTACGCAATCCCCCTCTCGACAATGAATTTCCATTGAGAACCCTGTTTTCTCGTCTAGATTCTCCACATGAAAATGAAGACAATTATCCTACTGATGGCCCTGGTGAGCATGCTGAGTGCTCAAGATTATGAATTTTACAATGAGAAGCTGACTGACAAGCAAAATGAGCAGGCGATTTACCTTGAGAAGAATCTCATGGCAACTTGTTGCTTTGGTGGTCCTGTCTACATGCATGGTAAAAACCAGATGACTGAAGACGCCAAGATAACCATTCGACGTTTGCTGATTGAAGGTAAAAGTACTGATGATGTTTTGGACCATTTCAGAAATTCCATTGATTCCCGCACGAAGCAACCATATGGTAATCGCATTCTTGCATCTCCCAAAGCCAGTGAAACCGTTGGCAAGGTCTCCTATTGGATGGTAGTCCTCTTTAGTCTCATTGGATTGGGAATACTGGGATTAGCATTGAAAAAGTTACAGGCTAAGAAGCAGGATTCTGACCCCAAGATCCAATTATCAGATGAAACCCTAAATAAAATTGAGTCTGAACTTTCAGATTTAGACTAAGCTTAGCTACGCATTTCCGACAGGGATAATGCGTTTAATTTATCTCTAATTAAAGCTGCTTTTTCGTAATCTTCGCTTAGGATTGCCTCTCTCAGATCACGTTCCAGATCAAATCGCAATTCGGCACGATGCGTTATTTCACTCACATTCTCAGCCAGGGTAGGCTCAGATTTATCCATCTGCTCACTAGCAACAGGCATAGATATGGAAGCCTCCTCAAAAACTTCCCTGGAAACCTTGATTGGAACTCTGGCTCGCAAGGCCAGGGCAATGGCATCACTAGGCCGGGCATCAATTTTTTCAATGCCCTCTTCATTTTTCACATTCAATTCGGCGTAAAAGGTTCCCTCTTTCAATTTTTGAATGACAACGCTATCCAAGCCCTCAGTCATATTGGTGATGACCTGGGATAAAAGATCATGTGTCATGGGACGATCAAGATTGATCTGCTCAAGAGCCAGAGCAATAGCCTGGGCTTCGAACTGTCCCACCACGATGGGTAGACTACGTTCATCATCATCCCTTGTTTGAAGAAACAGGGTATAACCCGGAGCCGCAGCCTGGGCAAAGAAGAGGATATTCTTGACTATTACTTCAATCATTTCATCACCGGGATAAACTTAGCGCCAAAAACAGTCGAATGTCAAACACTGACCGTACAAATATGACCTTTGTGGTCAACTTGTGATCTTTAACACTTCCTGGGTAAAATGTGAGGGATTAGATGGTAGATAATATCAATTTTGTCGGTTGAGAATGATGTCTGATAAGACCTTAAGCATAGTGGTGTTTTTAAATAGAGACGAACTTAAAAGTGAGTCCGCCTCAGAAATCCAGGACGCAATCAAATCTTGAGCGCGTTGAATAGTCCCATGATCAATCATCCATTGCTTTACCTGATCTCGATGATGTTCAGCCAACTGGCCGCTATTTTGAACATTCTGCCACTCCTTCAACTCACTTTGAGTCAGCCTGCTTTTCAAGTCGATCCAGATCCAGGTTTTTTTTTCGTTCAGGACATCACTACCTAGACTTTTGCCCATGGTAGCTGATGAGGAGGTCACTTCCAGGAGATCATCCTGCATTTGAAAGGCTCTTCCCAGAAGAACCCCAAATCGTGAAAGGGCTTCGATGGCAGCATCGTTTCCCCCGCCCATAATGCCCCCTAGATGGCAGGCTAGCCTGATGAGGGCACCCGTTTTGAGGTCAATCATCATCTCATATTGTTGGGGCTCAACATGGTCACTGTTCTCAAACTCCATGTCCCATCCTTGACCCCTGCAAACATCCATAGCGCCATCATTAAAGACCTGGAAGACGGGAGTGAATTTTGATTCCTCAATTTCGGCAAGGAGTTGATAAACATAGATGAGCAATGTATCACCACTCAAGAGGGCTCTGTTGGTACCAAATGCTTTGTGGAGGGTCGGAATTCCTCGTCTGAGTTCATCACCATCCATGATGTCATCATGAACGAGAGTAAATGTATGAAAAATTTCCAGCGCTGCACCAACGGCAACGGCATCTTGCCAATCACCGCCAACTGCTTCTGCAGCAGCCAGACATAGTGCTGGTCGAAGCATCTTGCCTTCGGCCTTGAGTGCGTAATTCATAGGCTCAGAGAGATAAGCGGGTTCAATATTGAAACTTGGATTATGGAGATGGTGGGATATAGCTATCCGCCATGCTTCAATTCTAGCTTTTACATCAATATCCATAATTTCCTTCTTTATATCTTCCAGATGCCCACTGATCAGTCAATTTTGTGCAAAAGATTGCGATTCCCAATCAATTCATCAATCTTGCTGACCCCAACGCCAAACATAGCCATTGCCAAAGTTTTCTTCCATACAAGCAATTGTTCTATGAGCTTCTCTGTATCGATAGTGAGGGCTTGTTTCAACAATGCGCCGGCTATACCGCCCAGATTAGCGCCCAGGGCAATCGCTTTAGCCAGATCGAGAGGTCGTTTTAATCCACCGCTGGCAATGACACACAGATCTGTTTCCAGATTTTCCAATACTTCAGCAGTTGGCTCACCCCAGTTAGCAAATTCATGGGCGGTTTGTTTGAGTATGGACTGATCTTCTGATAAACGTTCACGTTCAATGGATATCCAATTGCTGCCACCTGCTCCTGCAATATCGATAGTCTCTACACCGGCTCCTTGAAGCTTCTGAATGACTTCAATGGAAAGACCCTGTCCCACTTCTTTGACGATAAGGGGCAGCGGAAATTCACGCACCCATGTCTTTATAGCATTCAACGCACCTTTGAATTGAGTGTCCCCTTCAGGCTGAAAAGCCTCCTGGAGGGGGTTTAAATGAATAATCAGCGCATTTGCCCTGAGGTCATCGCAAAAGGCTGCTACCTTGTCCATAGCTTGAGAACCCATAATCTGGGCAACTCCAAGATTAGCCATAATAATGGTTGTGGGAGCCTTTTCTCTGGCAATTAAAAAACTGTCACGAACCTTTTCATTTTCAAGTGCTGCTCGAATGCTACCCAAACCAAGAGCGCAGCCGACAGCCGCAGCCGCTGTTGCCAGATTCGCATTAAAGTTGAAGCTCTCATCAACGCCGCCGCTCATTGAGCTGATCAGCAGGGGAAATTGGAGTTCCTGGCCTAAAAATGTTGTACGTGTGTCTATCTCATTGAGGTTTATTTCAGGGAGCGCATTATGAATGAATCTCCAGCGTTCAAACCCGGCTGAAATCGAAAAATTTAGAGCCTTATTTTGAGCAAGAATCAGATGATCTCGCTTGCGTTGCTCAATGTCCCTCGTCAAGGCGAACCTCGCCAAACTCCCCGATTTTATTCATAACTAAGGTTTGAATCTCTTCCATGCGGAATGCTGTTTTTGCCTCAAATCTTACTACCAGGACAGGCTGAGTATTTGAGGCTCTCACCAGACCCCATCCATCTCCAAATCGAATGCGCACACCATCCACATCGATGCAATCGTAGTTTTCTTTGAAATAAGCGGCTGCCTTCTCGGCGATTTCAAATTTCTCAGAGTCTGAATTACAGGTTAGTCTGATCTCTGGGGTCGAATAGTATTTTGGTAATTCATCTACCATTTCAGAAAGGTGACGATTGCTCTTAGATAGAAGTTCCAGCATGCGACCACCATTGTAGATGGCATCATCAAAACCATAATATCTATCGGCAAAAAATAGGTGACCACTCATCTCTCCAGAGAAGGGTGAGTTGAGCTTTTTCATGTGAGATTTGATATGTGAATGACCTGTTTTATACATCACTGGCGTTCCACCAAACTCTAGAATTTTTTCCTCAAGCGCCTGTGAGCATTTCACATCAAAAATAATTTTATCATCTTTAGATTTAATGATGTCTTGAGCAAAAAGGATCATCTGATAGTCAGCCCAGACGACCTGGCCTTTTTCATCTATCACTCCCAGACGATCGGCGTCACCATCGAAGGCAATACCGACATCATAGCCACCACGCTTCACTTCATCCTGGATATCTTTCAGATTGGCTGGAACGGTTGGATCAGGGTGATGATTTGGGAAGGTTCCATCCACATCGCAATACAATGCGGTGACTTCGCAACCCATTCTCTCATATACTTCCGGAGCGCAAAGTGCACCTGCTGCATTTCCTGCATCCACAACGATACGCATGGGTCGTTTGAGATCAATACCCCTGACAACTGTATCCATATACTCTGGTAACAGGTCATAGTCTGAAGCTTTTCCCTGGCCTGCTTCAAAATCATCACTTTTAATGAGGGTAAGCATGTCCTGGATATCCTGACCAAAAAAGGCGAGCTGATTAAAGGTCAATTTGAATCCATTAAACTCTGGTGGGTTATGGGAGCCCGTTATCTGACAGGCGCCATCAACATCATCAAAATGAAATACACTGAAATAGTTTCCTGGTGTTGGCAGAATGCCAATATCCATGACATCAATGCCAGTAGAAAGTGCACCGGCCTTAAAATATTCTTTTAGTTGTGGGGTTGTGAGTCTCACATCTCCTGAGAGAGTAATTTTCTTTCCACCACGTCGCTTTACGATTGAAGCGAAGGCACGTCCCAGAGCAACAACGACTTCCTCAGGAAAATCTACTGCTACTTCCCCACGGATATCATACTCTCTAAAAATAAAATCATTTACGTTCATTCAATTTTTCCTCATATTTTTGTACCATAGAGAACACTGAGAGCACTGAGAGCACTGAGAGCACTGAGAGCACTGAGAGCACTGAGAGCACTGAGAGCACTGAGAGCACTGAGAGCACTGAGTTATATATTGTGTAAAACCCTCTTTATCCCATTTTTTAACAATCTAACATAAAAGTTAATTATCAACCCAAGATGTTTATCACTTAGTTTTAAATAAGTAAGAATTTGGGCTAAATGAATATCCGCGATCTTATCAACAGTTTTTAGCTCTAAAATTATCATGTCATTCACTAAAAGATCAATTCTATAACCCACATCCAATTGTTGACCTTTATAATTAATATTTACGGGAACTTGCCTCAGAACTGAATGACTATGTATTGTGCTTAGTTCATAAAAGAGAGCAGCTTCATAAGCTGATTCCAACAAACCAGGACCTAGAGTTTTGTGAACCTCAATTGCAGCGCCAATGATCTGTTCAGAAAGCTTATTAAATTTTGATAGTTTTCCATTACCCATATTCTTGTTTGATTTATCTAAACTTTTTCTCTGTGTGCTCTGCAAGCTCTGTGGTTAATCAATGTTTCCCTTTTTCAAGTTCATCAACAGCCTGGCGAACGTTGCCATCGAAGCGATCTAAATATAGTCGGCTTTCATCTGCAGAGGCATGGCTTTTATGCATAACCAGAGCCACCTTGACATAGTTATCTGATTTGATTAGCAGTTCAGTTGCTTCTTCATAACTGCAAGAGGTGATAGTGGACACAATGCGCCGTGCTCTATCTTCCAACTTGATATTGGTAGCCTTCAAATCCACCATGAGATTCTCGTAGACTTTACCCCGTTTAACCATTGAGGTGGTCGTAATCATATTGAGCACCAGCTTGGTAGCCGTCCCTGATTTCATCCGCGTTGATCCTGTGATCACTTCTGGTCCCACCGGCACAGAGATCAGGACATCAACATCAATATCAATGTGATTTCTGTCTGCACAGGTGAAAAATACTGTAGCTGCTCCTAATGCTCGTCCACGCTCCAGGGCACCCAGCACGTATGGAGTGACTCCACTTGTAGCAATACCCATGACGACATCATTCCTAGTGACTGCAAGATCATCAATGAGTTTTCGACCATCTTCTGGAAAATCTTCAGCTCCCTCCACTGCAGTACGCAAGGCAATATCGCCACCTGCTATGAAGCCTTGGACTCGTTCTGGGCTGGCATTAAAGGTGGGTGGAATTTCAGAGGCATCTAAGACGCCAAGTCTTCCAGAAGTCCCTGCTCCCACATATATCAGGTGTCCATCATTCTGGAAAGCACGATCTACTAATTCAGTAGCCTGAGTAATATCATCCATTTGTTTAGCGACCTGGCCAGCGATGATCCGGTCTTCGCGATTAATGATTTCAAGGATTTCACGAATCGAAGACGAATCCAGCTTCATACTCTTTGGGTTGCGTTGCTCTGTTAAAAGGTTGCCTAATTTCGATGTCATTGTCTTAATGCTCCCACCCTATAAAACTTTTCTATAATAGCCTGGCAGTGCTAGCCCTGGCAGTCGATCATGAATTTAATATCTCTTGCGTCACCTGATTGAAGTCGGCTCTCAACTCGGCGGCAATTATACATTGGAAGATGTTTGTAAACCAAATGATATCAACCCGGGATACACCTGCAAATAATGCACCCCTAAGATGAGCCCGAAACTGATTGATCATCCCTGATGCCATCAGTGAAGCAAGAACTGATATTTCCCGCTCCTGGAGGGAAAGTCCAGAACGAGAAAGGATGCGACCATAACCATCTTCTATCATCCATCTCGTTAAATCCGGGTGTAATTCATCCATGACCTTTTTCAGTTTTGAATGATGTTTTCCATAGATGATTTGGCTGGTCTTTTCACCAGCTTGTTTATGATCACCCACATGTTTGGCTCCATGCTTTACAGGAAAATGGATTCTCAATTGTTTGAGAGCCTCAATAGTTTTAGGAAATCCGGCAAAAAGTAGAGTCTGCAGGATAGCCTCTTCAATGGCCTCCTCATCTAGAACATCTGAACAGAGTGGTATCCATGTATTTAACATGGCCTGGTCATTGAGTGTCGTAGCTGTCACAAGGATTCCCAGAAGAAACATTTTCTTCTGCTCAGAATTAGTGAGCTCTTTCCAGCAACGAGTAAGTTGAGTTTCGCAGGCAGAATATCTGGTTGAGAATACCATAGGCTTATAGGATAATCGTGTTGGAGCCTGATGAAACTCGAATTTTCGGTATCTGCCAATTAATAGGTCAGAAATTGGAGGTAGGACGTTCAATTTTCCAACACATCGTGCTTTTTGAAGATGGAGTAATACCCAAGACCAACCTATGGTTCAAGCTTGAATCAAATTATATTATTTGTATGTTGAACGTGAAAATGAGTACAAAAATTCCAGCCAATAGCTCCATTCAATGATCGAGATTATTCTCGCCGTCATTGGCCTTATTCTCAGCTTCATTTTTGCCGGAGCAGAAATTGCACTTCTCTCGTCAAACCGACTACAACTAGAGGTTTGGGAAAGGCGTGAGGTACGCGGTGCAAAGTCAGCCATGAAGGCCAGTCGTAACCCTGAGCAATTTCTCACTGCCACACTGGTTGGGAATAACATAGCCAACATTCTGACCACGTCTTTCTCCACGGTGATGCTGATCCAGGTAATCCCCAATGAGTGGATAATTCTACTGATCATTTCTGTCAGTGTTCTCATCTTTGGTGAAATTATACCGAAAACACTCTTTCGAGAATTTCCCAACGCCTCCATGTTATTTTTTGGGCGCTTTGTCAAAATATTTGAGGTGATTCTCTATCCCCTGACCATTTTGCTACGCCTTTATCGGAAAATAATTCTGAGAAGTGATGATGTTGAAAGTCAAACCAACCTGGACTCAGAGGAGTTGCATCTCCTATTCAACGATCCCAGGGAGGAGAGCGGTGTAGATGTCCATGAGCGTCAAACCATTGCCCGTATATTCACCTTTAAAAATACCTCAATCAGCGAAGTAATGACGCCTCGTCCCGATATGACTTCAGTATCCATCGATAGTAGTATGGACGAAGTTGAATCCGCTTTTATGGAATCAGGATATTCCAAACTTCCAGTGTATGAAGAAACCACCGATGATATTAAAGGTATTGTGTTCCTCCATGATATTTTCAGGGGAGCAACTGAACTCCGCGACGTCATGCGGGAGGTCTATTTTGTCCCGGAAACCAAAGCTGCAGATGAACTGCTGGGTGAAATGCAGACTAAAAGTCTATCAATTGCAATCGTGATTGATGAATATGGTGGCACTGCAGGCTTAGTCACTATGGAAGATTTATCTGAAGAGCTATTTGGCGAATTTACAGATGCCTTTGATGAAGAAGATTCAGCAGTCCAGCAACTTGATAAGGGTTTGCTCATCAAAGGAAATACTGAGATAGATTTTCTTAATGAACAGCATGATTTTGCCATTCCTACTGGTGAATATGAAACCTTGGCCGGATTTCTTATTGAGAGCCTGGGGCATATCCCTCAAAAGAACGAACAGTTCTTAACCGAAACTCACCGCTATGTTATCTCATCTTCAACTGCAACACGTATTGAAACCATATTTGTTCAGGAGCGCTAATTAGCGATCACTTTTGGGCTTAATTTCTCTTATAGATCGATATCTGATCCGAGCATTTTTTTCTACCATGTGGACCGTTCTTATTGGTCTTGTGGGTATTTTCACCATTGCTGATTTTGTGGAAAAGATTGACAATTTTGTGGACGCTGGGGCTGGGGCTAATCTCATGCTGGTGTATTATGGATACAGTCTGCCCTATTTTATTGATATGGCCCTCCCTATGAGTATGCTTCTGGCCACGGTCTTTTCACTGGGCACCCTCAACAAGAACTATGAAATCGCAGCCATGCGCGCTTCAGGGATCAGCATGCTCCGTATTGCACGTCCCTTACTCCTCCTCGGTCTATTCTTCACCATATTCCAGTTTGTCTTTCAAAATCTGGTGGTTATGCCTTTCAATCATCAGCAGAAAGAGATTACTCGTAATATTTTAAAACCGAAGAAAAGTCCCAGGAAAATGAAGGAAGTCGTTCGCCAGGATGTTAATGGTAATATCATGGTCATCAAATCTTACGACGTCCCCAACAGTAAGTGTACGGATGTTTCTATCCTGGCATATCAGGACTCCGGAATTACAGAGCGATGGGATTATGCCAGGCTTGAGTGGATTGATTCTTTACAGAATTGGAATAAAACAGAAGGCTTGAATCGTCGCTTTGATGCTGCTGGAAAATTATTGTTTTCAGAGATGAACCTCAGCGATGAGTTACCTATCACCCTGACACCAGCTGATATTGTCAAGGAGCAGATCAGGCCCAATGAGATGAATGTTTTTCAACTTGTGGAATTTATTGAAAAGAAAAAGCTCCTGGGTCTAAACCCTCACCGCTGGGTGGTGGATTTTCACTTCAAACTGGCATTTGTGATGACTGGATTTATTGTGATTTTTCTGGGGATTAGTTTTGCCCTACAGGGGACGAGGGAGAATCTGGCAGTGGGCGTGGGCAAGAGCGTAATAGCACTCTTTATATATTATATCCTGCTAATCGGAGGTCAGAAAATCGGCTACAATAGTTCCATGCATCCAGCTTTCGCAGTGTGGTTTGGAAATGTGGTCCTTTTTATTGCTGGGGGATGGCTGTTTTATCAAACAGCAAAGAAATAGATTTAATTTTGAATTTTGCAGATACTCTCACCTGCATTTAAAGACTTACCTCTTAAACTGAAAACTGAGCCCAAATTCAATGCCCTCTGCATTGGCGAAAGACATCCCACCCAATAACTTTAGAGCCAGATCTGCATCAAACCAGATGAGGTGAATTCCAGCACCGATTGATGCTTCACTCCCATAGGGACCACCAAAGGCCATACCAGATCTGATGGGAACCATGCCAAAGCGGATCCACTCAGCTGCAAGTCCTAGTCTCCATGATCGATTTGCAAAATAGTAATCATCCAGACCGGCAGATAAATCAGCCATGACTATGAAATCATTCTTGTATTGGTAGCTGCCACCGAGGCGAAAGATGGCAGGATAATTCATTCGAATACTGTCTGGTCTTGGGACATCCATTTCATCAAATTTGAAAAGGCTGTCGGTATCAGCGAGGGCAGCTGTCACATTAATACCTTCCATTTCCATGGCGTACAAGGTACTGGCTGAAAAAGTAGTGCTATCAGATGATATCTGCAGAAGATCGCGAACGGGGACCAGGGCTTCGATGATTCCAATATTCCTCGCTATAAAATTGTCATCATTGCCCCAATTGATAAAGCCAATCACATTATTAATGGCAAAACCGAACTGCCAGTTATTGATTTTCCGTGTATTAAAACCAAGATCAATAGCCAAACCATTGCCCCCAATGGCACGGGTGTATCGATAAAAACCATCAGACTCCAGTCCCGTGGGTCGAGTATTGAAGGCACCACCAGATGAATCCACACCAGCAAAGCCTATTCCTACTAGATATTTAAAGGTGGCTCCTATGTTGTATTTTTCAAAAGGTATGGCAAATGAAAAACCAAAGTTGGTCACCATAAGCAAGTCCTGCCTGAGCGATAAATCTAAAGAATTACCAATCTGATTTCCTTCCATAACCATTTCAAAGAGACCCAGGGGGAGGGAGTTCTGCATATAATATTCGACACCCGACGTGAAGGCATAATTACCAAGGGAGATATTTAGAACTGGGATCGGAACACTCACACCCAGACCAAATGCAAACCCATCTTCAGAAAGTTCAGACAATAGAAATTCTTTATGTGTTTTATCACTACCGCGCATCTTTTGCTCAAGATCAAAAGGATTGCCGTCCTTATCACCTGAGAAATATTTGTTAAACAGTGCCAGAGACATGAAATTATTAAAAGCTGTAATTTTGAAATCTAAAAGGTCGGCGCTAAAAGTTAAATCTTCAGTGTACCCCAGGTTGGCAGGGTTGTATCCTACTGCAGAAATACCCCGGGAGGATACTGTATACACATTGCAGAGACCCAGTCCTCTGGCGTCTATGTGCGCCTGTCCAAAACCAGATACAGCCAAGGCAAGTGAGACGGTAAGTATTGCAGTTAACCTTCTCATTGTGTCGTGTCTTCCTCAGTGGTGCTGAACATGGGTCCAGAATTGAGGATAAATTGCATAAATGCAGTGACATCAATTCCAGCAGAGAACGGGAGCAAAGCAGGGTTAGGCGTTTCTTCCAAAATGAATTTTGTTGCGATGTAATGATCCTTGGGTTCAATCAACCAACCCAATTCGCCATAAGAAGTCACATCCTGGATAAGCCACAGCTCAGTACCAGTACTATTAAGTGTCAGGTTGTAAAGTGAATCTGCGACTGTGGGTGCATCCAATTCCACAAAGGCCAGCGCGGAAGCAACATCTGCAAAGCCTGAATCAGATCGGGCCAACATAAAGGTATCCAGGAAGGCATATTTTTTGTGCTTCAGTGTACCATAGGTAGAATCACCCTCCACATCACTCAAATTAAAATCAGCCGAATAACTAAATTGACCTGATCCTTCCATGCCTGGAATCACCAGACCCGTAGTTGGATCAGCGATACCTGCAGGAATTTCAAGCTGAAGGGTCTTCACCAGTGGATGCATAATGAGGGTATCCAGGTTCAAATCAAGTGTATCTGCCGAGCCATCGTCATCCAGATCAGCCGAAACCAGTACTCGGTTTTCCAGTGAGCTATAGAATGGGAAGTATTGAATATCGGATACCAGAATTTCCAATCCGAAGCCAAGTCCAATATCACTAAAAATGATGGTGTTAATGGTGGAACTAAGCAGCATATCAGAATCATCTGGAACACCATTGGCTCCTACTAATTGCTTGATAGTACTTGAATCCAATGCAGCCATTTTTGAAAATGTCGGGGGCATAAATTCAACTCCCCCTGAAGCAATGGTCAGATAAAATGGAATTTCAAATCGCCAGGTTCCTGATATCTCAGCCCCGGCTGTAATCGATGTAAGCCCATCAGGTGTAATGCTGGCATCGCCGCCCACCGAAACAATATCAGGCATCATAGCCATTAAATTGACAATATTGTTATCTGCAGGGAAGTGTTGGACAATCGCTACATCATCAGCGACGGTTCGTCGGACATATTCACGACTTATGCGAATCTCTGTAGATACTGGTTCATCTGGTGAGCCTGATTGGAAAGTTACCGAATCCGGATCAAGGGCAACAACGACACTGTCCCCATCCCTGAAGCCCTTCACCTCTAAACCTAAACCCGGTGAAACACCAAATTCGTTTTCCATAGTGATGGCAAGAATAGCCTCCCCGAACGTGATTCCACCAACGAGACCTGGCAAGCTCAAGGGCTGTTCTTGATCACTCAATCCAAAATTGATATCAAAGAGTCCGACCAGATCCTGGATTCTCAGTGATGTCATTAGCACATTGACATCAATGGCCATTTCATCTGGTGGTGGATAAGGGATGGTGGTTGGACCTCCATCTGAGCTAAATTGTATTTCTGTCTCAATCAACAATGAATCCAGTGGAGTATCATCCCCTGTAAGATTACTTAGTAAATGACCATCTAAGACTACAACGGTATCTCTCGTTGCTCCATCAGGCAATGCGAAGGTTATTACTTCGAAACTTCCGACATCCAAACTGTCTTGATGCTCATAAAAGTTTCTGAGTTTGATCCGCAAAATATCAATATCCAAACCCATTTTATTTTCCAGTGAGATACTCAAACGATTGGTGTCTGGCTCATCCACATCATCTTTAAATGTGGCTTTCACGATCTGGATGCTAAAGGCAGCGTCTGGTGAAGTGGTATTCATATCCTGGTATATGGACATGGTGGTGTCACGCATATTTAACTGGATACTTTCGAAGCCGTCAATATTTAATGAAAAATTATAATGAAAAAATGGGTTCACACCTTCAGGAAAAAAGAGCGTATCACCATTGGAAGCGTTGATAGTGCCCCCAAATTCAAAAATGAGACTATCGTAAACTGCTACTCCATCCAGCGATGACACCAGGGTACTGTCCTCACCGTTGGTCATGTATTGTGAAATATCTTCAAAAAAGTGGTTATGAAGTGTGTCAGTGGTCCCGTCTGCACGTTTTGTGTAGACAATAAGACCCGTATTGGATGAGGTTAACGGCAATTGGCTGTTTATTGTGGAGCTAATGGATCCAGTCGATATAGTAACTGACTCGAATCCTTCAATGGGCACATCTGAAGGCAGGGTAGATGGATCCGGTAATAGAGCAAAGGCCTGGCGAATGCCTGGTAATTGTGCCTCTTCTACATCAATGGCGGCCGTCATTTCATAGGTGTATGAGGAATCGCAAATAAATAAAGGAGGTGGATCCGGACATGCTTCACAGTTTTCACCGTCACCGTCTGCAGAGGGAATACGGGCAGTGATCGTCCGTGTATACCCAGGTATAGAAACATCTGCATCAGAGTTTATATTTGAGTCTGCAGATCCAAACGTGAAAGATATGTTTTCAGAACGAGTTGCTAAGATGTCGTCACAAACAGCATCTGGAATATTACTGATAAATATATCCGGCATTTCAAAGCCCATAGCTGCCATAGTGATTACAGTATCGATGGGTCCCATACTAATCCCAGTATCCAGAACCGCAGGGAGCAATGATCCAATATCAATTGGCCCAACGCCCAGCTCCATTGGATCCTGGCCGGGGATGACAAACATATCTTCAGGAAGTGTGATAGGCGGCAAGTCATTCTCAAGGGTGATATACAGACCACCTGGATAATCTGCTAAAGTATCAGGCAGCAAAATATCCATGATCCCATCACCATCGGTATCCACTGAATCACCATAAACCTTAATGGTTCCAGTCGTATCAGATGAGAGCAAACCATCAAATGGATAATTTTCAGAAACTAAGGGAATGGTCAGAGTCATTTGCCAGGTAGGCAACACCACCTTGGTGGGAAGTCCAAAATCACATTGCAGTACAAGAATGCCCCACAATGTGGCCAGTACTAATCCTGCTGACCGTCCTTTAAATTTATGAAAGTTGATTGAAATAATCCTTTTCTAGTACCTGTAATGTTCCGGTTTGAAGGGACCTTCTTTTTTGATCCCCAGATACTCCGCCTGATCTTCAGAAAGGGTGGTCAACTTGGCATCAAGATGAGCGAGGTGCAGTCTGGCCACTTCTTCATCAAGCTCCTTGGAAAGTACCTGAACACCATCAGCAACACTGCCTTCGAAAAGTGCCATCTGAGCCAATACCTGATTGGTAAATGATGTAGACATCACAAAGGATGAGTGACCCGTGGCATTGCCAAGATTTACAAGACGTCCCCGGGAAAGCAGCACGATTGATTTGCCATCAGGAAATTCAAATTTATCAACCTGAGGTTTGATATTGGTTTCAGTGATACCAGCATGGTTCTCTAACCAGGCCACATCAATTTCATGATCAAAATGCCCAATATTAGCCAGGATAGCATTATCCTTCATCTTTTCCATGTGTTCACCACGGATCACATCTTTACAACCAGTGGTGGTAACAAAGATATCACCGAAGCTGGCTGCCTCTTCCATGGTAACCACAGAAAAGCCTTCCATAGCTGCCTGCAGGGCACAGATGGGATCGATTTCAGTTACAAAGACCTGAGCACCATATCCAGCCATAGACTGGGCAGAGCCCTTACCAACATCACCATAACCAGCAACTACGATCTTTTTACCAGCCAGCATGATATCGGTACCTCGTTTGATACCATCAGCCAGAGATTCACGACAGCCATACTTATTATCAAATTTGGATTTGGTAACAGAGTCATTCACATTGATAGCAGGGAAAGGTAAGTCACCCTCTTCCATCAATTGGTAAAGACGATGAACACCTGTGGTGGTCTCTTCAGAGACACCTTTAATTTCTGCGTGCATCTCAGGATGTTGTTCCAGGATAACTTGAGTTAAGTCTCCCCCATCATCCAGCAGGATGTTGGGACCTTTGCCATCAAAGTATAGGGTCTGATCAATACACCACCAGTATTCTGCTTCTGTCTCACCCTTCCAGGCGAATACAGGAACACCAGTAGCAGCAATAGCTGCTGCTGCATGATCCTGGGTTGAATAAATATTGCAGCTGGACCAGCGAACTTCAGCACCCAATGCTGTGAGCGTCTCGATCAAGACAGCGGTCTGGATGGTCATATGGATACAGCCTGCGATACGGGCACCCTCAAGTGGTTTTGTATCTCCATACCGTTTTCTGAGCTCCATGAGGCCTGGCATCTCTTTTTCAGCCAGAATCATCTCATCACGGCCAAAGGCGGCCAGGCTTATATCTGCTACTTTGTAGTCTAAAGTTTTTGTTTCCATATAACTCTCTATTACCCTTTTATATCTCTGCGCTCTCCGCGATCTCTGCGGTTGAGGCTTTTTAATTTTATATATCTATTTCAATGCTTTGTTGACTTCAGCAGTCATATTGGTTTTTTCCCAGGGGAACTCATCTCTTCCGAAGTGGCCATATGAGGCGGTTCTTTCATATATGGGACGTTTAAGCTTTAGATGACTGATAATGGCGGCTGGCTTAAGTGGGAATACTTCCCGAACCATGGCTTCAAGTTCACTGTTGCTGTGCTTGGATGTCCCATGTGAGTCCACCAGGATAGAGATAGGCTCAGCCACACCAATGGCATAGGCCAACTGGACAGTACAGCGCTGGGCTGCTTTGGCAGCTACGATGTTCTTGGCGATGTATCTGGCCATATAGGCAGCCGATCTATCAACCTTGCTGGGATCTTTACCAGAGAAGGCACCACCACCATGGGGAGCATAGCCACCATAGGTGTCCACAATAATCTTACGACCTGTTAGACCAGCATCACCCTGGGGTCCACCCACTACAAAACGACCTGTGGGGTTTACAAAAGTTTTAAGTGTATTATAATCTACCAGTTTCGCTGGCAGGACAGGCTTGATGACATGCTCTAAGACATCATCATACATCTGACCCTTTACATCCACCCCGTCTTCATGTTGATTAGAAATTACCACAGCAGTAATGGCTTCAGGCAGGTGGGTCTCAGAGTTGTACTGAACAGTTACCTGAGATTTACCATCGGGACGGAGATAAGGCAGCTTACCGCTCTTGCGCACTTCAGCTAGTCTTTTAGTCAGCTCATGGGCGATATAGATAGGCATGGGCATAAAGGCATCGGTCTCATCAGAGGCGTAGCCAAACATCATACCCTGGTCACCAGCACCTTGCTCGTGGTTATCATCATCAACACCCTGTGAAATATCAGCAGACTGTTTATCAATACTTACCAGGACTGCGCAGGTCTTGTAATCAAAACCCATGATGGAATCTGTATAACCGATACGTTTTATAGTCTTCCTTGCGATACGCTGGATATCTACATAGGCTGAGGTGGTGATCTCACCACCCACCATGACCAGTCCGGTGGTTACAAAGGTCTCACAGGCTACACGCCCCAGAGGGTCTTTCTCTAATATGGCATCAAGAATCGCGTCTGATATTTGGTCAGCAATTTTATCTGGATGACCTTCTGTTACTGATTCTGATGAAAACAAATATGGCATGCTTTAAACTCCAACTTTTCTATTTATCACAAACCGAACTTCGGACTTGGATGGTTAATCAATTAATTCAATTTTAATTCTGAGTAGTCACCAACGTTGACAACTCTCTTTTGACCGTCAACCAGCGCATGATCTCCAATGAGGGAATTATTCAGGATCATATTGTAAATATGAGCACCTTTCCCCACAATAGTCTCAGATAAAATGACACCACTTACCTCAGCACCTTTATCAATGGTAACGTTTGGACCAATTACCGAATTACTCACCTTTGCTTCTTCATGAATAAAAACGGGAGGATGAATAATAGAACCATTACTGTGCTCGGTCGATAAATGATGCTTGAGCAAAAAGCGGTGAGAATCTAGCAGAGATTCCTTGGTTCCGCAATCATACCAACCATTGATTTCAACGGCCTCGATATATTCACCATTTTCAATCATCAGCTGCAAAGCATCTGTTAATTGATATTCTCCACGGGTTTTAATATCCTCAGCAATGAGTTTTTCAATAGCAGCTTTTAGGATACGCTGATCTTGAATGTAGTACATACCTGCAAGCGCCAGATCGGATTTAGGATTTTCCGGTTTCTCAACCAATCTACTAATTCTGTGGTCTGCATTTATTTCAGCAACACCAAATCGGCGCGGATCATCTACTTTGACCACCGCAATGGCATTATTTTTATTTGCTACGAATTCATTGAAATCTACGTCGAAAACTGTGTCGCCAAGTAAAATCAGGACACCCTCATCCTTATCCTCAAGCCCCTCCAGCACGGCATGACCTAAGCCTTTTCGCTCTGCTTGATAGGGAAAATCAAGGCGCAAATGCGAGTAAAATCTATTCACATATTCTTCGACCTGTTCACCCTTATATCCAACAATAATTGAAACTGAATCCACTCCAGCAGACTCAACAGCATCCAGAACATGGCCAATCAGACGTCGGCCGGCCAGGTTGATCATCACTTTGGGAACATTTAAAGTATGTGGTCGAAGTCGTTTTCCTATGCCTGCCGCAGGGATTACAGCTCTCATTAGTTACTTCCCTCCACCAAACATATCCACATTGACATTTACGTGTTCGAGATACTTCTTAGGATTGTCCTTTATCTCCTTCACAATCTCATTGATGTTTATGGAGATGCTGTCCAATCTTTGATAAAGCGAATCAGAATTTGTTAATTTCCCCAAACTTGAGTTGGGATCCTTCAGTCTCACACTCAGAAGACTCAGATCCTCCCCAATTTTATCAAGACTGGCGAGGGAACGGTTTATTTTGCTCTTATTATCATCCACCACCTTGTTTAAAGTGAATGAAACCGTTTTCAAATTGGTCACAATAGTATCGATATCCTCCCTTTTGGCATCAACCATATTTTCTGCTTGCTGGAGAGCACCCTTCATGGCCAGGAGTCCTGGCTGGATATCCGCGACCATGAGTGAATCGATTAATTTTGATGTATTGTGAATGGAATGGAGACTGGCCTGGACATCTTCTTCCATGGCCTTGTTTAATAAATTTAGGGTTTTGTTAAAGTTTCCCAACAGGGTTTGGAAGTCAGTTGAGATTGCACCTGTGGTTTCAAAGATATCTTCCAGACCTCCTGCGAAGGTTCCTCTGAATACGCCATGTTCGCCAAGGAGGTTACCTGAGCTTCCCGGGCTTACTTCAACTTTTTTGGATCCCAATAACTCTTGATTCGAGATGATGGCATAGGCATCGCTGTAAAGGGTGATATCTTTATCAACGCCGATGATAATATCCACAGAATCCTCTCTGACAATAAAGTCATCAACAACACCCTTGGGTACTCCAGATACGGTAACCGGGTCGCCCTCTTCCAGTCCACTGGCTCGAGCGACCCGTACCGTATAATAACTTCTTGAGGAAAAGATGTCGGCCTTATTTCCCCACATAATTCCCATGACTGTAGCCACCAGGATTATCAGAACGACAACACCAACAATTACTTCTTGTCTTTTTTCCTCAGGTCTCATTTTATTAATTACTTTCTGGTCTCATTTACTCTTCGTCCAAGGATTCTACAAACTGTTTATTCGGGTCAATTGGACGTTTCCATTTATTTTTATGTTTCGTAAGTTGTTTTCTCATCTTTTTTACCACATAATCCACAGATTTTGAAAGATCATCTGAGGTTTCTTTGGCCGTTAACGTTTCACCTGGTACATTCAAAATCACCTCAGCAATATAATCATTTTTCACCTTGTCAACGATCATCTTGCAATTAACAGTTCGATCATAGACGGGTTCCAGTCGGTGGTCTATCTCAGCCTGAATATAGTCCCGTGTTTTCTCCGAAATGTCAAAATGTCGGGCGACGATGGTTACCTTCATTGGCTCCTCCTACTTTATGGTGTGTTGTTAACATACTACTTTTTTCCTGCCCGTGGATGGGCCATTTGGAAAGCTTTCTTCATTTTGTCAACTTGCACATGAGTATACACTTGAGTCGTTGACAAGTTCGCATGACCTAATAAATCTTTAAGAGCCATTAAGTCGGCTCCTGCATTTAAAAGATGGGTCGCAAAAGTATGGCGTAAGACGTGTGGACTCATCTTTTTTAACTCAGCAATTGCTTGAATGGCTTTTTTTACCCGCCGACGTATTCCGTCGTTACCTAGAGGCGTTCCATTCTTTCCCAAAAACAGAGCTTCGTCTCTCTCCCTGACTCCAAATTTGTGTTTGGTGGCATATTGATAATTTTTAATTGCCTCCCAGGCATATTGCCCAACGGGGATGACTCGTTGCTTTGAGCCTTTCCCAAGCACAGTTACAGTGCTTTTCTGAAGATTCAAGTCACTTGTTTTGAGTCCGGCCAACTCGGAAATACGCATTCCCGTTGAATAAAACAACTCAACGATGGCCAGATCTCGCTTCCCCATCCAACTATCTGAGGCTCCCAATCTGTCTAAAACAGCCACAATTTGATTCTCTGACAAATAGCTTGGAATAACTCCTGGAAGTTTGGGCGTATGCACATAAGCTGCAATGTTCAATGTCACAACACCTTCGCGATGCATAAACTTGAAAAATGATTTGAGAGCAGCCAGCTTTCTCGCCACTGATCTGGGTTGCTGATTCAATTCTCCAGATAAATAGCCCAAAAAACTACGAATGACCCCTCGATTTATCTGATTCGGTTTGTTCAGGCATTCCACATCATAATCGGACAGGAATTGACAAAATTGTGTGAGATCAATCTGATATCCCCTCAACGTTTCTGGGGAATATCGTTTCTCCACCTCAATCCATGCTAAGAAATGGTCGATTTGAGTAGTCAAAACTGAAGTCATACGTACTGACTTTCTTCTCGTAGAACATCTAATACTTGATTAAAGTCATCATGCATGGGAGCTCGTAAATCCATGACCTCATTTGATATTGGATGCTTGAAAATTAAACGGCGGGCGTGCAAAGCCTGGCGATTGAGCATTCCCAGGAGTGTGGCTGCCAATTGTCTATTGCGCATATTCAGGGTAATAATTTTTGAATTACGTCCCCCATAGTAAGGATCACCAAAAATTGGGTGATTAACATGTGTCATGTGCACTCTGATTTGATGGGTACGACCAGTTTCAAGCTTAACTCTCACAAGAGTGAGGAATTCAAATCGCTCAACCACCTCATATAGCGATAGAGAAGGTTTACCTGTATCAATCACAGTGAATTTTTTTCGATTCTTTGGAGAACGCCCAATGGGAGCATTGATTTCACCCTTATCCTCATCAAATCTTCCCCACACCAGTGCATAGTAATATTTTTCGATGGTGCGTTTTGAAAACTGAGAACGGAGGTTGCCATGGATGCTATTGTCTTTGGCCGAGATAAGCAGACCTGAAGTGTCCTTATCCAACCGATGAACGATTCCGGGACGTAGTAATCCATTGTCATTGGAGAGGTGTTCGCAATGATAAATCAGGGCATTCACCAGAGTGCCAGTTGAGTTCCCTGCACCTGGATGGACAATGAGACCGGGCTGTTTGTTTACTACAATTAGATAATCATCCTCATATACAATATCTAAAGCGATGTTTTCAGCGTATAGAGTTGGAGAATATTGCATCTCATACTCAACGGTTATGTGCTCACCAGGTTCAACGAGATGGCTGGCCTTCACCGGCCTCCCATCAGTTCGAATCTTACCGGATTTAAGTAATTTCTGAACCTGATTCCGAGTGATGTGCGTAGGTAAGCGACCTGACAAAAATTTATCAATACGGACAGGCCTTTGGAAGTTGTCTATGGTTACCTCAAAAGTCTCATTGGTCGAACTGCGTTGATCAGTCTGATTAATCAGCTTTACTCATTCCTAACTAGTTTTGAGATTGAGTGGGTATTATGGAGATGGCTATTTTCAATATTTGCACTTAGAAATCGCTAAGGCAAATATAGCGCGAAGGCTTCAGAATAGAAAGATTATTGAACGAATACTTTTAATTGAATTTTAGCTTAGGAAGCCGACGATTCTTCTGTCTCAATGGTCTTAACAGCAGAGTCGAGGTTCTCTTCTTTTCCTTCGATAAAAAAGACATAGCACAGATAGAGTATCATACCCACATTAACTGCAGTGTCAGCGATATTAAAAGTGGGCCAGCGGGTAAAAAAGAGCCAGTCTGGCCA
This sequence comes from Fidelibacterota bacterium, assembly GCA_016784025.1. Lineage (GTDB taxonomy): Bacteria > Fidelibacterota > UBA8477 > UBA8477 > JABMPR01 > JABMPR01. Next base: position 55,962 of record JADHVL010000011.1, on the reverse strand, counting down.
GTCAAAACTGATAAAATCAACGACATATCCGCGAATCAAGCGCTCAGGTATATTACCAAAAGCACCTCCCAGGATAAATGCAAGACCCACACTGGGTAAGACGTGTTGGTCTTTGTACTGATAGAGGAGATAAAAAAGCAGACAGATCGCACCAATAGCCATGACATTTACCAGGGGCATGGGGATAAAGGTCAGACTAAAAATCATATTATAGTTTTCGGCATAGTCCAGGCGAAAGATCTCACCATTTGCCGGCCAGTAGTGTTTACCCTTTAAGGCAACAATAGCCCAATATTTTGTGGCATGATCCAGTATAACGAGGACAGCACTAATACTCAGAAATTTCAACATTTGTTTAATGGCGCTTGATTCCTACAGTAAAGGTGATTTTTCCAATTTTGAATTCAGCCTGGAAAGTGCCTTTTTTTTCAGCAAAATTGATTTCCTCAGCCAGGGTTTCATTGGCGATGTATTCTTGATGTTCCAGAATCATGGTTTTGAGTGATTCATCTACCTCAACAAAAATGCTAATTCTGTCAGAAACATCAAACTCGGCATCTTTACGCATATTTTGGACGTTACGAATAAAATCCCTTGCCATACCCTCGCTGATCAAAGCCTCAGAGAGTTCTGTTTCCACTGCAACTACAACACCAGCCGCTTCAACCACAGCTTGTCCCTCAGGTTCGATGGTAGAAATAAGTAGTTCTTCAGGAAGAATCTCAATTGTTTTCTGTCCATCCTCAAGGTGAATACTGTCACCCGCTTTTGATAATTTGAGTAGATCTTGGGGGTCGGTAGTATTGATCTTGTTTCTTATCCATCCCATGTCTTTACCATATTTTGGTCCAAGTAAACCAAGGTTTGGTTTGACAACATACTGGATTAGGGATTCAGCATTCTCAACAACGGTCAATGTCTTGATATTCAATTCTTCCAGAATCTGATCTTGAAGATCACTGGCAAAAGCCCTGTCCTGCTCACCTGGAAAGTATACTGAGATATTGGCCAGGGGTTGGCGAACCTTCAGATTGGCTTTATTTCTGGCAGCCCTTCCCAACTCAACAGTTTTGATAACCACATCCACACGTCTCAGCAAGTCATCATCTAACCATCGTTCGTCCACTTCAGGAAAACTGCAAAGATGGATACTTTGTGGTGCCTGAGGATCCAGAGCAACAACCAGATTTTGATAGAGTGCTTCAGTGAAGAAGGGTGAGACTGGGGCAATTAATTTTGAAAGTGTAACCAGCGCTTGATAAAGAGTATGGTAAGCCGCCCATTTATCTGAATCATTTTCACTTTTCCAGAAACGACGTCTGGAACGTCGCACATACCAATTGGAGAGTTCATCCACAAAACGATTAATCTTGAGCATAAGCTTGTCAGCCTGATAGCCATCATAATCTTTACGAGCTTGTCCCACAAGTTGGTTCAGTCTCGCCAAAATCCATCTATCTAACTCCGTCAGATTTGATTCATCCAAAGCTGACATGGGATCAAATTTATCAAGACGTGCATAGGTCACGAAGAAGGAATAGGTATTCCACAATGTAAGTACCTTGCGACGTACTTCATCTGCAGCAGGGTAACCAAAATTTAAATTATTGACTGGTACCTGGGAGGCATACATCCAGCGCATGACATCCACACCCATTTTCTCGGCAGCATCTTCAAACCAGATGGCATTGCCAGCCGATTTGTGCATGTCATCCCCTTTTTCGTCCTTGACGAGAGCATGCCCCATAATGGTTTTAATGGGGGGCTTGTTTTCCATCACTGTGCTCATGGCAAGAATGGCATAGAACCAGTTGCGAAATTGTCCTGGGAGTGATTCTACAATGAAATCCGCCGGGAACCATTTTTCCCAATAATCTGGATCATTCCGATATTCTAAAGTCGAATAAGGCACGATTCCAGCATCAAGCCAGGGGTTACCTACATCAGGCACCCTGGTTCCAATGAGACCAGTTTCGGGGTGCTTTATTTTCACATGATCAATCCAGGGTCTATGAGGACTCTGACCTTCAAAATCTTCCCAACCCTCCACAGCCAACTCTTTTAATTCAGTTTCCGAACCAACTACATAAAAAGAACCATCTTCAAAGGTCCAAATAGGCAAGGCGAGACCCCAATAGCGTTTCTTGGAAATCATCCAGTCGTGCATATTCTTGAGCCAATCCAGCTCACGTTCTTTACCGTAGGATGGAATCCAATCCACTTTCTTTGTTATTTCAGAAATCTCCCCCCTGAGTTCATCCATGCGGATAAACCACTCATCAACTGGGCGAAAAACCAGCTCGGTACCATGGCGCCAGCAACAGGGATATCTATGAGTGATGGGCTCACGTTTGTATCGCAATCCTTTTTGGGATAGATCATCAATGACAGCGTCACCAATCTCCATAACATTTTTTCCGGTCCACTGGCCAAATCCCTCTAAGTAGGCACCAAATTCGTCAATGGGCTTGATAACCTGGAAACCGAGTTCCTTAGCTAGGGCATTATCTTCTTTACCACAACCAGGGGCGATATGGACAATTCCAGTACCATCATTTTCAGAAATCTCATCCCAAAAGATAATGGCATGATGGATATCTTTCTGTATGGGCAATTCATCATAAGGTCCATGATATTCCCAGCCCAGCATGTCCTTGCCCTTGAGAGTTTCAAGGATTTCATAGTCTCCTTGCAAAATGGAGAGACGACCCTGCACGAGGTAATAGATATCATCACCCTGCTTGACCTTGACATAGTCGAGATCTGGGTGAACTGCCGCCATAATGTTGGATGAAAGTGTCCAGGGCGTGGTTGTCCATACCAGCAATGACTCATTGTCACGGTCTTTGAGGGGGAATTTTAAATATATTGATGTGTGGGTAAGCTCTTTATAACCTTCAGTTGCTATTTCATGCTCGGAAAGGGCGGAACCACAGCGGGTACACCAGGGCATGACATCATAGCCTTTGTATATAAATCCGCGGTCAAAACATTTTTTTAGAAAAGCCCAGATGGTGTAATTGTTCTCATCGGACATGGTGAAATAGGAATTGTCCCAATCCATCCAATAGCCCATACGTTTGGACTGTTCGGTCTGAATGGCTGAAAATTTACGGACACGTTCTTTACATTTATTTACAAATGCTTCTATACCGTATTCTTCAATGTCAGTTTTGGACTTGAAACCAAGTTCTTTTTCAACTTCAACTTCTACCCATAAGCCCTGACAATCAAAGCCATTCTGATAACGCAACTCCATTCCCAACATAGCATGATAGCGCTGATATAGATCTTTGTATGTACGACCCCAGGCGTGGTGAACACCCATGGGATTATTAGCAGTAATGGGACCATCAAGAAATGACCAACGTGGTTTGCCAGCGTTCTGAGTCCTGAGTTTGTTGAAAATATCTTCATCTTCCCAAAACTTGAGCATGTCATGTTCCAGGGCAATAAAATCTACTTTGCTAGATACTTCCTTCATCATGGTTTGTACTTTTCCCGTCTTAATTTCCCATAGCTTTCGCTGCTATCATTAGTCCTTTTTTAGCCGCGCAATATAATCGCCGCATTTTCGCCAAGTCAATGTTATCCCCATATTTCTGTGAACTACTTTCTGTCTATTTTTTTTGTTGAAATTGGATGGGAATTCAAGATAGCAGGTGAATTGTCGGATACATGAGTGACCCCAGAAAACAATAGATGTATCTGGGGTCACGGGGGTGTGGAGGAAATTTTCTAACTCTTGAAATAGCTACCTGCGTATCCTTTTTAATCAGGGATGGTTAGTGCGACAAAAAAGGTGTTGGAGTTGTCTCGTCTTACCAACAGTAATATTGTGTCATCAGGTTTGTAGGCTTGCAGATTTTTCTCAAAGGCACCAGAAGTAGTGACTTTTGATAAATTTTTCACATTGGGACCCATCTTTTGGATGAGATAACCCGTGCGAATATTTTTCTCAAAAGCCTCACTATCTCTATTGACTGAAGTAACCAGCACTCCTTCACTACCTGGCGCTAAGTTGTAAAATCGTAAGCGCTCAGGAGTTGATGTTTCCACGGTGAGACCAATATCAGATTTTTCCATTTCAGGAGGTCCGGCTGCTGTGACCTCGTCTGGCAATTCACCCAATTTGACGGTAATGGTCTTTATTTTACCCTCCCTTAAAACTTTTAGCTTCTTCTTTTCATTGGGTCGTTGAGTGGATACCAGAATGGGCAATTTGCGAGAATTTTCCACCTCATGACCATCAAATTCAATGATTACATCAAGCTGCTTCAGGTTTGCGTCATCTGCAGGACTTCCATCTACAACCTGTTGTACCAGGGCTCCCTTGGCAATATCCATACCCAGCGTTTTGGCCATGGCGGCACTCACAGGTTGAACATAAACTCCCAACCAGGCTCGAGTCACTCGTCCATTGGCTTGTAGATCTTCCACAATTCGATTCACAAGATTGATGGGAATTGCGAAACCGATTCCCTGATTTCCACCACTCCTTGAAGCAATGGCTGAATTCATACCAACCAGCTCACCATCCAGGTTCACCAGGGCTCCTCCAGAATTTCCAGGATTGATGGCAGCATCAGTTTGAATAAAATTCTCATAGTCGTTGAGCCCTACAGAGGAACGACCTATAGCGCTGACTATGCCCTGGGTAACCGTCTGCGATAAACTCCCGGAAAAGGGACTTCCCACAGCCAGGACCCATTCGCCGACTCTGATTTTGTCTGAGTCTCCCATTTTTATGGGTCTTAGGTTTTTTGCATCAACTTTAATCAGGGCAACATCAGTTTTAGGGTCTGCTCCGATTATTTCTGCATCATATTCCTTATTGTCCGAGATTTGGACTTTAATGTTTTCACCTTTTTCAACGACATGATTATTGGTAAGAATGTAGCCATCCTTGCTAATGATTATTCCCGAGCCCAGGGATGTACTTTTCATTTCACGGTCACCATCAGGTAAAAAGGGCCAGAGTTGTTTGGGAAACATCTCCTGGAACCCTTTGTACTGACCCATGGCGGGATGTGTATAAATATGCTCACTGGTGATGGTCACAACCGAAGGAGAGACTTCTTCAGCAATATCTGCGAAGGCGTTACTTAAGGCTTTTGCCACGCCGATATCCGATCCATTCAAATCTGCTGGGAGCGACAGAGCAATAAAGATTAATGGTGTAAATAGTAGCATATGTTTTTTCATGTGGTCTCCATTTATTTGATAAAGCTTTTTATGCCGGATGAAATGAAAGGTTTCATATAATTTTAAATTTGGCTCACCGAATCAGCTCAATATTGAAATCTATCATTTAAATCGAAGCAGGGCACATAAAGTTTTAATTCCTGGTTCTGGGGATGCACAACATCTGGAAAATTGAATATTCCCATGGGTGTTCTACTCGGTTATTCTATTGTTAACTATCTACTATCCCCACTAATTCTTTTTAATTAGCTTGCTCCCATGACAGGAAGAGAAAGAGTTTTATCTGCGTTAAAAAGGATTGAGACGTCAAGGGTTCCCATTGGTGAAATTGGAGGTGGGTACACGGATGTCATAATTCAAGCGGTTTTGGGGGATAAATATGATCTGGGACCAGATGCGAGTTTTTTGAATCATCAAAGAATACGTGAAATCCTGGGGGCTGATATTGTAGGTGCCCGCGTCACTGGACCCCCGGTAGAGATGGTGGGAATTCATGAAGATTGGGGCACTGAAACATTTAGAGACTATTGGGGAGCTACACACACTCAGCCCCCTGATGCTACGGTTCAACTTGTGGAGCCTATTGCTCATAGCCCAGAAGAGCTTGAGTCATGGAGACCCCCAGATGTAAGGGATTTTGACTCCTCCCTGGTAAACAGGTGGAAAAACACAACAGATTTTTTTGTGCTGGCCACTTTGAATGCAGGTTTTGACCTGGGTTATGAACTGCTGGGTTTTGAGCGCTTTATGATGTGGACAATTCAAGCTCGCCATATCATGAAACAGTATTATGAGAAACTTATTGAAACAAATTTAACGCTGGCATTGATGAGTGCAGAAGCAGGTGCCGATGCCATACTTATAGCCGATGATCTGGCTTTCAACACAGGTACTTTTGTTGATCCAGACTATTTAAGGAGTGACTATTTCCCCATTCTGAAAAACATGGTGGCTGAAATAAAGAGACAAGGACTGCCTGTTTTTTTTCATTCTGATGGGGATTTGAAGCATGTTATTCCAGATCTCATAGATTGCGGTATTGATGTTTTACAATCCTGTGATCCCAATGCTAATATGGATATCCCTACACTTAAGGGTGAATATGGTCGAGATCTGGCATTTATGGGTAACATAGATGTAGATTTGCTGGCCAACGGCAACGTGGACGAAGTCAAAAATACGACACGAAACCTGATCCATGATGCAAGAAGTGGGGGCGGGTTTATTTTGGGTACCAGCAATGTGGTGGCCTCATACTGTCAACCTGAGAACTTGAAGGCGATGTATGCTGTCGCCCATAAGGAGTTGAAGTAAATGTCTTCTGATTCCATTCAACAAGCCATTATTATGGGAAATGTGGCCTCAATTTCTGCTGATGTAAACCAATTGCTCAGTGAAGGGGTCAACAGTCAAATGATTCTAGATGAGCAACTGCTCCCTGGAATGGCCATTGTGGGTGAGCGTTTTAAACACAATGAAATGTTTTTACCCCAGGTGCTCATGTCAGCCCAGGCCATGCAGACTGCCATCGATATCCTGAAACCTCATCTGGCAGGAAATTCTGAAGCCCGCAAACGACAAACTGTGATTATTGGCACTGTGAAAGGTGACATGCATGATATTGGCAAAAACCTTGTCAGAATCATGCTCATTGGTGCCGGATATGAAGTTATAGACCTAGGTGTGAATGTACCAGCTCAACGCTTCATCGATGAATGTCTGCAACATCAGGCAGCCATTGTCTGTCTTTCAGCACTATTGTCATCGACCATGAACAATATGCAGGAAGTCGTACAAGCCTTCAGAAATCATCCAGACCTGAATGATACAAAAATTCTCATTGGTGGTGCTCCAGTAAGTCGTGAGTTCTCACAGAGTATCGGTGCAGATGGATATGCACCCACAGCACCGGCTGCTGTTGAGCAAGTCCAGCATTTTTGTGAACAATAGACCATCCATATCAAATACATTTAATAAACTGGAAAAAACATGATTACTCTCATTTCACCTGCTAAAAGTGTCAATTTTAGCGAGCCCGCCCCTACTGAACTATTTTCAACTCCAGATTTGTTAAATCAGAGCAAACAGCTCATTACACAGTTAAGGCGCATAAAAAAACCTGAGCTTATGGAACTCATGTCCATCAGCGAGGGTCTCGCTGATCTCAATATCCCCAGGTATAAAGAATTCAAACCGCCCTTTAGTCTGGAAAATGCCAAGCAGGCACTCTTCGCCTTTACTGGCGATGTGTATCGACACATGCGCATGAACACCTATGATTCTGAGAAGCTTCATTTTGCCCAGAATCATTTGAGGATTCTATCAGGACTCTATGGTTATTTACGTCCACTCGATTTAATTCAAGCCTATCGTTTGGAGATGAAAACACCTTTAAAAACGAAGCGTGGGGATAATTTGTATCAGTTTTGGGATAAAAGAATCACCCGAGCATTAAACAATGAGTTAAAAACAGACACCTCCCCCGCAATTGTAAACCTGGCGTCTAAAGAATATGCCCGGGTTGTGGATTTTAAGGCTATCAAGGCACCTGTCTTCAATATTGAATTTAAGGAAGTTGAAAAAGGTAAGGCGAAGGTCATAGCTATTTTTGCCAAGTGGGCTAGAGGCATGATGGCAGACTATGTCATTCAGAACAATCTGAATGAACCTGAGCAGCTCAAAGCATTCAATTTATCTGAGTATCAGTTTTCCAGAAATGATTCGGGGGATTCAAACTGGGTATTCACCCGACCCCGTCCCGATTAAAGGCTAAATCAGGGTTTTAATATTGGCAGTGTGATGGTGAAGGTTGTGCCCTGATCCAGGACGCTTTCCACCGATATTTCACCATTGTGATCCGTGATGATACTCTTCACAATGGCCAGACCTAATCCTGTACCCCCGTGTTTTTTGTGGGTGAAGAATTCATCAAACACTTTGGATAGCACCTCTGCTTCCATCCCATGACCGGTATCAGAAATGGTCATAATAAGATGATCATCACTGACCTTGCTGGTTATGGTGAGAGTTCCACCAGCACTCATGGCTTCTATGGCATTGTTGGCTAGATTTTCGTAAACTCGATAGAAACGACTGGGATCAATCTGAATCAGTGCTTCACCCTGGAAATCGGTCTCAAGATTCATACTCTGCTGTACCAAATTGTGGTGAAGACTTGTCAGTGAATCTTCGATGCAGACAGGAAATTTCATTTCCTGCAACTGGAGTGTTGAACTTCCATTCGCAAATGCCAACAGCTCCTGAGCAAGTGTGTTGAACTGATTGACTTGCTGTGCAATAATCTTGGTATATTTAACCACATCCTCGTGAGCCATTTCTTTTAAACCAATAAGCTGAGCAAACCCGGCGATGGTAGTCATTGGGTTTTTCAGATCATGCAAAATCGTTGATGCCATCCTTCCGACAATGGAGAGGCGCTCATTCTCCACGAGGGCTTCCCTGGTGGTATTGAGTTCTTCAATGATGCTATTGAGTTCACGATTTTTTACCTCAAGGGTGCCAATGAGTGTTGAATCAGTTTTGCGCAGATAATGAGAGATACTCCTGGCAACTTCAAGGGTGAATTGTGGGAAGTGATTGACCAGTTCCAGAAAACCTTCTTTCTGAACCACAAGGACTTCACTCTCGTCCCTGGCTATAATACCTGCACTACGGACTTTGTCTTCCACCAAAGCCATTTCACCAAAGAGTTCACCAGATTTATCGATGACATTTAGCACTTCATTGTCATCACCTTCAATGGATTTGACCACTTCCAGCTTCCCTTCAATCATGACAAAGAACTTGGTGGCAACTGCACCTTCCTCAATGAGTACTTCCCCGGGAGCAAACAGTTGCCGCTGCATAAGGCTGCTGATTTTCTCCAGTTCTTCTGGGGTGATTCCTGAGAAGGGTTCTAATCCTTGTAAAAGCGGTATGGGAGGTGGTTCAAGAATGCGCATAGGCAAAACTTTTTATTTAGTTACCCTCAAATGGTATGGGAATCTGATGTTTAGTTTTTGGTAGGAGATTGTATCCTATAGCAGGAAGATCAATAATAAATTTGGTGCCGACACCGTCTTCAGTTTCAATATTAATTAGTCCATCATGTTCATCAATAATGCGTTTAACAATGGCTAATCCCAGTCCTGTCCCCTTACGTTTTCCATGGGTATAGAATTCTTTAAAGGCGTTTTCCTTGACTTCATCAGACATCCCAAAACCATCATCTTCCAGCACGATGCGAATACCTGTTTCTACTTCCATGCTGTGTACCGTAAAGGTTCCCTCTTCATCTAATACATCAAGGGCGTTGTTGGCGATGTTCTCCATGACCCGAAAAAAGCGTCCATTGTCTATTCGGACTTCTCCATCAAATTGCAGATCTCTGATAAAGGAAATGCCGCGTTCTTCAAATTTTAAGATGAGAGAGTCGCAACATTCCTGGAGATAGCCAGCCATTTGAACTGACCTCAGGCGCATCTGCTCGCCACCCTGGGCAAAGGATAAGAGATCCTGGGTCATTGTTGTGAATTGAATGACCTGCTTGGCAATGATATCGGCGTACTTCGCCAGTTGCTCACCGCTATGCTTTTTCATCTTAATCAACTGGGCGTAGCCACCAATGGTGGACATGGGATTTTTCATGTCATGTAAAATGGTTGAGGCCATGCGTCCAATCAGTGATAGTCGCTCTTTGCCGATGAGCTCTTCCTGTGTTTCCTGGAGACGGTAATTCATATGACGGAGCTCATCATTTTCTTTTCTTAATTTATTGATGAGCCGTTCATCTGTTTCTCTCAGGAACTGAGAAATATTTTTGGCGACAGAGAGAGTAAAAAGAGGTACAGAATGCACCAGTTCAAGGAAATCTTCCTTTGAGACGGCCAAGACTTCACAATCGCTATCTGCAATCATGCCAGCGCTGCGTGGCTTGTCCTCCAGGAGGGCCATTTCCCCAAAAAGACCCCCAACTTCATCGTAGAACCCCAGGACTTCAGATTGATTTTCCCCGACTTGCTTCTCAATTCTCACCTTACCAGAGGCCAAAATAAAAATATGATCACCGATAGAATTTTCATGAATAATGGATTCTTCATGGTCGTAATGACAAAACTCAATCTTCGAGTGAATTTGTTTGAGCTCATTATCTGGAATGTGCTCAAATATTTTCCATTTTTTCAGCGAGTTCAGGCTGGGCTTTTTAATCTGTTTCATATTGCTACCAGCACTCTTGAGAAGTCATTCATAGTCTACTTTATTTACCTAATTGTCAGCAACAAAAGCATCGATCTTCTAAAACTATTTTAAGCTTCAATCATGTGTTCAATTATGATGAAACTCGATCAGCAATTATTTTAAGTCCACTCCAAGGAAATGTACAGCTAATATTTACTCAATCTTCTAAAGTAATCCCGATTGCCATATATCAAACTATGAATCAGGCTAAATCCCTTGATACATAGTGTCTTGAGCGAATCTAATATCCTGGTTCCACGGTTCGGATACTTGCTGGCCCAAAAAAAAGCCCCCTCAGAAAAACTGAGAGGGCAGTTTATTAATCAAGTGTTGTTGTAGCCTATAATTCGCGAGCAGCCGCTTGTGCTGCAGCCAGTCTTGCGATAGGCACGCGAAAAGGTGAACAACTCACATATTCAAGTCCTGCTCTGTGGCAAAATTCAACTGAACTTGGCTCACCACCATGTTCTCCACAGATACCGAGTTTGATATCAGGTCGAGTCTCTTTTCCCAATCTACAGGCCATTTCAACCAACTGACCAACACCTTCCTGATCTAGCACTTCGAAAGGATCATTCTTCAAGAGACCCTTTTCCAGATAAACAGGCAAGAATTTACCAGCATCATCTCGGGAGTAACCGAAAGTCATCTGAGTCAGATCATTGGTACCAAATGAGAAGAATTCTGCACTGGTAGCAATTTTGTCTGCAATCAAGGCAGCACGAGGAATCTCGATCATGGTTCCAACGAGATGATCCACTGAATCTCCTACCTCTGCAAACAGGTCCTTGATGGTATCACGAACGATCTTTTCCTGAAGTTCCATTTCAGCCAGGGTACCAGTCAGGGGAATCATAATCTCTGGTTTGGCAACAATTCCCTTGGCTTTGAGGGCAAGTGCTGCGCCCATGATGGCTTTGGTCTGCATCACAGTTATTTCAGGGTAGGTGTTGCCAAGACGACAACCTCTATGTCCCAGCATGGGGTTAAACTCTGCAAGATCATCTACTTTTTCTGAAATGACCTTCAAGTCGACGCCCATGACATCAGCCATTTCCTGCTGACCTTTTTCATCATGTGGAACAAACTCATGTAATGGTGGATCCAGAAGACGCACTGTCACAGGGAGATCCTGCATGGCCTCAAAGATACCTTCAAAATCTTTCTGCTGAATTGGCAGAAGTCTTTCCAGAGCAGCTTCGCGACCGGCCTGGTCCTCAGCAAGAATCATTTCGCGCATGGCAACAATCTTGTCACCTTCGAAGAACATGTGTTCAGTACGACAGAGACCGATACCCTTGGCGCCAAATTCTCTGGCAATCTTGCTTTCACGAGGTGTATCAGCATTGGTACGAACATACATTCTGGTAAACTTATTGGTGAGATCCATGAGCTCACCAAATGCACCACTTACTTCAGGATCGATAGTTTTGATCTTACCTTCAAATATTTCACCTGTGGAGCCATTCAAAGAGACCCAATCTCCCTGATTAAACACGCTTCCGTCTACGGTCAAGATTCTCGCTTTATAGTCAATTTTTATTGCACCAGCGCCAGAAACACAACATTTTCCCATTCCGCGGGCAACAACTGCAGCGTGTGAAGTCATACCACCACGGGCAGTGAGGATACCATTGGCAATATTCATACCCTCTAGATCCTCAGGGGAAGTCTCAATCCTAGCCAAAATGGAATTTTCATATTTATTGGCTTCGTCGGCATGAAAGACGAGCTGTCCAGTGGCGGCACCAGGTGATGCAGGCAACCCTTTGGTCAGAACACGTGCAGTTGCCATGGCTTCTTTGTCAAATACTGGGTGAAGAAGTTCATCCAATTTGTTGGGCTCGACGCGCATGAGAGCTTCTTTCTCATCGATCTCACCAGCGGCTAGCTGTTCCATGGCGATACGAACCATGGCAAAACCTGTTCTTTTTCCACTACGGGTCTGGAGCATCCACAATTTACCGTCCTGCATGGTAAACTCAATGTCCTGCATATCTTTGTAATGGTCTTCCAGTTTTTGCTCAATATCATGTAGCTCTGTATAGATCTCTGGCATGAGCTCTTCAAGTGAAGGATAATCTTTGACACGCTCTGCTTCAGAGACGCCTGCCAGAACAGCCCAACGTTCAGATCCAATTTTGGTGATCTGTTGTGGAGTCCGTGTACCAGCCACCACATCTTCACCCTGGGCGTTGATGAGGTATTCACCGTTGAACATATCTTCACCTGTTCCAGCATCGCGAGTGAAGGCGACACCAGTACCAGAATTATCACCCATGTTACCAAAAACCATGGCCTGGACATTAACAGCAGTTCCCCAGTCACCAGGAATTTTGTTCAGCATGCGGTAGTAGACGGCACGGGGAGTTTCCCATGAATCAAATACAGCCATAACTGAGCCCCAAAGTTGATCCCAGGGATTGTCAGGGAAACTATGACCCGTCTTTTTAGTAACGGCAGCTTTGAACTGTGATACCAATGCTTTTAAATCTTCAACATTGAATTCTGTGTCAAGTTCGTATCCCCTGGCCTCTTTCAGCTCTTCCATAATCTCTTCAAAGGGATCGATATCTTCTTTGGATTCAGGTTTCATACCCAGAACAACATCACCATACATCTGTACGAATCGACGGTAAGAATCCCAGGCAAATCGCTCGTTGCCTGATTTTTTAGCCAGTGCTTCAACAGCGGTGTCATTGAGCCCCAGGTTCAGAACCGTATCCATCATTCCAGGCATGGAAACACGGGACCCAGAGCGAACTGATAGAAGTAGTGGGTTCTCTTCGTCACAAAATTTTGCGCCCATGACCGCTTCAACTTCTTTTACGGCAGCTTCGACTTCAGTCTTAATAACTTCAACAGTCTGGTCGCGACCAACTTGATTGTACTCCGTACAAACTTCTGTGGTGATGGTGAATCCAGCGGGAACAGGAATGCCCAGGCCACTCATTTCAGCCAGGTTGGCTCCCTTGCCTCCCAGAAGATTTCTGTATGAAGCATCTCCTTCGGCTTTTCCACCTCCAAATGTGTAAACGCGTTTAATCATGATTAAATCATCCTTTCAAATCAAAATATATAATAGTAGGGTAAAAGTTGAATCGTGTCTCAGGTCAGAGTGACGTGTTGCCATGCGCGGAATTAAACCCTTTTCCATACGATTTGCCACAATTTTCAATCGATTTTAATGAATCTGGTCATTCACGCCTTTACCCTGCCTATACACGCTTTCCAATAAATTTACAATATGGATATGAATTAATACATGGATTCAAGGGACTGGAACTAGATTTGGGCATGCAGATTTTATTAGCCCACGCTTTGAAATCAGAAGCTGGAACCATCAGACAGTACTACCCCAAGGCAAAGACTCTGACTCGAGGGAATGGCCAAGAACTGATTCAACTAGAAAAGAAACTTCATCTACTTAAGACGGGGATAGGTATAGAACTCTGCGAAATGGCCATGCTTTCTCATGTGGATCCAGACAAATTCGATTTAATCATTCATTTTGGTGTTAGTGGATCTTTGTCCGAAGATATACCCCTCTTGGAAATCATCCAGGGCACAACATTTTCCTGCGCTGGTAAGCCTGATCTTGAAATAGCTCCTCCTGAAATATTTGGAGATATGAGTATTCCGCAGGCAGTTTTCTATTCCAGCCTCAAGGCCATTACTGATGAAAATGCAAGAGAATCAACTAGAGCTGGTGGTGCAGAAGCTGTTGACATGGAGTCTTACTCTGTGGCCCGATTTTGTTTAGCAAGGGATCTCCCCCTGCTGGCTATACGATGTATCTCAGATCGTGCTGGTGCTTCCACGCCAGAAGATTTTAAACAGAATTACTTCCAGGCTACTCAGACGCTGCAGAAGTTCCTTCTAAAAAAAATCCTGACACGATTGCCATAAAGCTCTTGAACATCACCGTCATCATACCAACCTTCAACAGAGAAGCGACTCTTAAGCGGGCACTTCAATCAGTTTTAGACCAAACTTTTCAAGCGCAAGAAATCATTGTCGTTGATGATGCCTCTACAGACAACACAGCAGCTATTCTGGAAAAGTATTCGGAGAAGATAAACATCATCACCAACAGCAGTAATCGGGGTGTTTCATTCTCCAGAAATGTGGGTATTCAGATTGCCAGGGGTGAGTGGATTGCATTTCTGGACTCGGACGATCAATGGGATCCGCGTAAACTGGAAAAGCAGAAACAATATCATGAGGTTCATCCCGACGAGATGATCAGTCAATGTGATGAAATTTGGATTCGGAATGGTGTGAGGGTCAATCCCATGGATAAGCATGCCAAGCGAGGCGGTTGGATATTCGAGGCCTGTCTTCCCCTTTGTATAGTTAGTCCCAGCGCCGTGATCATACATCAAAGCATCTTTAAAAAGGTGGGATTATTTGATATCAACCTTCCTGCATGTGAAGACTATGATCTCTGGCTTAGAATTGCTCCACATTTTGAGATAGGACTCCTGGATGAAAAATTAGTGACACGTTATGGGGGTCACGAGGACCAGTTAAGTCGTAAATATTGGGGTATGGACAGATTCCGGATTGCTTCAATGGAAAAACATATGGATAGCGATATGGATCCGATATGGAAGAAGACCTTGCTGAAAGAACTTGAGTTAAAGTGCGGGGTGGTCGCTGCTGGGGCAAAAAAGCGGAACAATCTGGAAACTGCTACGCTCTATTTTGAGAAACAACAAATCATTCAGGAAATCTTACATCCTGAAGAGCAATAACTCCTGATTTAGCAGGTTAATTTTCTACCAGATCGTTTCTGATACTGGCATACATCAATGTTGAGTGAAGATTCTTGTAAAAAGGTGGTTGCACCTTCCTCATATGTTCAAGGGCAGCCTCAAAGTCATAGTCGAAGCGTTTGACTTCCCAATGAGCCTCTCCGTTTTCCAGTTTTAGAAATGCCACAACACCCCGTTTGTCCTCATCGAAAGGCAAGCCAGTTGAACCTGGACAAAATACTCTCAAGTTACCGAAGTGATCATGACGAGGGATATGAGTGTGCCCGTGGGTAAACACGAAGGTCTCAGCCTCAGTGTGTTTGAATTGCTCATGATCGCGCCATTTCCTTGCCTCCTCCAGACTGGGTGGCAAATCATCGCGACCAAACCAGGCATGGGTGAATTCTGCATATACCTGATTTATGTTCACAAAGTGGGACATTTTCATAGTGCGAATAAAATCAATTCCCTCTGATCCCAGCTGGTCAGCTGTCCATTTTTCATTCGCCACAATATCAATGCATACCGGATCATCTGGATCCATTCCCTCAATGGTAGGTCGATCGTATTCCCAGATTCGTTCCAGAAGATAGCGATCATGATTACCGCGAATAAAGATCGGGTCTGGTAGAGATTGGAGTTTTTTGAGTACTTCTGTAGGTGCGGAGCCAAGTGAAAAATTATCACCTAGACAAATAATTTTATCAACGTCAGCGTGCTGCTCAATAAGACGAACTGCTTCATCCAGGGCATGAATATTTCCATGAATATCCGTCAAAATAGCAAAGCAAGTTGCTTTGCCGCCGCTATGAGACATGAATCAGACCCCCGACTCGTGCATGATAATATTTATAGTACGTGCTGGCTCCTTAATATCGATGGACAAATATCTCTCAGGGGGTAGCAAAATCCAACTGCTTTTAAAGGGGGCGGATATATATCAAGTTTGCAAATTTGGTCTTTTGAAATAGTTGCCTTCGAAGGGACGGGCGAATATATTTGCGCCTGCATGAAACCGACATCCAAAATAAGCACTTTATCTATACAAGGAGATTCAATGAAACAATCGAGAAACCTAATGATCTGGGTTGTGGGGCTCTTGCTGCTGACTATTCTGGGATGTGATTCCACAGATATGACCTCAGCTAAAGTTTACCTACAACAAAAAAACTATGAAAAAGCAGAAGAAATGCTGCTGGCTGCCACTGACAAAGAGCCAATGAATTCAGAACCCTCTTTCCTACTTGCAACGGAGATATACTCCCGCACAAAAAGTTGGGACAAAGTTTCAGAGTTCCTGACCAAGTCTGCTTCAATTGATGCCAAATTTGCAGATAAGATCAAACTTGCCCGTGAAAAATACTGGGTTGACAATTTTAACTTTGGTGCCAAAGGCTACAATGCCCTCATCAAAGGTGAGGCTAAAGATGAAGCTGAACTTTATGTTTCTACAGAAAAAGCTTTTCTAGATTGTATCTCATTAAATCCTGAAAAACCTGAAGCATACAGCACTCTTGCTCAAGTCTATCTCTTCAAGGAAGAGTTTGAAAAGGGCAAAGAGTATATGGTTCTTTCCGTCGATAAGAATCCTAAAGACATAACTTCTCTGGTTAACTTGGGTCTGGTCTACTTCCGCGAAAAAAGTTATGATGATGCTCTCGTTTACATGAAACGTGCTCTTGAGGTGGATCCTACTAACCTGAATGCCATCAAACAAATCGCATTTGTTTATGACGCCAAGGGTGAAAAAGAAACTGCGGCAGCTGCTTACATTAACGCCATTGAAATGGATCCAAATAGTACTGACCTCCACTACAACCTTGGTGTTCTTTATTTCCAGCAGGAAAAATGGGAAGATGCAGCAAGTGAGTTCATCAAAGTGACTGAAATTTCCCCTACAGAAGCTGATGCATTATTCAATGCCGGCCTCGCCTTTGGTCGTTTGGAAAACTATAAAGAAGCTGAGAAGTATCTTGAACTGGCTTACGAACTTACACCTGAAAGTCTGGATGTTGTTCATGAATTGAGAATGACTTATTACCGCAACTATGGTGACAAGTCAGAGAAGTTCAAAACCATGGATAAAATTGAGAAAAGTCTCAAATAATTCCCGCTTTCACAGATGTATTAAAACCCCGCGAGAAGCGGGGTTTTTTTATTTCTAAAGTATGCAGTCAATGATCTGCGATCTACACGTGTGAAGGCTAAATCGGTCCGCTCATCCATCAAAAACCCCTGGAAAAGCGGGGTTTTTTTTGTTTCATCTCCACTGACACACCTTATTTTTCCAGCAATATTTCAATTTCAAATGAAAGGATTCAATTATGCGTCATCTATTAATATTTGCTTTATCCCTGCTCCTTGCTGTCTCACTTAGTGCTAAGAAAAAAGGGGCTCCTCCTATGACTTCTGGTGCTCCTGGGGACAGAACCTGTCATACCAGTAAATGTCATGCTGGAAATGATTTAAACGCTGGTGGAGCTGAAATTTCCATTCAAGGTCTGCCCAAGATCTATGAGCCCAATGAGATCTATGATATCACACTCAGTCTGCAACAGAAGGGTGCTAAAACATTTGGATTTGTTGCTACTGTGGCGGATGAGGATGGAAATGCTAAGGGGACATTGGTTTCATTAAAGCACCAACCCACTCAACTCATCGCGGACACAAAGACCAAATCGCGCACCTCCCGTCGCTATATTTCTCACACTGAGAAGGGTATTAAAAGAGCAAAAAAAGGGGAATCACAGACCTGGACCTTCCAGTGGCAGGCACCAGATGAGGTGGCTTCAAGCTCATCCTTTTATTTTGCTTTTAATGCTGGCAACGGGAACAAGAAAAAAACCGGGGATTATATTTATACCCGTGAAGTGACAGTAGCCCCTGCAAAAAAATAATTGGTTCTTATCCAATGAAAGCCGAATCCAAGGATTCGGCTTTTTTATTTGTTCATCAAAGCTAATTTCATGGACATGATTCGTGATTTACTCAGGAGGATTACACAAGCAGGGCTTATAGTCTCCATGCTGGTCTCTGCTCAAGAAATTCCCATCGTCCCCCCCCATTTGCTGCCCTTTCCTGGTATCAAAACAGGCCTATCATACTACTCAATCAAACCTACTCAGAACATGGATGTTACTTCTGTACCCGGGGGCTGGACTATCGCAGATACGTTGCGGGGTGTCCTCGCTTCCATGGATTTAGAAATATTGCGCTATCGTTGGTGGGATCATTTCCAGCCAGCATCAAAATTTGATGCCTACTCCAGCTTGCATTATACCATTCGCAATCAGATTGGCATCATCAACCTTCCCTCAGGATATCCATCCGCTCTGGAAGTGAATGGGACAGATATATCCGGGTTCGCCATGAATATGTTGATTAGCGGGTTTTCATTGGGTAATAATTTTGTCTACGATTATAGCCGGAGAGGGAGTCTCCATGCTCAGATTGGTTTAGGTTTTTCTCACCTGAGACTATACAAAAACTCTGGGGGTATTCGTGTTCTGGAATCAAATGGTTATCACGTCAATTTTGGCATTGGCTGGAAGACCACCCTCTTTGGACGTCTGGGAAAACGATTTCGAATAGGCGTTGACCTGGGCTACACATTGGAAGGTTTTAATCTGGCTGAACCAGGAGAAAGCTTAAAATTACCAGGTGGTGGAGCCGGAGCAATTTCACCCATTCAGTCACTTTCACTTAATACACCTGATTTGAATGTGACCTTAGAGTTTGGCGAGATGTTCTTTGGGGCTTATACGCCCTTTCGTGACCCCTACAAATTGGGATTATTCAACTTGAGTGCAGGGGCTGGTCTCCTCTCCTTTACAACAGGTGTCTCCATTCAGTATGATTCTGTTGGGACCGAATTGAGCATTCCCTTCGCATCTTCCACTAGCCGAAACTATGATCTTCAAATCTTTAAATACAACTGGCCATTCCACTTCATTCGTCAAGCCAATATTGATGCATTTAGTGGTGTTGGTGTGCGTCTCTGGAAAATGAACACTCCTACAACACTCCCCTCAGGATGGGCTCGCTCCTTATCTGATGGTAGTACCACTTTTAATAATTTGACCTTCTCTCCCAGAGTTTTTGATATCTATCTAGATCACGAAATCATTTATCCATTTGGACCAAAAATTTTTACAAGAATTCGTGGTGGAACAGGATTTGCCACAATGACTTTGTACGAAAATAAGGTTTTGGACAGATTAATCGATGCCAACGGTTTCACCTGGCATATTGGCTCAGGGGCCGGTTATACCATCAAAGGAGATGGAAGCTCGAGGGTATCATTGGGGATCAATCTGGATTACGTGCATCAAGCCTTTGAGATTGATATGAGCGCATCAAATCTTTCTGCCGTGAATCCAGATGAAATTATCCCCATTAAATATATCGATCTGAGTCAACCTGTGGTCTCGCTACATATTGGTCTAATATTTGGCGGATACCCAAATGCGGCAATGAAAGCCTTCGAAGCATTTAAGGATAAACACTTTACCAGCTCCCTGGAAATAATGCAGGAGCTCTTGCAGTTCACACCGAATCATCACAATCGAGAAGCGGTTCTCATACAAAAGCAGCTGGTGGAAGATTCGCTGGTGACCAGGTACTATCGTGATGTCCGCACCATTCTATCGCAGGGAAAAATTGGAGATGCTCATGCCCTCATTCAACAAGGTGAAACTCCACCCAGTGAAGCTGTTGATAGAGCAGTCCAGAACATGGAAGTAGAAATTGCAGATCGTGCATTGGAAGGTGTGTCTGAGGCTTTGAAGATGCTGGACTATGAGTTGGCTGAGGATCTCATTCTGCTGGCACTAAAAAGCGATCCCTCCTCCTACCCCATTGCCAAGGTTCTCCTTGCTAGGTCATACATCATTCGAGCTACTGTATTATATCAGTCTGGTGTCTATGGTCGAAGTCTTTATTGGCTTAAGCAGGCCGACGGGCTTACTGATCGCTATAGGATGGTAACGGCTGAGCTGCGCCAGAAGGTTGGAGATGGGCGTCTTGATGACGCCAATGAAGGCATCCTGAAAGAAGACCGTCAAATGGTATATGAGTCCATGAAGGACGCCAAAAACCTGAATCCCGTGCTCTCTGATATTGTAGATGAACATTTAAAGGATTTGGAAAGGGCTATTCAATATGCAGATGAGCAGAAGATCGCCCCCATGAAGCGTATGGCTCTGGATAATCTGATGGATGATGTTGAAAATCTGAATCCTGAAAATTTTATTCCCAAACTGGGTATGAAGGGATCACTCATCGTCCGCTACATTGGTCCACCAGAACGGAAGTTTAAAGAGGGTGAATACGAGCTATACGTCTATCCAAAATCTGACGTCGAAGAGATCTGGTTGTATTTAAAAGATGGTAGTATTGAAAAAATAGAATATCAGGACAAACAGAAGAAATAGCTAGATCAGGTGGTGACCTTTTAATCCCTGATACACTTCTTGAATAACAACTTTTGAAATACCCCAGGCAGGAACTGCCAGAAACATCCCCAACACCCCAATTTGTGAGCCAACCAGGATAAGTAAAATCACTGTGAGTGGATGCATTTCCATAGATCCTGAAACCACGATGGGTGAGATGATGTTGTTGTCAATCATTTGAACGATAAGAAACATACCTACGATATGCAGGATATAGTAGAAATGTGAGGCAGCTATTGGATCGCCAAGGTTGTTAAACAAACTTACGATAATAGCCGGCACCATACCCATAAATGGTCCCACAAAGGGAATCATGTTGGCCATACCGGCAATGGTACTAATGAGTAGAACCCCGGAAATATTGGTATCAAAAATCCAATTCAACAAACTAAGACCAATGAAGGACTGTATACCGACACCTAATGCAGCCAATAATTGGCCGCGTAGAAAATTGGTCAACTGTTGTTTTGTTTTGTAGGTAATATTCAGTGACATTTCAAAGTATCGATTGGGTACCATCCCTATGAGCTGCTTGGTCATGCGCTTCCCATCAACAAGAAAAAACATGGTAATAATCAGGATGAAAATAATGGTAGCCAGGGTGTCCAGGGCTCCGGCGAGGATGGAACCAAGTTGGCTGAAAAATTGGGCTGAAAGACTGGAGATGAGCTCTAAGTCCAATTGAAAGCCCGGTATATATTCGGCAATTCGGGAGTTTATATCTCCCATCATAGAATTTAGGGATTCTGTTGCGGAGTTTTCCTGGATAATATCTTTGATTCGACTGACCTCATTGAGCAAGGTCGGAATTCCTTTAATCACTCCCAGCGCTACCATACCAAAAATTCCACCGAACATCAGCAAGGTGCCATAGAGACGTCTTAATCCAGAAGATTCCAACCGATCCACAAGGGGATTGAATACAGCTGTAAGTATAGCTGCGATTATAATTAGAAATAAGGCATCAACAACCAGAGGAAAGGCCTTGTAAGCACCTGCCAAAAGCAAAACAAGAAAAATAAAGTAAATCAGGGTTTTAAAGAAACTCTGGAAAAACAATCGTACCGACTGGGGTGCGATGGTGATGGAATCGGTGTTACTCATTTGCCCCAGATTCTAAAACGGCTTCCAGTTTCCGGGACACTTTGACCAACTCGCCATTGGTACTTCGTAATCGTACAGCCAAAACTTCAGAGAGGGCCAATAGTATCTTCCCTCCCAGGGCTGGTTTTGTCTTTAGAATATCCATGAGATCAGGTCGGTAAAATCCAATAATTGTACTGTTTTCAATAGCAGTTGCCGCAGCAGTTCTGGGAGATTCATCGAGTAGGGCTATCTCACCAAAGAAATCGCCATCGCCCAGTTTTGAAAGTTGCTTAGGAGCTTGTTGTGGGATATCCAAAAAAATGCCAACACAACCTTCTATGATTACATACATACCACTTCCGGGATCGCCCTGCTTAAAAACAGGTTCCCCTGGGGCATAATTGCGAATATGCACTGCATTCTCGACAATTTTTATTTCCTGCCACGATAAGCGACTGAACACATTGACTTGAGAAAGTGCCATTTGAGCCTGGCTTCTTTTTGGCTTCAATTTGTCTTTAAAGCTATCAAATAATGGATAGGAAATATTTGCCTTCTCTTTCATAATGACCTCGTAATAGTCGCTCAGTTATTCTACTGGATGATATTGTCTACCAGAGTGATTACATCCTGAATATTTGATTGACCATCTTCATTTACATCAGCGGCACACAGTTCCACATCGTTGGGTGGAAGACCGTTTCCGAGAATAATTGCAACAAGACGGACCAGATCAGATACATCAAGACTACTATCATCATTGATATCACCTGGATCACATTCAGCCAGTGAATTTCGCTCAATTGTATAACTGGCTCCGTAAGTATTCCCTGTTATTTGAGTGACGACAGGAATCAAGGCAGCCATAGTGGCATCCCTCACATCCAATACAATTGAACCATTGTTACTGCCATCCAAATCAATGGAGCCCCAATCAACTGTATTATCATCTTGTCGAATGGCCCACATTGCGGACATTTGTACACCATCCTGGCCGTCAAAATCGATCTCCAGACCAAGTTGATTAGAGGTATTTAAGCGGATCATTTTTGATCCTAAATTTTCGATCCCTGTCACACTTGAGGTTACAGGATAGCTATTGTGTGTAAAGGCCAGGGTGGCTGTTGGATACCCAGTGATTCCAGCTTCATCATAGCCAAATTGACTGATTCCGTCAGCCATGACGGCACGAGAACCTGTGAAAAAATTCCAGACAACATATTCACCAAAAGCCTCTTGGAGTGAGCTGCCATATTGGGTTAATGCCTGTCCATAGCTCTCCATAACATTCTGGGTTGTATGGGTCTGACGCCAGTTCCAGAAATATTCCAGGATGGGTGCCAGGTTATACGAATTATCATCAAACCTCTGATGCATAAAATCCTCCCAGGCATAATCTTCATATGAACCTGTACCGCCATGATCAAGACCCCAATGTGGATGTGAATAAGGATCGCCAGAACCCATGAAGTTGAGCATGGAGTCATTGACATAATCGTAGACAAACTCTTCGGCCCAGGTAGCATCCAGTTCCACCCAGCCACCTTCTGACCAACTGGACTCCGAGCGCTGACTTGCGTGCTTGAATTCGTGGGCACAGGTGACCTTCATGGCGCCTTTGACATTACCTTCCGGATCCTGATTTGCCCCAAAGCCTATATATGAGTTATGTAAAACCAGGCGTGTAAGCTCTGAACCGTCAACTGAACTGGTGGTACAGTATCCATAGGGACCCATGTTTTCGAAGGAAACGTTATAAAAGCCATCACCGCCAACATGATTTGGCCCAGCAAATCCGGCGCTATCGACTTCTTGAGCCCAGGTATAATCCAGATATGTGGCTGCCCATTCAACAAAATCAGGAACACCGCTCACATCAGAATCAGTCGCTGGAACTGCGTTTGTTCCCGTGGTGGCGTAGTTAAAAGAAAAGTGGCCTCCCGGGCTGATAAAGGTCTCCCGCAGACCATCAACGCTGGGCAGAAGAAGGTCTTCAATAATATCGATGGTGGATTGGGCCAGCTCAGGTTGCAAAGCTTCATACTCAATTAAAATGGGGGTTCCACATTTAATTGGCCCCGTCTCAATATCCTGGAAGCGAACATCAAGGAGATCAGGTTGCAACATGGCATAAACTTTATTCAATATTCTCTCATCCTGAGTCAATTCACCGCGTTTAAAAGCCTCTTCGATGGCAGTCAACGTGGTTGAGGCCAAAAGATTGCCTGTCACAAGTAATGAGATAATAATTAATAATCTATTTAACATTCGTAGCTCCTAAGTATGGTTCCATTTTAGAACTGCAAGATAACCTGACCTGTTGTGAAGTCAAAATATTTGAGATCACGAAAGATTGACAATCTTTCACTTTAAGGCTGTTATCTAAGATGTTTGTTTTCTCTGGATCGGGGGTGCTATTTCTTTAGGCGTTTTAAGACCACTGCCTTGGGGAATTTGCCAAATTGAGCCTTGCTATAGCTGCCATCGCGCTCCACCCAGAGCATGAACTGTGTTCCTTCGCTGGCAATGACATCCATGAGGATATCATTTTCAACCATAACCCTGTCCCCGGCTACATAGTGAAGATCGGTCTGGATCAATATCTGCTGGGGTGCCAGTTTTATTTCAGGGTGTGGTTGAGTTGCAGAATAACGGCTGGCAGTGGCATTCCATATTTCACCATCAATAAAGACCTTTAGATCTCTTGGGAAGAAGCTTGGGGTATTGGCCTTGGATGCCAGGAAATGCGTTGCCGAAAATACGGTAAGCGCATCAGATGGAAAGGATCTGAGTTCTCCGTTTGAATAATTCACATTCAGACCATCAGCCGACCGATTTGCTTCTAGCAGAAAACTCATGGAACCCTCTGAGACCTTTTTTGACCAGGACAAGGGTTCATAACTCTCTTTATTAAAACGAACACGGTAAATATTGTGGATGGGATGAAAGTAGGCAATAAAGGGTTTGAGTTGATTGTCATAGGTGATTTGAACCGTACTATCCAGGTCTTCCCAGGTCAAGGTCATGTTCAGCAGAGCAACACCCAGATAAGAAGCCTCATAAGGGATGACTGTCTTATCACCTGCCAGACCTTGTCCATTGAGACCTGTGATGAGCAGGATAGTCATGAGAAATCGCGAGAAAGGATTCACACGCTCGATGCCTCTCATTTCCAGGGCACCTTACCAATTAAGCCTGAGATACCCATGACGGGGATGTAGAGGGGCTGGATCATAAACCATAACAGAAACACCCCAATATCAGCCAATCGATTCATTTTTTGAAGCCCAATTATGAGAATGGTGATTTCGAGACAAAATTTTAGCCCCACAATCAAGAAGAACAGAGTAGAAAACTGCAGACTCAATATTTGTAGTAGAATGGCTGTATTTAAAACAAAAGCTGAGGCAAGGAACAAGAAGAAGAGAGGATCCTTGCGGTGGAGTCCCCGCGAATCAGAGGCCCAACGTTTTCTCTGTCGATAAAAAGCACCGAAGGAATCTGCTGGAGCTGTCGTTACAAAGCTATTGGGATTCCAGGAGAATTTTGCCTTAACTCCCTTGAGCTTGCCGATCTTTTGCACGAGGTAAAAGTCATCGCCAATGCTCTGGTTTGGATCTCCGGTAAATCCACCAATTGAGGTAAAATGAACCCTTTTAAAGGCCAGGTTCTGTCCTGACCCACTCCAGGCTTTGCCATGCTGCATCATGCCCGCGTTGGTCATCATGATCCCTAAAAAGTCCAGAGCCTGATAAATGGCAAAAACCGATCTATTTCTGACGCTGGAAAAACCAACGACGATTCCTGTGTCCTCCTCAAACTCTGACACTATGGAGCTTAACCATTCAGGACCCATACGACAGTCCGCATCTGTCTCAATGAGTATGGATGCTGTTGTGTTTTTAATGCATTGGGTGAGTGCATTTTTCTTGCCTGTCATCTCTGAAGACGCTTCTACAATACGAACGGCAATGAATTGAGGATGTGCTTTACTAAACTTGTGGATAAGACTCCAGGTATCATCGATGGAACGATCATCGGCGATAATGAAGGAATGATCGCCAGCATAATTTTGAGCAAGGAGATCATCGAGGAGATCTGGAAGATTGTGTGCTTCATCCCGGGCTGCTACGATGACAGCAACCCTGGGTAATTTATTTGATGGGGGGGTTGGCCTGGCTTTCCGAAGACCCAGAATCATGATTACCACAAATGTGAAATAGGGAACAGCCCCGAGAATCAGCAGAAATCCTATAAAGGGGAGCATTGATTTTAGAGTATAAAAAATCCGGCAACGATGAAGTAAACCACAACACCAAGGATATCAACGCTGGTTGTAACAAAGGGACCTGTTGCGACGGCTGGATCCAGATTAATCCGATGAAGCAGAACAGGAACCAGGGCACCCACAAAGGCTGCCGTTGCCATGGATAGAATGATGCCCAGACCGACGGTCACACCTAATTCGACTGATGTCATCACACCAACATCCATATAGCCAATATAACTTAGCAAATAACCTGCGCCGCCCAGGAGTAATCCATAAAGTCCACCCAGGAGAAAACCCACCTGCAATTCTTTAAACACCAGCTTCAGGGCATTCGTGGTGGAAACACGTCCTGTGGCAATTCCACGCACTATAATCGTTGCTGTTTGAGTTCCAACGTTACCGGCCATACCGATAATTATGGGTAAAAATGCCATGAGAGCAAGCACCTGTCCCAGAGTTTCCTCATAGGTAGTAATAATGCTGGCAACCAGCATACCACCCATCCAACTGGCAAACAGCCATGGCACACGTGTCTTGGCATTTGATAAGGCACTTTTCATCAGAATATCACGGTCACGACCGGCTCCAGCCATTTGCAGGAAGTCTTCTGTGGCTTCTTCACGAATGACATCGATGACATCATCCACAGTAATGATACCCATAAGTTTGTTCCCATCATCCACCACTGGAACAGCCAGGATATTGTAACGAGAGACGATCTGAGCTACTTCTTCTTGATCCGTCAATGGATTCACTGAATGGACCCGAGTGATCATCATCTCGCTCAGCTTTTTTGTTGGCTTAGAAGTAATCAAATCACGTAAGGATATAACGCCTACAAGATGCTGACGATCATCTACCACATAGAGGTAAAAAACCATCTCTTGTTCATCCTGATTCTGAATAGAAGCAATGGCCTCCCCTACGGTAATATCTTCGTGGAGGGCAAACACATCTGGAATCATCAATCCACCGGCCGAATTCTCAGGATACGCCATAAGCGTTTCCATCTCTTCTGACTCACTGGATTTTAGACGATTCAGGATGTCTTCAGCTAGTTCCTCCGGGAGTAATTGCAGTATATCGGCTTCATCATCTGGGGACATGGCCTTCATGAGGAGCATGGTTTTTTCGATGGGAATCTCTGTAATCAGCTCCTCGATGAGGTGCTCGTCCATCTCAGACATCACCGCTGCTGCGTGATCTACATCAGATATGGTTAAAAAAGCCTCATTACGCTCTTCTGGGCTGATGTGACGAAAGATTAGTGCCAATTCTGCGGCATGCATCTTGGCCAGCATATTCTCAAGATTGCTCTTGGCATGGCGTCGAAGCAGGCGTCTTACAGTGTCAATATGTAGGTGTAGATCTTTCATATCAGTGCCAGGAAATTAAGCGGGATTGAAGTTTAAAGAAGCATGAAAACGAGGAAAACAGGGATTGATGAATTCTTGCCACTTCTGATTGATCCATTTTTCTCTGGCTCACAATCCCTTCATTCTTTATTCCCTCAGGCCCCCCTTTCAACTATGTTCAGACGATGAAAAGAAGTAGCACCATATATCTGGATCATGCCTCGGGGACCAATCTGCTCCCCGATGTTAAAGACCGCATTTCGGATTGGCTTGATTCGGGTATGACAAATCCCTCCAGTATACATCAGGATGGTCGTCGTTCGGCTGCAACTCTGGACGAGGCTCGTACGAGTATAGCAGAGATTCTGGGATGCAATTCAAGTGAAATTCTGTTTACATCTGGAGCAACTGAAGCCAACAACCTGGCCATTCTGGGAACTGCGGAAGCCTTGAGGAATAAAGGTCTTCATATCATCACCTGCGCAACTGAACATCCCTCCGTTTTGGAAAGCTACAAAGCACTTGAGAAAAATGGGTTTCAAGTCACTTATCTCAACGTCGATAAAAACGGCGATGTTGACCCAGAGGAATTCCGAGCCAGTATTACCGATGACACAATTCTAGCCAGCTTTATGTGGGTAAACAACGAGACTGGACTTATGCATCCAGTAGAAGAACTTGCTCAAATAGCCCAGAAGCGGGGGATCAGATTTCATTGTGATGCCGTACAGGCATTTGGGCATATCCCCATACAGATGCAAAACTCAGAAATAGACTCCCTGGCGCTTTCAGGTCATAAGCTGGGAGCCCCGGCAGGTATAGGTGTCCTCTATCTGCGAAAAGGGCAGGCCATCTCCAGAACCAGTTTTGGTGGAAGTCAGGAACAAAATGTGCGAGCAGGCACACAGAATCACATGGGCGGAGTAGCTCTGGCCACAGCCATCAAATACCACGCTGGTCATCTGGATGTAAACGCTAAAAAGTATGACGAGCTATCAATACATATTGAAAAGCAGTTGAAAGTATTGCCAGGAATCCAGATCAATCGATTCGGGAAGCAATACACACCCAACATATTGAGTTGCTCCTTTAGACATATTGACGGTGAAGCGCTTTTTATAAGACTGGATATGCAAAATATTGCTGTATCAAATGGTGCTGCTTGCAGCTCTGGCTCACAGGCACCATCACATGTGCTGACTGCCCTGGGGTTGGATGAAAATCTGGCCCAGGCAAGCTTGCGCATTTCCATGGGAATAGAAACAACCAGACATGAAATAGATGACTTCTGCAGAGAGCTCAAGCAGATCGTCACTTCAATATATAGAGAAGCAAAATAATGGAATCAAAAGATAAAAAAGTGGTCATCGCCATGAGTGGTGGTGTGGATAGTTCTCTGGCAGCCAGATTGCTGGTGGATCAGGGTTATGATGTTATGGGTGTCACCATGAAGCTTTGGGGATATATCGACACTGGTGGAAGACCTACCCACGATAGCAACTGTTGTTCTCTTGATGATATCAACAATGCCAAAGCTGAGTGTGCATCTTTGGGTATCCCCCACTATACGCTGGATATGTCGGCTGAATTCAAGGAGATTGTGATTCAGAATTTTGTATCTGAATACAAGGCCGGCCGAACACCCAATCCATGTATCATATGCAACACTGAAATCAAGTGGCATGCCCTGCTTAACAAGCTTGATGATCTGGGGGTTCAATATCTGGCCACGGGACACTATGCCAGAAAAGTAAAGCACGAAGCCTCAGGAAAATGGGTAGTCGGTAGAGGCAAGGATCAAGTTAAAGATCAATCATATGTGTTGTGGGGTATTCGCCCTGAAGAGCTTGATCGAACCCTTTTCCCTCTGGGTGATCTCTCCAAACAGGAAGTTCGTGAGCAGGCTGCCAAAGCTGACATGAGAACCGCCGATACTCCAGAAAGCATGGAAATTTGTTTTGTGCCAGATAATGACTATCGACGATTCCTTTCTGAGCAGTATCCAGAAGTGATCGAGGCAGCCCCTAAGGGGGAATTTGTCAACTCCGATGGTGAGGTGATTGGTGAACATCAGGGGATTCACAATTACACAGTAGGTCAGCGCAAAGGTTTAGGCCTGGCCACTGGCGAGCGTATTTTTGTAAACAAGATTGATGTTGAATCCAACACCGTTCATGTGGGAAGTAAAGCAGATGCTGAAGCAACCAACTTTACTGTGAATTCATGCAATTGGCTCATCCCTGAAACATTCATTTTTGACCAAAAGCTTGATGTCCAGATTCGTTACAATCATGCAGCCAAGCCTGCCAGGATTTCACGATTATCAGATGATGAGGTACAGGTCATCTTTGAGACTCCGGAAAATGCCATTACTCCAGGGCAATCCGCTGTCTTTTTCCATGGTGAAGCGGTGGTTGGCGGTGGTATCATAAATTCAGTTTAGATATTGAAATCCGTACCACTTCAGTGTATGTCTCTTAAATTGAAACAAGATAAACTTGGATGGATATGAATATGTCTCAAGAATTAGCAGTAGTGATCATGGCGGCGGGGAAAGGTACCCGTATGAAACGTGATGATATCCCGAAGGTATGCAATCTCATCTTGGGAAAACCGTTGATCCAGTATGTTGTTGATCAGGCCAAGAGTTTATCTGCCACCAAAATTATCTGCATCGTTGGACATAAGCAGGAAGTTGTGCGAGAAGCACTTAAAGCAGAGCCAGTCCTTTTTGCTGAACAGCTCCAACAGTTAGGGACTGGTCATGCCGTCCTGCAAACTGCTGAACTTCTGGCTGATTTTGACGGCGATGTCATCGTTTTATCTGGAGATGTCCCGCTGTTGAGAGAGAGCACACTCCGCGCCTTATTGGCTAAACATCATTCTGGCAATTTTGCGGCAACTGTACTGACTGCTATTGCAGAAAATCCCACTGGATATGGACGGGTTGTTCGCACCTCAGATGATTACTTCGATCAGGTCGTGGAACACAAGGATGCCACTGAAAAACAACTTAGCATCGCTGAAATTAATTCGGGCATCTATGTTTTTGATGGGCAAAACCTCTTTGCTGAATTAAACAAAGTGGGGAATAGCAACGCCCAGGGCGAATATTATCTCCCTGATGTACTCCCCCTGCTTCAAAAAGCAGGTGCAAAGGTAGGGGTTGAAATCTGTGAAACTTTTGCTGAAATTCAGGGTATCAACACTGTAGACGAATTAAAAACAGTGGAAGCGAAGATTTTAGCCTCGCAGGAGTGACCCATGAACGTTGTTAGAAGACCACTTATTACTGCCCTATTTATCATATTTCTGATATTCCCCCTATTGGTTCAAGCTCAATTCAAAGCCGAAATTCCAAACATTCCCGGTCTGAATACTCGAACCCCAAGTGGTTCTCCTTCCTTTTTTGGAATCGATCTAGCTAAAATCAATTTTCAGCACAGTTACTCAATGCAGGTAAACTCATTTGGCAGTGATGCTGTGACCATGGGTCTCCTCAAAACAAGTTTTGAGTATAGCATTAATCCACAGGTCAGTTTTCAAGGATCAGTTGGTCTTATGCACTCGCCCTTTTCAACCATTACACCAATGAATGAGCAGTCTTCATTTCTGAATGGTTTTAGTCCAGATAACATTTTCTATAGTGGCGAAGTCACGTATAAACCCAAGGAAAATATGTCATTCCAAATTGGGTTTAGCAGAATGCCGGTAAACACCTATAATCGATATTATTCACCCTACCCTTACAGACGATTGGGATATTAATTTTTCATGGCAAAAGTCCTTAACAGCAAATCTTCCAAACAGTCCAGACGAGCAACCAAAAAAAATCGCAAAAAACGACCAGCCCAATCAGCAGATATGCTGGTAAATGTGCTGATGCTGGCACTTTCAGTGCTGGTACTGACCTTTATCTGGTCATTTTGGAATCGGCACACAAATAACCGAAATGTCGCTGAAGAGATGCGCTATTATGCTGAGATCCCTGAAGAAGCCACCCCTGAGACTTTGATCGCTAAGCAAAAATATACCAAGGTTAGTGTAGAAATCCTCAATGGATGTGGTATCGGTGGTGTGGCAGCCCTGTATAAAGACATCGTACATGCAAAAACCTTTGATGTTTTGAATACAGAAAATGCCGCTCATTTTCACTATGAAAATACACTCATCATTGCCAGAACCGACAATATCGATGCAGCCTTCAAACTCGCCGAAGAATTGGGTATCAGTCGTGAACATGTCAGCCTCGAAACCGATGCCAGTCTCTCTGTAGATATCACCATGATAATTGGTCACGACTATAAGTCGGTTCCAGCCTATAAAGAGAAAAAGTCGTAAGTATTGCCCTTGTGCTCCTTAGCCCAGCCCTCATTAATCAAAAAATTGAAATGATCTATGCCTGATAACTACTCAGATTCAAAAGAACTCGCTTTTAAGATTGGTGAACTTGCCCTTCAGAAAAAAGCAAATCGTGTGAAAATACTGGATGTACATAAAATCACTTCAATGACCGATTTTTTTGTGATTTGCTCCGGTGGCTCAGATGTTCAGGTCAAGGCAATCATAGATCATGTAGTGGATGAGATTGCAGAAGTGGAGCGACCCTTTAACAAGGAAGGCTATGATACACGTGAATGGATCCTCCTTGATTACATCAATGTTGTCGTCCATGTATTCCATGAAGCCAGTCGAGATTTTTATGACCTGGAACGTCTCTGGATCGATGCTGAGATCACCGAGCTCAGCGAGGATGAGAATGCCCCCAGTGCAGAAACTCCTCTGTTCGATAATCTATAAGAATTGATTGAATCCAAATATGTTTGAATACCTAACAACGCAGCTCACTGCTAGACTGGAGCAATTGGGGTGGCCAACAGACCGGCTCCAGTTATCACGACCCAAAAAAGCTGAAAATGGAGATTGGGCCAGTAATATAGCCATGGCTCTGGCGCGTGATTTGAAACGCTCACCCATGCAGATTGCTGAAGAGCTCATGGATGGCTTTACTCTGGATTCAGGCATTGTTGAAAAATTTGAAATTTTAAATCCCGGCTTTATAAATTTTTTCCAATCAGCAGATTATCTCACCGCTCAGGTTCGTCACATCCTCAAAGAAAAAGATGAGTATGGAAAGGGTGCTTTTGGTAAGGGCAAAACTGCCCAGGTTGAGTTTGTCAGTGCCAACCCTACGGGTCCCCTCACTGTCGGACATGGACGACAAACCGTCCTCGGCGATACTCTGGCCAATATTCTAAGCTGGTCAGGATACGATGTCACCCGGGAATATTATTTTAACAATGCAGGTCGTCAAATGCGCCTTCTTGGTGAATCCCTAAAAGCACGCTACATGGAGTTGAAGGGTGAGTCTATCACTCTACCGGATGGTGGCTATGAAGGAATGTACCTCCTTGATGTAGCCAATAGCCTCCTATCAGAGAAACCTGACCTGACTGCTGACGATGAGATTGATATTTTTAAGACCTATGCGGAAGAATCGATTTTCGCCATTATAAAATCCAGCTTGGAACGAATCGGTGTCGTCCACGATGTATTCTACAATGAACGTTCACTTTATGAGACTGGTAAAATTGATGAAGTATTAGACATTCTGCGCGAGAAGGGCTTACTCTACGACAAGGATGGGGCGACCTGGTTTAAAACCAGTGAATTGGGTATAGAACAGGATCGTGTGCTGGTGAAGTCCAGTGGCGAGCCCACCTATCGTTTGCCGGATATTGCTTATCATCGCGAAAAAGTCGCGCGGGGATTTGATCTGGTTGTGGACATTTTTGGCGCCGATCATATCGATGCTTATCCTGATGTACTCTCCGCTTTGAAAGTGATGGATTTAAAGCATGAGCATATCGAAGTGGTGATTCATCAATTTGTAACGTTGCTGCGTTCCGGCGAAGTTGTAAAAATGTCCACCAGAAAAGCAAATTTTGTGACTCTGGACGAGCTAATTGATGAAGTCGGTGCTGATGTGGTCCGCTATTTCTATATCATGCGCAGCGCTTCCAGCCATCTCAACTTTGATCTTGATCTGGCCAAACGCCAGACTGATGAGAATCCGGTTTTCTATCTCCAATACGCCCACGCCAGAATTTCCAGCATTTTTAGACGCGGCCTGGAACGGGGTTTGGCTTCAGATACCGAGAACGCTGATTTATCCCTGCTAGATGAGGAGTTTACGGTAGCGCTGATCAATAAGACCCTTGAATTTCCTGAAGTCATTGATCATTGTCGACGCGCTCTTGAAGTGCACCATTTACCGAGCTACCTATTCGAATTGGCCACAGCTCTACATAAATTTTATACAGAGTATAAGGTGATCGATCTTGATGCACCTGAGTTGTCCAAAGCCAGATTGGCCCTGCTCGAGGCAGTTCAAATTACCTTGAGAAATGGTCTGCGTATATTGGGAATTTCTGCGCCAGAGCAGATGTGATATTGCGGTATCTCCAGGCCGGGATTCGAATCCCGGCCTGGAGATACCAACGATTCAAACCCTATTCAAAAAATTGGAAAACTGGGTTATCCTTCTTGAAGAAACTCGTTTTCGTATTCTGTTTCAAGATCATGTTTGTGACGTAGTTCTTCGTCAGCCATCATCTGAAAAAAGGTATTCAACTTTTTATCAAAGTGGAAATGATCTGCTAAATCCTGATACATCCGAGCTGTTTTGTCTTCACGCTTGGCGGCTAGGATAATGATCTCCTGAGTCGTCATGTTGTCCTGCAGCACAGGTTCCATCAAATAATTGGTGACTTTGAGATCAGCAGGTGGAAGTTCAATATAATTCTCGATCTCAAAATTTTTCAGTGAGACTTTATGGACTGTCTCCATGTCAACCAGCTCTTGAAATTTCTGGCGTGCGCTCTCATCTTTAGCCTGATCTCTGGCAAGGGTATATAGATCAATGGCCTGCTGTTCCTGATTAATGCACATTTCAACAATATCATCCATATCCATTGAACTGATTTGGTCTTTCAGGCTCATGCTAAACTCCCTACCTTGGCTTTCAAATATTCATTAATGGCAATGGCTGATTTCCGGCCTGCACCCATGGCTAAAATAACTGTGGCGCCACCGCTTACAATATCACCACCAGCAAAAACGCCATCCATGGAGGTTCTGCCATCTTCATCGGCAACAATATTGCCCCATTTGTTGGTTTCTATTTCTGGTGTGGTCTGTGAGATCAATGGGTTCGATCCATTACCCACGGCAATAACCACCATATCCACATCCATGACGAATTCGGAACCTTCCATGGGTACTGGACGGCGACGACCTGATTCATCGGGCTCTCCCAGCTCCATGCGGAGACATTTGGCAGCAACCACACTCCCCTGATCATCACTGATAAACTCTATTGGATTTACCAGATTCATAAATTCAACGCCTTCTTCCTTGGCGTGATGAATCTCTTCATTTCTGGCAGGCATTTCCTCTTCAGAACGACGATATACAATGGAAGCTTCATCAGCACCAAGACGCTTGGCAGTTCTGACGGCATCCATGGCTGTATTCCCACCACCAACAATAATGGCATGTTTCGCACGATAAAGGGGTGTATCCCATTCAGGGAATTCATAACCACGCATGAGATTGGAGCGGGTCAGAAATTCATTGGCTGAATACACTCCATTCAGGTTTTCACCAG
Source organism: Fidelibacterota bacterium (assembly GCA_016784025.1). Taxonomy (GTDB): domain Bacteria; phylum Fidelibacterota; class UBA8477; order UBA8477; family JABMPR01; genus JABMPR01. The sequence continues at coordinate 20,929 of JADHVL010000011.1, read as the reverse complement.
GGATATTCATAAATCGTGGCAGGCCTGCGCCTAAGCCCAGGAAGACGGCATCATAGCCTTCATCTGCCATGAGTTCTTGTATGGTCATGGTGCGACCGACGATAAAATTCTTCACAAATTTCACACCCATGTCTTCCAGGGAAGCAACTTCTTTGCGTAGAATAGATTTAGGGAGGCGAAATTCTGGTATACCATATACCAGCACACCACCAAACTCATGTAATGCCTCAAAGACGGTGATTTCATGACCTTCCTTGATAAGATCACTGGCGACGGCTAAACCGGCAGGTCCTGATCCAACAATGGCAACTTTTTGTCCCGATGAGGTGGGTTTATCAAAGGTCTCCATGGAGCCGTTGCCATGCTGCATGGCATAATCCGCAACAAATCTCTCAAGACGACCAATGGCCACAGGTTCAAAGCGTTTCCCCATGACACAGACTTCTTCACACTGGGTTTCCTGTGGACACACGCGACCACAAATAGCCGGGAGTGAATTGTCTTCTTTAATTTTTTTTGCAGCGCCGACAAAATCTTCATTACAGATCAGTTGAATGAAATCTGGAATCTTGATGCTCACAGGGCAGCCATCCATACAGGTAGGGCTTTTACATTCTATACAACGTTGAGCTTCAAAAACAGCCTGCTCAGGGGTCAGGCCAAGATTTACCTCAAGAAAATTTGTGCTTCTGAGAAGGGCATCTTGTTCAGGCATATCCTGACGAGGGATGATCATGCGTTCCTTCATGGGAACGGTGTTAAATGATTCGGGACGTTCGCGTTTCATGACGTGACCTCCACTTTCATCTGCTCAGCTTTCATCTTTTTCATCTGTCGCTCCAGAAAGCACTTATGAGACTCTTCTTCCTGTTTTTTATACATTCTCTGACGGCTACCCAATTCTTTAAAATCGACTTGATGCCCATCAAATTCAGGTCCATCAACGCAGACAAAGACAGTTTTGCCACCAACAGTTGCGCGACAGGCGCCGCACATACCGGTTCCATCAACCATGATAGCATTTAAGCTGACCATGGTGGGGATGCCAATTTCTTTGGTCTGGTTGGAGACTGCTGCCATCATGGGGAGTGGTCCAATGGCAACAATCATATCAGGTGTGATACCTTCATCCATGAGATCCTGTAATACGTCGGTGACTAAACCGTGACGTCCGGCAGAGCCATCATCTGTAGAAATCCGCACCTCATCAACGACTTCAGCCATCTGGTCTTCAGCGATGATCAAGTCTTTATTGCGGGCACCAATAATTGAAATCACTCTATTGCCCGCCGCTTTTCCGGCAGCTGCAATAGGAAGTGCTTCGGCTGTACCGACACCACCACTCATGCAAACCAGGGTACCCCAATTCTCAATATGGGTAGGTAGGCCCAAGGGACCCACCAGATCCTGCAAATAGTCCCCTGTTTCAAGTGTATTTAAATGAGCACTGGTTTTCCCCAAGCCCTGGACAATGATGTTAATCCAACCCTCTTCAGTATTTGAATCTGCTATAGTAATGGGGATGCGTTCACCTTTATCATGAACACGTAAAATAATGAATTGACCAGCCTGACGCTTTTTGGCGATGTGCGGTGCTTCGAGGATGAAACTTTTCACATTGGGTGCAATGAACTCAGCCTTAATAATTTTATACATTTTTCACTCCTGTTTTCAATTCATGCTTAAGGCAAGTCTTGTGCCATATTACGTATTATCAGGAGATGATTTTCAGTTTGGGAGTGTATCTATTGCAGGGTTTGTAGAAATAAAACAGGCACACAATAATTGTGTGCCTGTTGTGGAAATAACGGATATGGTAAAATTATTTAAGTCGGTGTCTCAACGCCCAAGAGTCAACATAGTACAATAGTTTTAAAGAGATGCTATTGCTCTGGTCTTGGTTCCATACATCCTGAAGATCCTCAAAGTAATTTTTCTCCAGATCCTCAGTGTCACCATCTGAATAGATTGCATTCTTCCAGGCCAGGGTCAATTCACTCCCAGGTGCAAAACGCCAGGTCATGACGGCATCAATGGTCAGTGCATTAAAGACTGTATTGAGGTCTTCGTTAAAACTACTGGGAGATAGGTTTCCATCATCCATGAGATCGAAAAATTCCAAGTATTCTACAGTGGAGCGGTAGTGCCGAAAGCGGATATCAGATTCAAGGTTTCTGCTAACGATGTATTGAGTATAAATGGTGTTGGTGGTGGTGATGTGGTCACGTTTCCCAAAAATTGGATCATCGTTGGCATCAAAATCAGCAAATCCATGATTTTTTGAACGGACATGTCGATCTAACTCATACTGGATCATGAACTGGTTGTTGACTCGCCATTTGGGATTTAGACCACTGCCCCGCCACTGGCTTCCTCGGCGTGTGACAGCTGAAATTCCTGCCCAACCACTCATGGAAAAGGGTTTGGAGTAGTTTGATGCTACCCATAAATGGGTGTCAAAACCTTTGGGCGTCGTAAAGTAGCGATCATCTACACGTGTTTCGTTATAATCATGTCCTTCTCGTGGGTTCAATGCTGCCCCTCCCCCCATGGAGTAGTAGTTCTTGAAGGTCACATTGTAGTCGGCCCGAATCCCAAGATGGGTATAGACGCGGGGATTGAAGAGCTGTGCGTAGAAACCACTAATTTCTATGCGGGCATGATTCACTTTCCACACTGGATTGATGGTTTGAAGTTCTAACCAGGCAAATTGCTCTACCTCATTGCCCTGTCGTAGAAATCCCAAATCGTTGGGATTGTAAAATTCACTCTCCACGCCATAGCCTATACCATATTTGGCAATACCTTGTACTTCAGACAATCTCACGAAATAGTGATGTCCTGTGGAATTGCTGTCAGGGTAGCTCAGATGACTATAGGCTCCTGAAGATTGAAGGCGCCACTTTGAATCGCTGGTGAAAAGCCTTGTCTCATAGCCCGTGACATTGGCATTATTAAAATCCTTGGTTGAGTCATCTCCTGAAAATCGTGCTACATTGGAGTTTGTTACACTAAACTCGGATCCATTTTGCAAATTTTTGCTGACGACGATCAAATTGTAGTTGGTTGTGGGATTGGTGAGATATTCTCGCTCAACCCCAAATGAATCTTCAATGACTGCATGGACAGGAGCAGTGATGGCATTGAAAAATCCCAGACCCAGCCCATTCACAGTCTGACCTGTGATTTTGGTTGCATTAATCAATTGGGTAATATCTGGGTTGGACTTGATGGACTCCCCTTCATCCAGCACCTCTTCATCAGCCACCTGCCAATACCTCACTGGTTTGGAACCAACCCGCCGGGAATAGAATAGACCAGCTTTTTGCAGAAGTTGAGTTCCTTCAGTAAAAAAGGGGCGATGTTCATTATGCCGAATCTCGAAGGGAGAGAGATTAAGCTCAATGTTATCGGATTGAACCTGACCAAAATCTGGAATCAGGGTCATATCCAGAGTAAAACTTTCATTAATACCATACTGGAGATCCATGCCTCCTCTATAGGATGTTGCTGAAGCCATACCATCATCTACAGGATAACGATCTGATGAAGCTGAGGCATAGGGAGTAAAGGAAAGACGGAGAGGTGATTCGATGTTCTCAATACCTTTTAGCAACCCTGTCTGTTGAGCATAATTACCCGTTTCCTTATCCAACAGGGTCCATGTATACATTTCTCGTCTTGTGGCGCTATACCGTCCAATATTGAAGCCCCAGTTCTGAATATCTATGGCTGGAAAACGCATCTGGCTAAATGGAATTGCTATCTCAGCATTCCAGCCCTCCGCGTCAAATTTTACTGCGTTCTCCCAGACAGGATCCCAATTTGAATCATTGCCATTTGGGCTGAATTTCAAGTCAACTTGAACGCCAGCAGATGTAACCACAAAGGTGAGTTCATTGGCACCATCATCAAAAGGGTTGATCCATAAACCAATCCAGTCAGCGACAACATCCCAGTCATCACGTTTACCGAGTTGTGAGGGAATATTAGCAGGATCAGGATCGTACATTTTCGCGGCTATATATAGTGCAACATCATCATAGAGAACGCGAATCTCAGTTTTAACTGGGGCAGGTCCCCCGCTTTCGGGATCAAATCGATTAAAATTAGTTGCTGGTTCTACACTATACCAGTCCGCTTCGTCGATCCTGCCATCAATGACTGGAGCAGCTAATGTCCTTGCTACAGTGATGGTTTTTCTCTCTTCTGCGATGGAAGTAGATATTATAAATAATACCCCCAGGATAAGGGCTTTAGTACAGCTCATATTGTTGCTCTTTTCTTTATCGATCGAGGTATGTCAGGATTTACCCAACCCCAATTCTTTTAACTTCCGTGAGAGATTGGATTGCTGCATGCCTAAACTGTTGGCAGTCCGACTGATGTTACCAGCATGCTGACGGAGCTGTGACTCCAGAAAGCGTTCCTCGAACATCCGTTTTGCCTCAGCAAAGGGGCGTGTTTCAGTAAAGATTGCAGCATCTCCTTCTGCAGAGACGACCTGATTCAAATGAGGTTTTACCTCAGGTAGATCGACCTCTTCATTGGGACTCAGAATATATAGACGCTCGATGAGGTTTCTCAACTCGCGGATGTTTCCAGGAAAAGGATAACCAACCAACATGTTCATGGCATCCCGGGAAAACTGCTTAGGGAACAGACTTAATTCAGCGGCATAGTGTGACAGGAAGTGATTGAGAAGAGTTTTTATATCGCCTTCTCTTTCACGGAGTGGAGGTAGATTAATGGGGACCACATTGAGGCGATAAAATAGATCCTCTCTGAATTTTCCTTCAGAGACCATTTCCTCAAGGGGTTTATTGGTAGCCGCTAAGAGTCGAATGTCAACTGACTGGGTCTGAGTTCCACCAACACGTTCAAATTTTCCATCTTCAAGAACACGAAGGATTTTAGCCTGGGCAGAAAGACTCATGTCTCCGATTTCATCAAGAAATAGTGTCCCACTATGGGCCATCTCGATTTTACCTTTTTTCTGGCCGACGGCTCCAGTAAAGGCACCCTTTTCATGTCCAAACAGTTCACTTTCAACCAGCTCTGAGGGAATAGCAGCAGCGTTGAATTTTACAAAGGCATCCTCCGCCCTGGGACTAGCGGCATGGATGGCGTGAGCAACCAGTTCCTTACCCGTGCCGCTTTCTCCACGAATAAGAACTTTGGCCGAAGTAGGTCCCACACGACGAGCCGTTTCCAAGACCTGTTGAATTTGTGGTGAGCTTCCAACAAGCCGATATTTGTCCTGCTGGTTCTGTTGAACGAGGGCTGATCTTTTGGTCAGCGTTTGTTTTTCCGATAGATTTCGAATAGCCAATTTAACCCGGGCTAATGAGAGTGGTTTTTCAAGGAAATCATAGGCACCAATTCTCAAAGCATCAACAGCGGTCCCAACGGTGGCATGACCAGAGATCATAATAACATCGAGGGATTCATCTATCTCACGAATCCCTTTCAGGACTTCGATACCATCAATACCTGGTAAACGGACATCCAGCAGAACCAGATCAACACTTTCATTCTTCAGGAGTGCCAACCCGTCTTCACCAGTCCCGGCTTCCAGCACATGATGGCCTTCATCTTCTAAAATATCCCTGAGGGTTAATCGAATATTTTTTTCGTCATCAATGATTAAAATTTTGATTTTGTGATCAGCCATTTTGCTATCCATTCTACTTGGTTAATTGTTGCTCGTTTTCCCTATTACATGGGAAACTAATAATAAATGTGGTGCCCTTACCGAGGACACTGGTGGCTTTGATATCTCCACCATGTTGTCTGATGATGCGTCTGGTAATCGCCAATCCCAGACCTGTTCCCTTTTTCTTGGTGGTAAAATAAGGCTCGAAAATCTTTACCAGGTCAGCCTCAGAAATCCCCTTGCCATGGTCCTTGATATCAATGGTACAAGATTGGTTCTGAACACTGGTGGAGACCTCAATATGGGGCTCTGTTTCACAGGCTTGTATGGCATTCTGGATTAAGTTCACTAACACTTGCTTCATTTGCATGGTATCTGCAAAAATTTCTTTTAGAGATTCATCCAGATTCAAATCGATTTTGGCCTCGTCTGAGTATTGGTCTGAGATATCACGTAATTGTTGGTTCAGATCATAGTTGTCAAATTGGGCTTCAGGCATCTTTGCAAATCCAGAGAAGGCAGTTACCAAAGATTGGAGATTGTCTACTTCTTCATTGACGATCCTCAGCGATTTTTCCAATATCTCAGGCAAGTCCTCGGCTTTTTCATGGTACTTCATTTCAAGGCGTTGAGCAGCCAGACGAATAGGTGTCAATGGATTTTTAATCTCATGGGCCATGGCACGAGCCATCTCTTGCCAGATCGTCTGCTTCTCAGCCTCAATCAAGCGTTCTTTACTTTGATTGAGTTCAAAAACCATGTTGTTGAAGGCAATGATAAGACCATTTAATGGTGAGTAAGCACTCTCTTTAATTTGAAAATCAAAATCTCCACCCTTTAACTGCTCAGTCGCCGAGAGTAGACGGGTCAGGGGTCGTGTGATAATCATAAGCAGAAAGAGAAAGATACTTCCAGTAAGGATGATCATGACGATGACAATACCAATAGAGTACCGTTTGATATCGAGGCTGTAACGGTCACCAGCAATTTCAATTTTCTGCAAATCTATTAATACGCCTTCAATCTCTTGGTTAAAGACAACGAGGTCGCTGGAATCAAGTATGGCGCTATAAGATTTATGTATTTCTCTGACTTTTTCCTTGGTGGACAAATCGGTAATTTGATCCTGATATGATGCCAGATTGCTGATAAAAAAGTCGCGCATGAGCATGGCAGCAATGAGCGTTACCAGACTGACCATGACCATAATCTGGATTCTAAATGAAGGTGCTCTCAATTTCACAGGACCAACTGCCTTTTCTCAAATGGTTCAGAGATATGTATGGGTCTGATTCTATTCCAGAAGGACATGAGATTAATTCGGTCTGTAATACCGGGCATATCCATTTCTTCCATAAAAGCAGAAATCCTTAAGTAATAATATTTATCATCTTCCATCACTCGCATGCGACAGAATAAAGCATTTTCAATTTTTACCCACTCCTCTTTTGCACCTTCCAGTGTGTAAACCTGTAGAGTTTCGTCGACTTCGCTGCGGTAGACATCATAATCATCTTCCAGAAGCGAATAGCGAAAATGGTGCTCCCAGTTGGCCATTGCTACGATGGAGTCATTCGAAGCATTCACCAGATCTATCTCAAAATGAATAACTACCGTGTCACCAGATTGGAGCAACACATCAAGATCTGGAGTGAAACTTTCCATAAGTATTGCCGAACAGAAAAGCCGATCGCCTTTCACTTCCAGATTCACATCCTGAAAGTAGGGATCGGTTCCAACAAAGGCCGTCAGCAACAGCTGAGAAACAATGAGCGCACCAGCACCCAGTTTTTCAGATAGAAACTGAAACATGAAGGTCTTTCTTTTGTTCTAGCTTGAGGTACATCGTGAGTGTCATTGTCTGATGTCGCCTACCTGGGTTTAGTGGTTTATTCCAGAATTACATTCTTTTTTGTGATATCCTCTTCACGAACATTTCCTGAGGAAGAATTATAAATAACTATACTTGTCGTTGGGCAAATGATGGAGTGAGATTGCTGTACTACCCCACCCTTCCTGTGTTCCCTGACAAGTAAAATGCCCATCGATGTCTCGATAAAGCGGATGGTGATTGAATAACTTGAGCTTGGCCTGAAAAATACCTGTTCACTATGATCGTGGAACAGGGGCATCCCCGTTGGGGATATCACTTCAAGATCATCAGTTAGCAGGGCTGAAAACAATGGTGATACCAGTAAGAGCATCAAACCAATATTTCTGAATATCATTTTCATATTTTCTGCCTATTGTAAAAAACCATGATGCCGACATCGCTAAGATATCGGCATCATGAGATTCATTTATTTAGTTCTGTTTAGAAACCAAACCAGAGACCAAGTGAGAGCGTGCTGGCTTGCAATTCTGTGTCAGGACTACCTACCAATTCATAGGAATTCTGTTTTTCATCCAGGTTACCACCACCCAGGGTTGTTTTCCAACCGTCGGAGAAGGCATATCCGTAAAGATACCCATATTCAGCTTTCAATCTCATCCAGCCGGTCAGCTTGAGCATGACGCTGGCACGGGGATGCACAATGGCATAGTTCTTTGAAAAATTTACAGTAGTGCTTTTGGTATCTAAAAGTTCTGTACCAAGACCTGCCCAGGTAAATTCTCCATCACGTTGTGTGACGCTTAAATCGATTCCACCACCACCGATTCCAACACCGCCACCAAGAACTGCCCATGAAAAGGGAGCCAGTCTTTTTTCAATGGTCAATCCACCAAAACCCATAGCAAAAGAGATATCTCGTTCAACTGAGTTTCCGCTGCCATCATTTAATGGATAACTCACAGTGTTAGATAGTCCACCACCATTTCCAAATCCACCGAGGAACCAGCCATTGCCAACATAACCCTGACCAGAGCCACCCCACAACACGATGCCTTCAGAGCGGAAAGGTGTGGAGCTCAAACCCAGTTCGGTCATAAGCGAAGCAACGTCTACAAACTCATCCTGAACCAGCATGGGAGTGAAACCACCACCGCCATAACCGCGGGAGTTTCTACGTTTCTTATCTTTTTTGCCTTTTTCAGTCATTTTTAGCTGAGTGTCTTTTTCTTTCTTTGCTGGTGCTGCAAATGTTGCCACTGTAGAATCGATGGCTTCATCTCTCCAGAATATTATGCTAACCTGATCGCCATAATCTTTGCTACGGATCAAGCGTACGAGGTGATCTTCATAACGCACTTTGGATCCATCAAAAAACATGATGATATCATCTTCTATGATTCCAGCTTTATCTGCGGCTCCGTTGTTTACGGTACCGTTCACCAATACACCATGGGCATAGGGATAACGCATTTTGTAGGCATCTTCGAAATCCATATCACTTAAATAAACGCCCAGTTTTGGCCGTGAATCATTGTCATCATCATCGATGTGGATGTTGATGCCTGTCTCCACTCCAATTTCATCGAGGGCTTCTTGCACCTCTTGGGCAACATCCTCAAGTTCCTGTTCCAGGTCTTGAGCAATGTCGATTTGGATTTTGGTTCCACCTTGTGCAAAGGCTGGACTTGCGATCAGTAGTGAGACTGCAAATGTCATCACTATCGCCAGAGCTCCATGGCTCGCTATGGCGATCAATGTTCCGGAGAGGTTACTCCAGGCTGCCAGATGATCTGTTGTTTTAGTCATTTTCGGGGTCCTTTCTAATCTATCGTTCTTCATTTTCATTGATTCTTCCATTTTCAATTGCCCCCCTTAAGGACAATTGCCATGCCACAATGAAACGAACATACGATAAGTCACAGTAATATTAGTCTCTTATACATCCATATCAGGTGCATTTTGTCAGATGTCATTGGATCAATTTAGCATCATTCTGATATAGCACCATATCAGAATGATATGTGCCTGTATTTAATTGGAAAATCTTTAACTCTACCAGGTGTGGTAAAAGCTCGGAAAGGCTTGCATATTGGGCTGTTCGTGAAGAATTACCAGGTGAATTTAAACGCTCAATTCCTGTACCAATTCGCTGAGAAGTTTGGCAAAATCCTCACGTACTCGGATGCCTGTTTCCATGACTTCTTCATGATTCAATGGTTGATCCAGAATTCCAGCAGCATAATTGGTGAGACAGCTGATACCCAGAACCTGCATTTCAAGTTGAAAGGCAGCCATACTTTCATGGACAGTGGACATTCCCACAGCATCTGCTTCTTTCACCCTTAGAAAGCGAATTTCAGCCGGTGTCTCATAGGATGGTCCATTCAATCCGGCGTACGAGCCTGTTTTCAAGGGAACAGAAGCTTGCTGGGCTATCTGTTTGACGGTATCCATGAGCTCGGGATTGAAAATATCGGCTGGTTCGGTATCTACGGGATAGACGGAGTGTCCAGTCTGGTTCATGAGTTTTGTGATGAGCATGAGATCACCTGGGGCATAGTCTTCGCGGATACTCCCAGCGGCATTGGTAAGAATGATAGTGCTCGCTCCCAGTGCTTTCAGGATCTGAATTGGATAAACGACCTGCTCCAGCGTATAGCCTTCATAAAAGTGGACTCGTCCTGAATTCACCAGGACTGGCACTTCCCCCAGAAAACCATGTACCAATTCACCGGAATGACCTTCAACTGTGGAGAGAGGGAAGCCAGGAATATCGGCAAAGGGAATGTGTGTTGTATTGGATAGCGCATCCACAAAGTTTCCCAGCCCTGATCCAAGGACCAAGGCGATATCGGCTTCGAATACTCCCTGTTTGCGAATAGCTCCCAATGCTTCATGGATTAGATGATCATTCATACTTTCCCTTCTACCGCCAGCAAGCTTTTCTTAGTGTCTTTGCGAGGAACATCGTGACGAAGTAATCTCGATACCGAGATCGCCGCGGTCGCTGAGCTCCCTCGCGAAGACTGGGACGGGATTTTTCGTATTTCACAAACTATCTTCCAGTTCCGTCAATTCTCACTCACGGCGGCCGTGCTCAATTGACCACAGGCTGCATCAATATCATCACCCTGGCTCCAGCGAATGGTGACACCAAAACGGGCTCCTTCAAGGACCTCCAAAAAGCTATTAATTCGTTTTTTTGAGGGTCGTAAATATCCCTGAGCAACTTCATTGTAAGGTATCACATTCACCTTGCAAAAAACCTGATTGGCAATTTTGAGTAGACGCCTGGCATCTCCAAGACCATCATTGACCCCCTGCATCAGCACGTATTCGAAGGTCAGCATATTTTTGGATAGCTCAGTATAGTATTTGCAGGCTTTGACCAATTCGGCGATATCCCATTTTTTATTGATGGGCATAATTTGTGTCCGGCTTTCATCATCAGAGGCATTTAAGCTCACAGCCAGCTTATAACGATGTCCCTCATCGGCGAAGCGACGAATCTGAGGCACCATCCCACTGGTGGAGATGGTTATTTTCCGAGCACCATGTGCAAAACCGGATTCAGAATTAAGGATGTCTGAAGCTCTGATGACCTGGTCATAATTATGAAAGGGCTCGCCCATACCCATAAAGACAATATTGGTGATGGGTCTATCACTAAAGCGTCTGACATGGAGGAGTTGATCTGCAATTTCTCCAGAGGTGAGGTTACGTTTTAAGCCCATTTTGCCGGTGGCACAAAAGTCGCAATCAAGGGCACAACCCACCTGGGATGAAAGACATACTGTGGCGCGTTTTGATTCAGGGATGAGAACAGCTTCAACAAATTTTCCATCTCCAAGGCGGACCAAAAATTTGGATGTGCCCTGAGACTCTGAGGTCTGAACCTGATGGACAGTGGTTAACTCAATTTGACTCTTTGTTTCCAATTCCTGGATAAAATCTTTGGAGAGGTTGGTCATTTCAGAAAAGCTCTCAACCCCTTTCTCCCAGATCCACTGGAACAATTGGCGTCCCCGAAAGGCTTTGTGACCTAAGGATTGGACCCATTCTTCCATCTCAGATTGGCTAAAATTCTTGAGAATTATTTTTCCACTATCCATGCAGGAAAATACACGGCGTGCTGAGGAGTGAAACATCTTCTTTTTTTTCGAAGAATTGGTCTATTTTAATGCTAGACTCTCAAACTGATAAATTTGGAGATACTTCAATTGTTTACCAATGCTCGATACTTTATAAAAACAGCCTTCGGATTTTTCGTCTTGGGACTTCTCTCCGGGCTATATATGTATGGTGCCAGAACTTTCGGTTGGTCAATGCCATTTACCATGATTCAAGCCCATACCCATATCTTACTCATGGGGGGGGTGTTCATGATGATACTGGGTGTGGCGGTTTGGTTTTTTCCCAGAGCCAAAAAGGACGACAAAAACTATAACCCCACGATTATTCGTATCAGTTACTATGTTTTCACAATCGCTACCCTCCTACGCTTCATCGTTGAAATTCTCCAGGGGTTTTATCCTCAAGGTTTGGCGACTCCGGCTGGATTTTGGTTTTCGGTGTTACAGGTGGTAGCCAGTATTGTTCTGGTCCATAGTCTTTGGGGACGTATCCGGCCGGTAGGAAGTCAGATTCGAGAACAACGAGGAGAGAAATTTTAGATATGCAGAAATTGGTTCTATTGGGTCTATTCCTACTGGTTGCCTGCAGTCCAATTCCATCCAGTCAAGATGGTATAGATGAGGAAGGAAAATTAATCGAGATCAGTGATTTGTACTCGGCTGGGCATGATCAACTTGAATCCGCTTTAGTGAACCAACCTGCCGTGGGAAGAATGCTGGATAGCAATCTGGCAGCTACACTCCTCATTACATTAACGATAGAATACGAAGATGGTGAAAAGGAGCGGGTTCAGCAGAGCGGCAGCTTCATTTTTAATGGTGAATACATACTCACCGCAGGTCATGGATTTTTTGTGGATTCTGGAAAGCTGATTGGCTTAGAAGCTCAAACCATATCTCGTCAGAAACTTGATCTTAATGTAGTAGCGCTTAGAAAATCTAGAGATGATTACTCGATACAGGATTGGGCCATTCTGCAACCTGTAAACCCTCGCCGGACAAAAAGTCTGGAAATTGTACCTTCAAGGTATTCAGGTGAAGATGCATATATACTTGGCTTTCCTGGCGGCATGGCTTTGAATGACAGTAATTGGGTAGTGCATGCCCTTGAAGTTGATGAGGGCGCAGTATATCCCCTGGCGGTGATCTGCGAACGTTCACTTACCCGGCCCGGCATTATCACCCCAAAAGTGGGTGCCATTCCAGTGCAGGGTATGAGCGGGGCACCTGTGCTGAGTGAAAATGGTCAGCTCATTGGTTTGTTTAGTTCAATTAGTAGAACCAGAAATGTAACGGGTTGGCAGTACATTTTTCATATGTCAGATTTACCCTTTGAGACACTAGATAGCCTCCTGACAAAATAGCTATTGTGGGGAGGGGCCCCATATCTTATTATTGCGCGCTCATTTTATGGTGAGCCACTTTTGAAAAGTGGGCCAGGTAGCTCAGTCGGTAGAGCAGGGGACTGAAAATCCCCGTGTCGGCGGTTCAATTCCGTCCCTGGCCACCACATAATTCCCTTGTATTTCATAGACTTACGAGGGTTTTTTGTTTTTAGGCGGCTTCACGGAAATATATCCAATGTGGACAATATGGGACAAAGTGGGACACCTGATGGCACCTTTTTGGTACCTCAAATTCAGCGTTTTGGATATATTTCCTTACCCAGTAAGGGCTGAAGGAAACAGGGCAAGGTATAGGAATGTCCTCTCCGTTTGAGGTAAAAAAATACCCAGGCTAACCTGGGTATCATTCTCGATCTATGTGGACAGTGTTCTAGGTCCAGACATCATTCAGTTTCTTCGCAGCCTCATGAAGTTTTTTACTGCTAATATGTATGTAATGTTTCATCGTGACACGAATATCGCGATGCCCCATCATTTTTGAAACATCCACAATATCAACACCACTTTCTACTAATCGGCTCCCGTAGGTGCGCCTTAATGAGTGTAGACCTGTTGCTTCAACTTTGGCTGCTTTTAAGTAGCGAAGATATTTTTTGTATAGAAAGTGATAGTCGAACTTGAATGGGTATTCATGTTTCTCTAAAAACTTCCTGCGACGTACTATCTCAAATGCAACATTATCAAGGGGAACAATTCGTGGGATCCGTTTCTTTCCAATAAGTGTGATCTCCCTACGACGAAAATCAACATTGTCCCATATGAAGGGTCTCTGCGGTAACAGTTCTCCCCTCCTAGCTCCAGTATGCAGATACATTTGAAAGAGATCTTTGTAGTCAGGAGATTCAATTTTACTGAGAAACTCCTTAACTTCACTATCCGTCAGAATGATGATCTCCTTCTCAGGTGTTCGAGGAGGTTTCACTGCTAAGATGGGATTTGATTCAAGATAGTTATAACTGATTAGCGTGTTTAGGAATGCACGTAGCGTACGATATTCGGTTGCAGCTGTGGCCTGGCTAATACCACACTCCTTCTGCCGATATTCCAGATAGTTCGAGAGCTGAATCTTGTTTACTGATCTAATACGAACATCACCAAGAAAGATGATGAGCGCCTTGTAAATAGAGCGTTCTCTTCGGATGGTTTCTGGATCCTTATGCTTGGTCATGCGCTTCAAGTACTCCCTAACCATCACTGAAATGGAGAGATTGGGTTCCAACGCTACCTCCAACCCATGCCTGACTCTTTCACTTTTCACTTCTTGCTCTTTAGCGAATCGACGAGCAAGTTTTTCATCCCGAAAGTGGTGACTTTTTTTCCTCCCCCCTCCTATACCCCATGTCACCTTCCAACTGCTTCCTCCCGAAGCGAGTTTGATTTCTTTAATTGTTGCCATATATGCTCCCTAAATTGTCAAACCATAATCTTCAATTGATTGCTCCGGTTTAACTAGTTGTTTGATATCTGATTCCTTTAAACGGATGGACTGCCTAACACGATATATCTGAATGTCCTTGTCCTTAATAAGACGCCGAAGAGTCTTCACAGATATATCTAACAAGCTTGCTGCTGACTTTAGGCTGTACATCTGTTCCATGTAATTCTTATTCCAGAAAAATGGGGCACCTCCGAAGAAGTGCCCCTGGTTCATCGTTAATTACACAGCATCAAAGTCAGTGAATTCGACTGCCGCTTGAGCTTCACGCTCTGCTTCTTCGATCTCACTTTTAATCGAAGAAAGCGATTCGCTTGTTTTTGTAACTGCCTTAATCTGTGCTTCCTTTACAGCCTTAGATTTAAGGAGTTTAGCTCGCACACTCACATCTGGGGTAGCTTCGTATTTTGAAGCAATTTGTTTGTACTCACCGATTAGATATGTGCGACGCTTGCTAAGACGATCAACGGCGTTGTCATAGTCAATGATCGTTTTTATGTGATCGGTATCCGCTGTCACACCGTGCGCATACCTACCATCATAAGGTTGTCGTGTTTTAGCATTCATATTTTCACCTCCTTCCTGCTCATTTGATGTTTGTTGATCATTACCGGAGACTTCAGCACTCTCGGTGTGATTTGTAAGTTGATCGTTCATTTCGATCTCCTTTTCGTTTAGTCCATTCCGTAGCGCGAGGGAGATGGTGTTAATTTTTCAAATGCTGGATAAAACAAAAAGCCCAGCGGTTTGCGCTGGGAGGTAGGTTACATGAAGGTCTCAAGCACACCGGGGTGTGCGACGTGTGACACCAAATTCTTGAATTAGTGTGTGGGCATTATGCTTTTATAAATAAAGAGGTTAGCTTGCTACGAATTCGACAAACTTAATCTGGGAGTGAAGTTTGTAAATGCCACCATGCTTACTTGTCTCTGACTTTACTGATTGTATGAGATTAAGATTGCGAAGTGGGGGTGGAAATTTCTTAATTTTGCTATGAATGCGATTTCTAATACCTTTTCGATTTGCATTTTGAAAATCCCATATCCAGGATAGTGCCAATCCTACTTTGTCAGGATTTCTATCTTTCTCATCTTTAAAATGTTGAGGAAGGCAAAACTCTTCCCAGATTTGGTCTAGGATTTTATGATGTTTCTCTGGTTCACTTAACCAAAACTTACCTTCGGCATTACGTTCTGCACCTAGGAAGTACACAAAGCTTCCTTCGGTATGTGAGAGATTTATTTCGTTGATGTATGTATCACCTGAGAAGAACTTAAGCAACACTGGAGATTGATCCGAATCCGCATCCTCTGGCATAATCAATTTTAAAGAGTCTATGTGACCACCATATTTAGTGCTCGGTTCTTGAATGGAACCAACAAATTCAAAACTATCAATTTCTGGAAGAGTGGTTTTATGCTTAAATGCTTCATATATACTTTCAATGAACTTAGCATTTCTCAAATTTTCTATAATATTGTTCCTGATGGATGTTATGTCCCACACTTCTACAGAAGTTTCATATGCAGATCTATAGGGTAAAGCAAGAAAACCTACTACCTCACTCAGGACTAGGCCTTTTGCACTATCCTGATATGAAGTAACATTTTGCCTGAGGTTTATACTTGCTCCCCGCGATTCTAAATACCAAACTTGGCTCATCAAATTCATCTGAAAACATCCCAATAGATCATAATAAAGCTTGTCAAACTCTACTGCATTGGGAAGCCTTGAGAGTTGAATTAACTTTTCTTCTTCGGTTGCAACAGATATCTCGATATCACTGATCTGATTCCAGATGAAGAAGATATTTTCTGACAGCTCTCTGATCATGGAGTATTCGATCTTAACATTTGGATGCGGTTCTATTGTATGAAAATTGTAGAGAGTAAATAAAAATGAATTCCCCTCTTGCATAAGGGATAGTAAAAACTCAGGTATTTGTTGAATGACCTTTGTTAAAAGCTCATGATCAAACAAGACTCTGCTGCTAATAGGGTAATTTAAATATGCTAATGACGCTATCTCTTCATCAGATAAATCAAAAAACTTGACGACATCATTTTTATACTTTGTGATATCAGAGTAGTACTGACCAAAAACAGGCTCCTTTGGCAAATGATAATGAATGTAGTGCTGAGTATGTCTCAGTTTCGCACGCAGTGCTTGAATTGCAGGAATTTCTTTTGATTGTCCACTCATAGAATCAGCTTGTATTATTGCTCCAAATTCAAGTTGCCTGATTTTCATCAACCAAATTAATTGATGTGCTGAGTTGCGATTTAGGGGAGTCAACTTCCTTTTTTAATTCAACATTCATTTTTTCTAACACTTGAAGTCCAGTTATTACCTCGAGTACAGATATCATGCGAAATACTCATTTACAAATCACTTATACGGGCTAGTACAATCCAGTTGATTCTGGCACGATACAACTTTGACCCAGACCAGCTATTAACAACGATGGTTGCTCCGCTTGCAGTAATATCTTTTACACGCAAACCAATCCGTGTATTCCATTTTTGTTCAGACTCAATGGCGGTGATATAAGCGACCACTTCTGGAGGGCTTATCAATGGCTTTCCAAAAACAATTTTGTGCGGAGTTTCACGATCGCCTTTACCCGTTGCAATCTGAGGGTCTTGTTCAAATGTGTACATACCGGTTTCAACCAGAACCAATCCTTTTTCTTCTATTTTACTAATTTTTTGTTCTAGATTTTCAAGTCTTGCCACCACATCAAGAACAGATGGTGATTTATCATTCATGATAAGTCTCTCAATTCAATACATTTCTATCATTATCTATCCAGTTAGCTTGAAAATAGCAAGGTATGCTACCCAATCCACTATGAAATCTACCCATTTGATAGTGAGTTAAAGAAAAGGATCAGACCGATCCAATTCTTTGTATCTCAGAGTTTCTCAACAGCTTCTGTTATCTCTTCATCTAACGCGAATGCATAGACGGTTGTTGTTTGTGGACTCGAATGTCCGAGTTGTTGCTGGACTAGCCTAAGGTTCTTTGATACGGAGAGCAATCGGACGCTGTAGTAATGCCTACACGAATGGATACTATAACGAGCAGGTAAGTCAGCCTTCTTAGCCCACTTCTTAAAGACCTTCTGTATAGCAGTTGGGAACATGTGATCCTGGCGTTGTGAAGGAAACAAATATTCACTGTCAGGCGTACGGTAATCCAGATAGTCATTGATGAGTGTTTTTATGGTTGATGAGAACTTCACTTGGCGAAGCTTGTCACCTTTGCCATGACGAACTATCAAAGAATTGCCTCCTCTCTTCAAATCTATGTCTTCTAGCTTTAGCGCTGATATCTCTGAAACTCGTAATCCAGTTCCTAACGCGAGCTCGATAATACATTGATCCCGTACAGGTCCTTGGTGTGCTTTAGACTTAGCAATGATAACTGCTGCTTCAAGTGTCTTCCGAAGAGCTTTGACTTCCGTCTCACTCATGAACTTTTCAAAGGTCATTGTCCATTGCGGATTCATAACAAACCCTGATCTGAAAAGCTGTAGAACCCATCCCCTATCACAAGATGATCCAACAATGGAACATCAATTGCTTCAAAAGCTATCGCAAGCTTCTTTGTTAATGCACGATCTGAGTTGCTTGGTAAGGTCTCCAGGGACGGATGGTTGTGACCAACTATTACTGCACCAGCTTCCAAGGCTAGCAACCGCTTAATAATCTCCCTTGGAAACACAGCTGCCGTTGCTAAAGAACCGGAGCTGATCAGCTCAGTGGTAATGATCTGATTCTGGGAGTTCATAAACACGACACAGAAGTGTTCCTGGTCTTTTGGATACTGGTTCAAGAATGATCTGAGATGTTCAGCTGATTCTCTAGCGGACTTTAGCTGATCTCCAGCCTGTTTTTGAAACCGTTTTGCATATTCTTCCCGTAATTCACTATCCGGGATCCCCTCCAGTGTTTTATACATACTATGATCTCCTTTCAGTTGGGAATGTTGATGTACTTCAGCACTGTCTTTCTTATGCCAGATTCCGTCAGATTTTGTGGTATAAGAACTATATGAGGTTCATTCTGATCTTCATAAATCATCAAAAGGAAGGAGTAAATACTATGGATCTAAGCAGGTTCATGTTCCCAGTAGAGGAACGCCCCATAGCTATCCACGATGGTGTCCAGGACATCATGGATATTGAAAATCGAAACTCGTTTCTATCAGCAGACTATAAGGCTCTGGTTCGAGCTGACACAAACGAGCCAATCAGTATTGTCCGCAATACATATCAGGTTGTACCCAATAGTGTCTTGATCAATCAGCTCATGCAGGAACTGGTGGGCATGGATACACCATTCGTTGTAGAACCCAGTCACAGCTTTGTTGCCAACAACAAGATGCGATTGCAAATCAAGTTCCCTGAGCTTGTTGTGCAAGACGATGACTCTGACATTGCACTCAGTCTGTACTTACATAACAGCTATGATGGTAGTGAGGGTGTACGGGTATACTTTGGAGCTATCCGTTCTATATGTACGAACGGGATGGTCTTTGGTGTTGTTGTAGCAAAAGCCTATCATCGTCATACCAAAGGCTTTGACCTTGGAAACATCAGCGATAGTCTGTCGGAAGTAACGGAACACTTACCTGAGATACAATCTCGTATCAATGCACTGATGCATAGTGAACCTGATGGAGCACTGTTTGAATCTGTCGAAAAGGAACTAGGTAAACGGATGCTAAAACAGGTTCAGGAGAGTACTGAGAACCATGTATCTCAGTGGCAAGTACTGAACTCGATAACATACATCATCTCACATGTCATGGATCAACGCATGCGAGCTAGGTATCAACTGGCTGCATCGAGGGTGTTTGCCTTATGAGTATTGTTCAAATCCTACTCGAAACTGGTCACATCAATTATACAATCATAACAAACGAAAGGAACTGTATCTATGTTCAAGATACCCCCGATTCCCACTAGCGTAATTAAGGTCGTAGTGGAGGTCATCAAAAAGGTCGTAGTTGGTGCAAAATGAAAAACAATCGTATTAACAAAATCGTCAGCCATGCTTCCAAGCTTATCAAAGAGTTGGTGAAGGAATGGTTTGGTGAAGAAGAAAAGGAGAGGCCAATTGACGAAAAAAGAGATCCTTGAGACAATCGAGCTGAGACAGTCAACTCTCAAAACATGGCTTAGCTGCCCTTTGATGTACAAATTTCGGCACATTGACAAACTTGAACCAGCATTTCGCTATCCCGGTACGATACATGGAAGTGCATTGCATTTGATCTTGAGTTGGTTGCATCAGGGTGAATGGAAGGGGGATCTCCGAGCATTGTACACAAAGGCACTGAACTACTACCTGTATGCCAGTCCTGAAGAACATATCCCTGTTAGGTGGAAACGTGATATGGGTAAGGAGATCGAAGCCCTGAAAGTCAATGCGGTAGAGATTCTTGAGAATTATCGCAGCAAGGTATATAACCGTGATGTTATCGTACTGTTCTCTGAAGTTCAGTTTAGGGTCAAGATACTAGGCTATGAGTTCACTGGGACAATCGATCAGGTGAGAAAAAACCCTGACGGGTCGATTCAGTTGTTGGACTTCAAATCATCCAAGCAACGTCCCAATCAATTCGCAATTCCCAATGACCTGCAGCTAACTCTGTATATGTATGCCTGCAAGTTTGGAGAGCTGTTGGTTGATGATATCTGGGTAAAACCCAATATGCTGGTGGATTCAGTTGGAATCTACTTCCTGCGTGGTCATGAGGTATATAAGCGGAAGGTGGTCGGAAAAGAGATCGGCGATGAGAAAGGATCGCCTTTCATGATGACTCGTAAATCGATTCAAGATCTTCGTGCCTTCAGGCATGAGATCAGGGCACAGCTGTCAGCTATGGTTAAGCCGTGGTATTACCCAAACACAGCGAGCTGTTCGTTCTGTACTTATGCTACGCATTGTGTATCTCGGAATGACAATGTTCCTGAAAAGGACATCGATATGGCTCATGAACTATTAGCTGAATTAAACATGACGTAAAGTCAGAAAGGTAATTATGGAAAACCAATTGATCGTCCCGGACGATGTTAAGGCAGCTTTGTCTGTAGCTGGATGGGATTTGGAGAAAGAGTTGGAAGGTTTAAGTACTACTTCTTCCAGTTTTGAGCTTCCTCGTGTTCGTATTGAACACAAGAAGAATGGTAAGCACCACATGTACATCGATGCTGGAGAAAGCTATCTAGATAGTGATTCTCAAGAGATAGATGTCCCTGGGAATACGCTTACGGGTATCGTATTCGCTGAACAAGGCATACGTGCCTTGTGGGAAGAAGGAGCTGAAGTGCCTTTGTGCTCTGGGATCGACAATGTACCAGGTGGTAAAGAACCGCTGGCTTCATCATGCAATGCATGTGAACATGGTGTTATTGGTGGTGCTTGTAAGCCCAAGTCCAGGCTATTCATGCTGGCT
>JADHVL010000010.1 GCA_016784025.1 Fidelibacterota bacterium | reverse complement strand
AAAAGCATACTCCGAGGTTAGCGAAAAAAGGGGATATTTTTCACCTTCTGATTCATGGAAAAAATGGGTGTAAATCCTGAACAGAATCAAATCTTCAGGTGGTTTAAAACCCAATTCGTACCTGACAGTCGACTTACTGTTGAGCTCTTCTGACTCAGAAAGAGGTAAAGTACTGGGATTACTTTCATGAAATTCTAACACCTTAATACTCTTAATGGAAAATTCGATTTCACGCTTTTTGTTTTGAGTTTTAGGCATAACAAGGTTCTCCGTATATTTCACCGAATTCTTTCCATGAATACTCATTTGGGAGCTCTTGGTCTCTTGAGGAGGCATAATTGTCATCGGTTTTCACGCTGACAACTTCCCCTCCTGGGCTTCCCGATTGAGGGCAATCGAGCGTAATAAATTTTTGAATAGTCTGCAGCATTAAATCATCATTGATGTGATTGCTGGATTCTGAAATACTGTCAATCAAGTCTAACTCTACGCCAACTGCATCAGCAATCTCTACCATTTTACGCACACTAACGTTTGGTGTCTTGTTGAACATTTGAGTAACGGCTGACCTTGATATGCCGAGCCTTTTTGCCAACTCTGATTTGTTGATACTTTCTCTTTCCATATTGTCAAGAATAACGCTATAGAATTTGTGAATTAAGCCCCAAGCCTTTTGACCAACAGTAGGTTTGCGAGCAAATAGCTTAGCCATCTCTTGGTGTGGTTTGATTGAATTGCTGTTCATATTCGTCCTTGCGTTTCTTCAATGTTTTATAGGTGTTTTTTTTGATTTCTGTTTTCTTTTTATAAGCGAAAAATACTATCGTGTCTCCAGCTGCCCTGAAGAAGAAGAATCGGTGCCCCCGCGGTTTAATCTCTCCATAAGTATAGCCCTCTAATTTCCATCTTATTTTTACTTTATAGTCTCTTATACATGCTACTCGATTGATTATATCTATCACCTCATCTTGACTATCAGAAGGTAAGCCTTCAATGTCAAGCATTATGGATTTATTATTATCGATTACATAGAATATTTCCCTTATTTGCCTCCCATACGATTCCTCACTGATGGCAATAGGTTCAAATGTGGGAATGCGCTTCTTCATAACGCTATCCATGTTAACTTATAGATTAACATTATGCAAACATAATATCACCCTCATTGAGGGGACTCCTTTAAGCTCGTGTGGAGGGGTGGCCGGTTTTTGGTGGCCGGTAAATGGATGAGTAAGGACGAAACCGGCTACTTTAGTCCAATTTCACCGGCTACTGGTTTTTTATACAAGTTCAAACAAAAACTTAAAAGCCCCTGCAGACACTGCTCTGCAGGGGCTTTTCATTGTACACCGCCCAGGACTCGAACCTGGAACCAATTGATTAAGAGTCAACTGCTCTACCAATTGAGCCAGCGGTGCATTTTTCTCCGCCTGTGGCGGATAAAAATGTCCCGGCGCAATCCTGAGTTTATCGAAGGACGTAGCCGGACATACCTTTACTCACTTTTGCGTCGAATTTCTCTAGCTTATCCTTTTCGTCCCTGGCAGTTCGACAGGCCTGTACTGAGATTGTCGAAGTGCTCAGTGTCCGGGACTCGTTAAAGTCAGAGAAAGACCTCTTAATAACGCAAAAGCGGGGTGAATATAGTCGGCGGGACAAGGCTTGTCAATGTGCCCTTCGATACGCCCTTCGGGCTACTCAGGGTCCGGGAATATATTAAACCTAAACCTTCTCGATGACTGTGGCGATGCCCTGACCCACACCAATACACATGGTGCACAGGGCGCGCTTGCCTTTTCCCTGCATCAATTGATGGGTCGCCGTGGTCAATAGACGTGCCCCACTCATCCCCAGGGGATGACCGAGAGCAATGGCGCCACCCCAGGGATTAATTCTGGGATCATTATCAGCCAGATCCAGCTCCCGGGTACAACCCAGAGATTGGGCAGCAAATGCTTCGTTAAGTTCCAGGACATCCATATCATCCAGGCTCAAACCAAGATGCTTCATCAATTTGTTTGTGGCAGGAACAGGACCCATTCCCATGGTCCGCGGTGCAACACCAGCCACACTCATACCCAA
Source organism: Fidelibacterota bacterium (assembly GCA_016784025.1). Classification (GTDB taxonomy): domain Bacteria; phylum Fidelibacterota; class UBA8477; order UBA8477; family JABMPR01; genus JABMPR01. The sequence goes on along the minus strand of JADHVL010000010.1, from coordinate 136,187 downwards.
CACCCTCACCAGAGGTGTCAAACCATAACGTTTCACAGCATCCTCAGATGCAATGATCAAGGCTGCAGCACCATCATTAATTCCTGATGCATTGCCTGCCGTAATGGTTGTGCCATCTCCCAAAATAGCTCGCAGGCTTCCCAGTTTTTCCAGAGGGGTTAGACGTAGATGTTCATCTTTATCAAACACCAGATCATCCATCTTGCGCCGGGGAATGTTTACGGGGATAATTTCATGAGATAGGGATCCATTTTCCTGGGCAGACTTAGCCTTGGTCTGACTCCAGAATGAAAATTTGTCCTGGTCCTCGCGACTAATTCCCTTTTCCTCCGCAATGTTTTCTGCAGTTTGAATGAGGGACTGTGTGTGACCCATCTTATCCATCCAGGGATTTACAAAACGCCATCCAATAGTGGTATCATACATATCAGGGGTCCGGGAAAAAGCCTTGTCAGGTTTGGCCATAACCCAGGGAGATCGTGACATACTTTCCACACCACCAGCAATGATGAGATCTGCTTCACCAGCTCGGATAGCACGGGCAGCAGTTCCTACAGCATCCATTCCTGATCCACACAAGCGGTTGATGGTCGCTCCGGGAATGGTCTCTGAATAGCCAGCTAGCAGCAAAGCCATTCTGGCCACATTGCGATTGTCCTCTCCAGCCTGATTGGCACAGCCCAAGAGAACATCATCTACTTCATCCCACTGAATCTGTGGATGTCTCTCTTTTAAAGTCCTCAAGGGGATGGCAGCCAAATCATCTGTTTGTATCGTCGATAGAGAACCACCATAGCCACCCACTGGCGTTCTCACAGCATCACAAATATAGACATTTCTCATGGTATTTCCTTTTCCGCCAGCAGGTTTACTAGCCATGCGGGTCATCTTGAACTTCTATTAATTCATCCCTGTTTGCTTTAAGAGCATTGAGTATACCTTGAGAAAGTTGGTCAACTTCCTTCTGGGTAATCGCAGTTGAAAACATTGTAGTTCCCGTATTCACCATGATGATATTCTCCTTGTAGAAGAGATGATCAAGAATTTTCATCATGACAGCCTTTTCTTTTTTGCCTTGATAGGCTTTACGATAAGATGTTGGTGTTGTGGTTCTTGGATGTAATCTAAACATGGAGCCTGAGCCTGAGATTGACATGGGAACATCTGCCCCACGAATAGCTTCCTTGACCTGGGCAACCGCCGTGGCTGTCAGTTCATTCAGTTTGAGAACAGCTTCTTGATCAAAATCCTGCATGGCGGCATAACCTGCAGTCATGGTGATTGGATTGGCTGAGAAGGTGCCGGAATGGGGTAAACGTAATGGACTTTCATTGGGATCCATTACTTTCATAACATCAGATCGTCCAGCAAAAGCGCCAACGGGAAACCCGCCCCCAATCATTTTTCCAAGGGCAGTAATATCAGGTTTTACGCGATAGTTTTGTTGAGCGCCACCATAGTTGGTTCGATAGGTGATGACCTCGTCAAAGACCATGAGGGTTTTGTGCTTGCGGGTCCAGGCATAAATAGCTTCTATAAAGTCATCCGTGGCTTCAAATAGTCCAACTCGATGCGGAATGGGATCAACCAGGACACAGGCAATATCATCAGCGGTTTCATCCAGCAAACGAATGGTCCGATCAACATCATTGAAGGGATAAATAATGACATCATCCAGCACACCCTGGGGAGTTCCATAAGCCAGGGGATTACGATTGGGTTTATCTAAGTCTCCCCAGTTATCTGGACTGGAAACCTGACTCACCTCTACATAATCATAGGATCCATTATATGAGCCTTCTGCTCTGGCTATCTTTGGTTTCCCCGTAAAAGCTCTGGCTGTCTTGATCATGGACATCACAGCTTCTGTCCCGGAGTTAACAAAGCGGATTTTTTCAAAACTTGGTGTACGACTGGTGAGATGCTGGGCGTAACGAACTTCTATCTCTGTTGCCAAAGTATAGGCCGTACCTTTTCTGAGTTGTTCAATCACAGCCTCAACAATGGGTGGGTAGGCATGACCATGGATGAGAGATGCCATATTATTGGCAAAATCAACTCGCTCCACCCCATCGATATCGGTGACGATACAACCTTGGGCACCGGCTACATAATGGGGAAATGGTTTGTGAAAAATGGTGTTGCGGCTCACACCACCAGGCAACACTTCAACTGCATCTGCATAAATTGAAGCGTTTGTTTTTTTCTGATCGTTCATTTCTGAGGACCTTATAATGGATGTTACTGAAGAAGTTTTGGTTCGGTTTTTTCCTGAAGATAATCAAAGGTGACGCCAGGAGCCATCTCCCTCACCTTGAGTCCTTCCTCGGTGATTTCAATAATGGCCAGGTTGGTGTACACCCGATCCACCACACCTTTACCCGTGAGGGGGAAACTGCAGTTGTTTACCAATTTAAATTGACCGTCCTTAGTATTGTGATCCGTGATCACCCAGACATTTTTCACGCCGGCAACCAAATCCATTGCACCACCCACAGCAGGGATAGCTCCTGGTTTTCCAGTGGACCAATTGGCCAGATCACCTTTTTCACAAACCTGCAGTGCTCCCAGGATGGAAATATCAAGGTGTCCACCCCTAATCATGGTAAAACTATCAGCATGATGGAAAAAAGAGGCTCCATTTATAGCAGTAACATATTTTTTTCCTGCATTGATGAGCTCAATATCTTCCTGTCCTTTTTCTGGAACAGGTCCCATACCTAACAAGCCATTTTCAGTATGATAAATGACTTCGATACCGGCGGGGACATGATCTGCGATCAATTCCGGCATACCGATTCCCAGATTCACATAAGACCCATCAGGGATATCTTGAGCAGCCTTCTGAGCCATTTCGTTCCGGCTCCATCCCAAGCGTTCAGTCGTATTCATCGTGGGTACCTCTCACCATTTGTAACCAGAATAGATTCATGCTGGGGAGCATTGATCTCCACCACACGATTCACAAATATTCCAGGAGTGATGACATTTTCAGGGTCAATGCCCCCTGGTTCCACAATGTGTTTGGCCTGAACAATGGTCATTGATCCAGCCGTACACATGATGGGACTAAAATTCCGAGCTGTTTTGTGATAGGTCAGATTACCATATCGGTCTGCTGTTTCACATTTCACCAAACTAAAATCGGCTTTGATACCATATTCAAGGACATAGGCTTGACCATTGAATTCTCGAATCTCTTTGCCTTCAGCCAGTGGGGTGTTCACAGATGAGGGTGTGTAGAAGGCTGGTATCCCGGCACCTCCAGCACGAATCCGTTCTGCAAGCGTTCCTTGAGGAACCAACTCCAGCTCGATCTCACCTGCTCGATAAAGCTCTGGGAAGACCACTGAATTTGTACTGCGGGGGAAGGAACAGATCATTTTACTGACCTGTCGGTTTTCAATGAGAGCGGCTATCCCCACATTGCCACTTCCCGTGTTGTTACTTACCACGGTGAGATTCTTACTGCCAAGATCGATGAGCCGATGAATCAATTCAATGGGGCTTCCAGCTTCGCCGAATCCCCCGATCATGACTATGGCGCCATCAAAAATATCAGATACAGCTTCTGTATCCGACCCAACCAACTTGTTGATCATAGTTATTCTACCTTAAGAACTTGTAAGACCTGATCCTTGTTTAATTCGCTTTTATCAAATTTTTCCTGAAGATCGTCCTCAATCTGAGCGAGCTCGTCTTCAAAGAAATATTTCTCAGTTCCATAGGGGATGAGTTTTTCGATGGTATTCTCTTCCTCGTCATATTTGGCCAGAAAGGCCTTATCCATCCACTTCATATTTCGGGCTTCGTTGAACTTCAAGGCAAACGCTTTGTCACCATTAACAGTAACGGTACCCAAAAGCGAGACCTTCCCTGCCGAAGAAGTCATGGTGATATAGCGTGAAGGCCTGGCCACAGAAGGCAGTGAATGATAGATCTTGCTGAAGATTTTATCCATATCTGCCAATGGTGCCGTAAAGTAGCCATGCTCACCTGTGGGTCTAGCACAGTAAATAGAGTGAAACTGCATACCCAGCATCATCAACATATGGGCCAGATCGATCCAATTCTGAGCGGAACGATCAATATCCACCTTACCATTGTCATCCATAAAGAGGCTGACATGGTTCATCATGGGGCTCTGGCTTCTCACATTAATCCCATGTTTGCGTAATCTGCGAATGGCAGCAATGGTGTGGATATTGAGCATTTCCTTAGGTGTTGAGAAATGACCCATCCAAAGCACCTGGACACCATGGTCGATGAGTCGTCCAAACAATTCTAGAGCATCATCATATTTACGCTGGAGTACCACGTCTGGTTCGTAGGTCAATGCCCGTGAAGCAATTCGGATATTGCGGATGTGCATCAATTCCGGGTCGTGCATGATGGGTTCCAGATAGGCAGCCAGGCGGGAAGCTGGCATATATCCGGCATCACCACCAGTGATCAAAATATCTGTAACCTCTTTATGCAGACGCAGATAGCTATGCACCTGAGCCACATCATCCTGGATGAACATATCTTCATCTCCTCGAACCTGGGCATGGCGGAAGCAATAGGTACAGTAGGCAAAACAACCCTGGGTGGTCTTATCAAACAAGAGGAAAACCTGGGGATACTTATGCTGGCCACCATCCACGGCTTCCAACCCGCCTTCTTCATCATAGAAAGAGGGGCGGTTCAATATCTGTTTACCATCGTGGGGATTGGTCTTATCGCGATAGGCCACCACCATTTTCATTCTTTCCCCATCATCCTCAATGGACTTGTATTCATCCACTACTTCTTTGGCGATCATATCCGGTTGAGGAAAAACCAACTGGAAAACAGGATCTTCAAGATAGTTGTTCCAGTTGATGGTGTTCAGAATGTGTTTGGTGGCCAGGAAGGCATAGACTTCCACAAACAGCTCACGCTCTTTCATTTCTGTGAGTTCAATGCCGTTCTCCCTGAGAATACTGCAGACCTCTCTGAACCCGACAATGGTGGAATATTTGTTCTTGCCGTGGGTAAACAGGGCTTCGTATCGCGGCTTGAGGATTGAATGTTGTGGGAAGCTGTTGTGCATCCGTGAGAGCATGCTGGGTGGAAGCAGGTTTTCGCTCATGATCGTATTTCTGCTCTCTTCGCTGAGATCATGACGATCCATTAAAACATCTATATCTAACTGCTGAAAAATCTGCATATCTCTTGTACTATTTTGTGTATTTGACATTACATCACTCCTGTTTCTGGTGAATAAATGGGCTCAGCTGCTCTGATTCACGACCCACAGTAACTGTGAGTTGGCTGAGTATGTGTTGGTGAATAAATGTTGTTCTTTTGAGGTGAAGTAAAAGCTATCACCCTCCTCTATGTTGTAACTATTGGCTCCAACCACCACTTCAAATGCTCCCTTAACTACATAGCAGTATTCCTGTCTGGGATTGTTGGTGGTCATAATATCTTTTGAATTGCCCTTTGTCGGAAAATCGAGGAAAAAGGGATCCATAATTTTATCCGGGTCATGATGAGAAAGCAGATAGGATTTCGTTCCTGTTTTGTTTTTTTTCACAAATTTCTTTTCATTTGTGTGGACGAGCGGGTGCTGGTTGAGACTACTTTCCTCACCAATAAGCGCTCCCACTGTGATGTGCAGGGCGTCAGCAATCTTTTTCAGTGTCAGTATGGAAGGAAATGCCTTGGCCCGCTCTATTTGAGAGATCAGACTTGCAGTTACACCAATTGACTTGGCCAGATCACTGGCTTGAATATGGAGCTTTTCTCTCCTGCGTTTTATCCGTTCTCCCATTAAGTCCATCATGGCTCTAAGTTAAGTAGAATATCTCGACTTAATAAATACTTAATTTATTAAATGGACATTTTCTTTGGAGATATCAATCATCGCAAAAGGTGCCTAAAACATGTATAATGAGGTGTTTATATCCCCCTGAATATTAACCAACCACGGACATTGAGCAGTCATCCAGAGTCGTCACCCTGAGCCCGTCGAAGGGTCCGTATCCCTCGATGGAGTTTATGCTGAGCGAAGCCGAAGTGCTCGGGACGACAATGTTGGAATTATGCTTATGTGAGCTTGGCTATGATGGCATCTGCCATTTGTTTGGTTGAAGCTGCACCTTTGTGAAAGACATCAGAAGTGCCAGGCAGGCGCGCCATATCATAGGTGCGTATTTGTCCCTCATCTATAACTTCAGCAACAGCTTTTCGAATATTGAGGGCAATGGTTTGCTCATCAATAAAATCCAGCATCATACAGGCCGCTTCGATCATGGCAATGGGGTTAACAATAGAAGTTTCATAGCTAGCGTACCTTGGAGCTGAACCATGGGTTGGCTCAAACACACCAATTCCTGTGTCTGGATTATACTGGGCGCTGGCTGCAAACCCCAGGCCACCAATGAGACCAGCAAATCCATCTGAAACAATATCTCCGAACATATTGCCTGCTACGATGACGCCATAATTCTCGGGGTTTTTGGTCAGCCACATCATCTGTGCGTCAATATTGGTATTCCATAATTCAATATCTGGAAAATCAGCTTTCTGAATTTCCTGGGCCATTTTGTACATCATCCCTGAGGTTTCGCGAATCACATTGGGTTTCTCACAAACCGTAACTGATTTATACTCATACCTCCTGGCATGTTCAAAGGCGGCCCTTAGGATTCTCTCAGTAGCCTTTTTGGTAAAGATGCGAGTTGAAATGGAAAGCTCATCAATTGGCGTTTTACCAAAATTTTGCCTGAATTTAGGATGGGTCATGAATGCATCATGTACATGCTCGGGAGGATTGCTCCATTCCACGCCCCCATACAAGCCTTCTGTATTCTGCCTGAATATTGCAACATCAACTGATGGCTCTTCAAGATTACCGTCTGGGCCACGGCGTACAAAATTCAAGGGATTACCGAGATAGGAATGGCAGGGACGCAGGCAGATGTCCAGACCGAAATGTTGACGCAAACCGACAATAGGGCTTGAGTAGACAAGACCAGCTGATTTCAATTCAGGGGCTAGTTCCTCAAGAGATTCATCTTTGGGTTTAGAGGTGATGGCTCCGAACAGGCCGATCTTATGTTCTGCGATGAGGTCAAGGGTGCGCTGAGGTAAAGGGTCTCCCTCACGCTTCCAGAACTCCCAACCAATATCCCCTTCTACGTAATTTGCCTTGAATCCAGCAGCTTCCAGAACACGTAAGGTCTCCTCCAGAACGATTGGTCCAATTCCATCTCCTGGTAAAGTGACTATGGTCGGTTTAGGCATTTTTTAACCCCTCATTTGGTTGAAACCAAAATATAGATAGAATGATTGTTGGAGAAAGCAGGGGAAATTGAGGCTTCGACAAGCTCAGCCTCCGGAATAATCCGGACATTGAGCCTGTCGAAATGTCCTGCTTTACCTGCATAATACTATAGTGATAAAATATCCTGAATCTTTTCCACAACTCGTGCACCTGTTGCTTCAAGTGCTTCTCTGGTCTGGTGTCCACCAGGGATGAGGACACAATCAACACCAATGGCTTCAGCAACCTCATGGTCATGGGCAGTATCACCGACAAAGAGAACATCGTTTGGTGGCAGATTTAGATCAGACATCCATTGCACCGCGTTATCCACCTTGCTATGGGCATAGTGGTTGTTTAAACCTACTATTTTTAAGAATCGATGGGTAAGTCCAAAGTGAGCCACCAATTCGTCCAGGGTATTTTGCTTATAGGCTGAAAGAATTGAGTGACCAACTCTTAATGAACCCAGTTTTAATAAAACCTCCTCAACTCCCGTGTGAAGACCAATATCGAACTTATGCTTTTCATATCCTTCGATAAATTCTGTGCCAACTACCTCGAAAGATTCTTCCACAAAATCAAAGCCCAGACGCCGGTAATAATCGATAACCGGGAAGCCAAATATTTTTTGATAGTGGTCATGGCTTATGGTGGGCATATCCCTTTTTGCCAGGGTCTCATTAATGACCATGACAGCCATCCTTGAGTCATCCAGGAGGGTTCCATTCCAGTCCCACATGATGTGTCTATAAGGAAATCTTGACACGTTAGTTCTCATAGTTGAGTGCCATTAGTGTAGACTGTAGTAGGTAGTGGGGGGCATCCAGGGATCATTTCTGAATTGATTGAATAAGTCGTGTTAATTTTTTGTCTAGCAGATCGATCTGCTCTCTGTGATCGCTAGTAATATATTTCAGGTCTTTAGCGAGAATGAAGAAATAGGTGACCTCTGCCAAAGAAGCCTGGGCAATATTGTAGAACCTGATTTTTTCTGGTTTTGTTCTTCGTCGAAATCCCTCTGCGATATTCGCTGGAATAGAAACACTTGCTCTAATGAGTTGCTGTACTAGTGCGAATTTTTCTCTTTCAGGAAATTTTTCAATCAAGGCATATACTTCTAGAACCAACGCATGAGCTTCTTGCCATACTACCAGATCTGTAAAATGAGTGATCTTACCCCTGCTTGTCTGTACCATTTTAGATACTTCTGGTTCCATTTCCTACTTCCTACTTCCTACTTCCTACCTTCTACCTTCTACCTTCACCAATCTACTCTGTCATCTGCGCTTTGAATTCAATAATGACTGCGGCCCGAGCATATGCCAAACCCAGTGCTTCGCGGATAGAAGATTCTATCTCGCTCTTTTTTTCGCAATCTGCTGGTACGGGAAGTTCAAAAAGGATGGATTCTACTGGATCTTCACCAACAATTCGTAAGTCTTGAACGGTGAATTGTTCATTAAAGACGGATATGGCCTTCTCTATGATTTTGCGAACTTTCTTTACATTTTTTCCTGAAACAGCGACTGGATCAATATGTGTCACCACTTGAGCATTTAAGTCATGGGCCAGTTTATGTTCAACATTATCAGCAATATTGTGGGCGATAGCCGGCGAAGTCGCTTCATCAATTTCAATATGTAATGAGATAAAGCTCTGGTCACCATAGTTGTGAACGACCACATCGTGAACCTGGCGTGCACCAGGAACCGTTGTAGCCCGGGTTGTGATTTCCTGAATAAACTCAGTCGTGGCTGGCTTGCCCAGGAGGTCATCTATTGCCTCTCTGGCAATTTCGTAGGCCGCATGAAGAATCATGATGGCCACACCAAGACCCATGATACCATCCACATAGGGGACACCAAAATAGGCTCCCACAAGAGCACCAATCACCAACAAGGTGGTATAGACATCACTTTTGTGATGAACTGCATCACCACGTAATGCATCTGAATCAATGAGATCACCCAATTGATAGGCAAAGTAAGCCATCCAGGCTTTACCCAACGCAGTCAGGGTCACAACACCGATTACCAACCAGTCAATCTTTGATACATCGATATCCGTATCAGAGAAGAACAACCGATCCACAGCGCCCTTGAAGAATTCCAGGGCTACCACCGCCATGAGAATGGCAATGGTCAAAGTAGCAATAGTTTCTGCCCGACCATGGCCAAAAGGATGTTCCTTATCAGCCGGTTTTTGGGCAACCTTAAACCCAAAAATAACCACAATGGAGGTTGCCACATCGGACAATGTGTGAAAGGCATCTGCAATGAGTGCAATACTGCTTACCATCCACCCAAAAACCAACTTAATGACAAAAAGAACAAAGTTACCAATAATGGAAACCCAGCCTTCAAGCACACCAACATGGCCCCGGTATTCTGGCGATCCAGGTTCAACACCTCTGGGCATCGTTTTGTTTATCAGAAAAGAATTGAAACTCATGTCAGCCTTTCTTTTACCCAGTTTTCCAGTCCTTCTGAAAGGAACAGGGTCTGGGCATCAATCCCCACAGAACTGAGCGGATACGTTTTTCCATTATAGTCAATACTACTGTTACTAAAATGTATGGTGGCCTCAATATCTGTGGCCATCGTAAGTTTATCGCGACCAAAATAATCCAGTAAATCTCTGACCAGATCAGGGGCTTGCAGGGCTAAAAAACCATTATTAATGGCATTTCTTTTGAAGGTCTCGCTGAACGAACCGGCTATTACCAGAGCCAGACCACAATATTTTAGTGCTGTAGCTGCTTGTTCACGAGAAGAACCTGTTCCAAAATTGAATCCTCCCACAAGAAAGTCGCCTGAATTGACTAGCCCAGTAAAGTCACTATCATAGTTCTCCATGACCACTGCAGCTTGTTGTTCGGGAGTAAACGTATCAATGTAAGTGTACTTACCTGGGAAGATACCGTCAGTATTCAGATTGTCCTGATGGCAAAAGAGAATCTTTCCTGATAGCTTTTGTGGAAATCCCTCCAGGATGTCAATATCATGAGCATTGTGTGTTTTCTGGGTGTTTAACTTGATCTCGCCCTGGGGATGGTCACCTGAATAATCAAAGGGAGATACCATTTTACCAGCCACTGCCGAGGCAGTTACCACAGCTGGACTGGCCAGATAAGTCCTGGCGCTTCGTGCCCCCATGCGACCTTTAAAATTTCTATTAGTGGCGGAAATCCCAACTTCACTCTCTCCCAGCAAACCTACTCCAAGCCCAATACATGGTCCACAACCAGGTGGGAGTGGGATTGCTCCAGCATCCAACAATATCTGCCAATCACCCCGGGTTTCACTCTCTGCCTGAACCTCACTTGATGCAGCTGCAATATAGAATTCCACATCCCTCGCTACTTTCGCTACTTTTTGCCCTTTGATGATCCTGGCGGCTTCTGACAGGTCATTTGCACGGCTATTCACACAGGAAAGTAGATATGCCTTCTGTATCTTCAGGTTCTCCATTTCTAACGTTTTTGCTGGGCTGATAATTTTTACCGAATCTGGACCTGCAATATGCGGTTCAACAGTGGACAAATCGAGACTCAATGTTTTGGCATAATAGGCATCTGGATCAGCATAAGGTGCGGAATGTTTCAGTTTTGAGATGGCTCCAAAATTCAAACGAGGCGATTCCCCATCAACTGCCGTGGCATCAGAAGAAATCCCAGAAAGACCTCGTCTTTCAAGAACAACTGCCCTTGCCTCAAGCCAGTCAAAAGTCAGGTTGTCAATGGGGAAAACCCCAGCCAGGGCACCCCACTCTGTGGTCATATTGGCAATTGTCAGGCGCTGGTCAATACTGAGAGATGCTACACCATTTCCAGTAAATTCCAGAGCATGGTTAAGTACTTCATCCCCATTAAAAAGACCTGCCAGAGTGATGATAACATCTTTCCCGGAAACACCTGGTCGCAGAGCACCTCTGAGTTCAACGCAGGCAACTGGTGGAATCTGCCACCAGGTTTGTCCGGTTGCCCAGATAGCCGCTGCATCGGTACGCACCACAGGTGTTCCAAGTGCCCCCAGCCCGCCATACATATTGGCATGGCTATCAGAGGCCAATACCAGGGTGCCAGGCCAGGCATAACCCTCTTCACACATGATCTGGTGACCAATACCACGGCCTGCAGGATAGAAGTCTACACCCATCTCATGGGCAAAGACTTCGATAGCAGCATATTTCTGTAAATTGTCGATCCCAGTATCTTGAACATTATGATCAAGGGCAAACATGGGTTGCCGGGGATTGTGTATGTGTTTGGCACCAATCGTCAGGAACTTGTTTATCACTGCCCCTGTATTGTCATGGGTCAGAATATGCTGCGGTGAGATAAACAGGAAGTCACCTTGATGTACACGGGTCCCCTGCTTCAGATCAACAGCAAAGTTCTGAGCGATTTTTTCAATCAAGTTCTGGGACATTGGTCACCTAAACCAGTGAAACACGAATTCCAGCAGGGGTCCGTTTCAATTTTTACTTTTTCACTAGATCTGCAAAATTCGCAGTTAACCGCACTTATTTGATCTCAATTTTCACTGGAAGAATCATTTGAATTTGATCACCCTCTAGGATGGTAATCAAATCGTCTACGTGCAGTGTCTCCAGCACATCAGAACCCAGGCTAATGTTAGCCTCGCCACCAAACAGTTTTTTGAAATTTGTTTTCTGTTTGTAATTGGGCAACTCAACGATATCTACATCGCCTTCAATCCCTGCTGCTGCTTTGGCCAATTCAATGGCTTCGTAATAGCCGCCTAATTCATCAATGAGACCATAGGTTTTTGCATCACTACCAGTCCATACGCGACCCAGAGCCAGGCTATCCAGGGCATCAACATCATTTAGCTTTTCACGTCCAGCCACCACACGCTCTTTAAATCGTAAGTACGTGTCATTAATTGAAGCCAGAATCATGGTTGATTCCTCATCAGTAGCCAGTCTATTGCCGCTGGCAAAATCAGCATGTCTTCCATGGAGGATTTTATCAGTATGTAGCCCAAAACGCTCTTTAAGCTGCGAGAAATTCAGGCGGCTTCCAATGACACCAATCGATCCGGTGATGGTGGAGGGATATGCAATAATACTATCCGCTTCACAGGCAATATAGTATCCACCAGAAGCTGCAACGTCAGACATGGAGGCTATAACGGGCTTCACATTGCTGGAGTCCTCCCTGGTGGTCCTGATAATTTCCCGCCACAAGATATCTGAGGCCAGAGCTGAACCACCTCCACTATCTATCCTGAGAACAATTGCCTTGATACTTTTATCTTCGCGAGCCTGTTTAATTGCTGCTGCAATGGTTTCATCACCCATGTTTTTTGAGCCAGATGGACCAGGTCTTGTTTCGCCTGAGACGATACCTCCAACTGCATAAATAACGGCAATACGGTCATTCACCTTATCATTACGCCAGGCATATTGATAATCTGGACTCACTTTTTCTTTTTCTGGTTTAATGATATTGACCTTGCCATCATTAAGGTCTTTTACATAGTCATCGAACTCATCTGGATACATTGTGCCTGTAATCAATCCAGCTTCCTTGGCATCGGCTGTGAGCATGTAAGGCCCTGCATCAATCACAGCACGAGTTTTTTCATCTTCCCAAATTTTTCCTTCTGATATTCCACGTACAAATTCTTCGTAGACCCCATCCAAAAGTTGTGAATAGTTTTCACGCATAGCATCAGACATGGTGCTATTCAAATACATATCACCGGCTGTTTTGTAAGGGCTCACTCGCCACACTTCAGGGACAATAGACAGGGTATCCAGGAGACCCCTGAAAAAGGTAATTTCCATACCTAACCCTCGAAGGTCAACGCCTGTCATCTCGTGAACATAAATTTCATCGGCCATGGAAAGCAAATACGTCGACCCATTGCCCAGGCCAAATTTGCTATAGACGATGATTTCTTTCCCTGCATCGTGGAAGCGTTGAAAAGCATTGCGTATTTCAGACATTTTGCTAAACCCACCCCTGATATTCCCCAGGTCAATAATCAAACCATTGAGATTTGGGTCATCGGTATATTCATCTATCTGATCAATGAGCTTTTTAAGTTGTCTTCCATAAACAGTCTGCCCGCTGAGGAAAGGAATATCAAAATTAAAATTGAAGGGCATCTTTGGACGTCTCATCTCTGGTTCTTCGATGATTAAGCCCTTGAGATGCATCCTCAGATAGGTCTTCTGGTTTTTCTTTACTGTCTTCCCACCCAATAGTGTGCGATAAGGATTTTTGCTGGAACGAACTACCACAGACTGGGCACTGCTGTTAGATCTTGAATGGCTTTCAAAGCCTGCGTCTGGTAGAAACATACTCAGGGATATTCCCGTTGAATTTGTGTTGTCCAGATCCACCCAGGCATTCACACGAAAGCCCTCGAGAGGTTCAACGAATACGGTCATACTCTGGTCCATGATATAATCGGTTTCAGTGCCGGAATCATCTATGGTAACCCCTAGATCTACACCGCCACCCCAGCGACCAGTACGACTTTGAAAAGCAACTCCTCCAGTCAAATGTCTGAAGTCATCATTAGCAGACCAGGCGTTCTGAATATTGGCTCCAAGGGCCATCATGGGGAAGGGACGATGCATCCACCCCAGGTCCAAACGACCTTCATCCCACTTTGAATGGTCGAAGGAATAGGTTATTCCCATAGCATGGGACGTTGAGACTTTAAAGCCCTGGCTGAATTGATAAATATTTCTAGCTGAAATCACATCCCATTGGTACCCAAAACCAGTGGTGTTATTCTGGCTGAAGTAACCGAAATCTTTTGTAAAGGCACTGCCGTCAAAATGTCCAACCATCATGGTTTCAGTGTGTTTGTTAAACGCCAAACCGGCAGGATTGATACCCACAGACATGGGGTCATCGGCGGCAGCCACAGACTGGGGAATTAACTGGATTTGTCCTATTACACAGGTGATGCTCAGGAACAGAACCGACAGAATACGTATCATGGAAATATCTCCTTCAATGTTTCAAAACGATCTATAAGATAAACGCGCCACCCCTATACATCCAGCCGATCCCGCCTCTGGAATAAAAAAGAATTAATTTTCAAGATGGCGGAGTGATGAGTTCAAGAATTTTTAAATTTGCCTTTGGGAAGGCATATCTATTGATATCAGTAAAGGGAATCCACCTGTTTTCGCTGGCTGCGTGGGTTTGAGCTTCACCTCTTATCCAGGTACAATGCCAGGCCGACATGGTAATTTTGAAATGAGTATAGGCATGATTGATGGTTCCAATCTTTTGATCGAGATCAACATCCAGACCGGTTTCCTCTCTGATTTCCCGCAGGAGAGCCTCTTCACCACTCTCTCCCATCTCAATTTTTCCACCTGGAAATTCCCACAAACCTCCCAGTAAACCATTGGCAGGTCGTTTTTGGATGAGGCAATATTCCCCTTTTTGGATAACACCAATAACGATCTGATAATGTGGGAGACGTTTACGTTTTTTCTTTACTGGAAAGGATTCCACATCTTCAGTCCTTGCACTCAAGCAGACCTTTTTTAATGGACAGGATTCACATCCTGGATTTTTAGGTGTGCAAATCACCCGGCCCAGGTCCATGAGACCCTGGTTAAACTCAGCCGATTGATCTGGGCTAATAAGTTGAGCCAATTCACTTGAAATCGTTGCTTTCGTACTGGACTGACCGATATCTGCCGTGATTCGTGTTACCCTTGTATAAACACGTAAAACATTTCCATCAATAAGTGGTTCTGGTACTCCAAAGGCCAGACTGGCAATAGCGGCAGAAGTATATGGACCTATGCCCGGAACTTTTAGCAACTCGGTGACAGTGGCAGGTAGAACGCCACCAAACTCCTCCATAACAAATTTTGCTCCGCGATGGAGATTTCTAGCCCGGGAATAATAACCCAAACCTTCCCAGCTTTTTAAAATTTGATCCTGTTCGGCAGCAGCTACATGTGAAATCGTGGGGTAATCAAGCATCCATTTTTTGTAATAAGGCCAAACCGTAGTGACTTGAGTTTGCTGGAGCATGACTTCAGCCACCCAAATGGCATATGGATTTGAATCGCCTCTACCGGGAACGGGCAAGTGCGCCCGCTCAGTCTGGAACCATTTGATGAGTTTTTTGGAAAAGTTTTGCTGGTCTAACAACTGAGAAAATCAGGAATCGTTTTGGTCAGCCAATGCTTTGATATGAGTATGATCCGAGCCACAACAAGCACCAATAAATTCGACACCCAGCTCTTTGACTTCTTCAGACCAGGCCACAAAAGCTGTAGGAGTAACCTTTTTAATCTTTTTCTTTCTTTTACTCTCAGGTTGCTCCAGCTCCACATTGGGATAGGCCAGCAAGGGCACAGAAACGGCTTCACGCAGCTCACGGAGGGCCATCTTCGAAACTTCTAGATTGGAACAGTTCACCCCAATGGCGGAGACACCCTTCTTTTCAAGAAATTTGGCTGTTGTGACGATATCATCACCATTATAGATGTTGCCTTCTCCATTGAGAGCAAAGGAAACCCAGACCGGTTTATCATAACGCAAGGCCAGCTCCGTTAAACCCTTTGCTTCCCGGGCGGAATTCATGGTCTCCAGAAGCATAATATCCGTTGAATGATGAGCCAGATTATCCAATTGGGCATCATGCCAGGGTCTTGAAATAATATTTCCAGGAAATTCCTGGGGGGCCCAGCAATCTGCCAGGGGTGCGATTGAGGCAGCAATTTTGATATCTTTGCCTGATTCTTGAACCGCTTTCCAGGCCAGGCGAATTGCCAGCAGGGTTAAAGCTCGAGCACGGGTGTGTGCATCAACCCCAGATAGTCCGGCCTGATGTAAAGCATATGGAGTGGTTCGAAAGGTATTGGTGGAAATGACCTGAGCTCCCGCTTCAATATTCTCTTTATGAATCTGAGTGATGTCTTCGGGATTAGATTGTAGAACTGTGGCTGACCAGAGGGGTGCCGTTAGCTTGTGACCCATCTCTTCGAGGCGGGATCCCATAGCTGAATCAAGAATAATAGCGCTCATGAAGGCTGGCTTACTCCACCAGGGACTGGCTTAGTTGGATGACATTACCATCTGGATCTGTAAACGAGGCGAGGCGTGTAAGACCCGGAATTTCTTCCTTATCAAATAATTTGATACCCTTCCCCCTCAGAAATAGTTCGGATTTTTCAATATTTTCAACATCAATGACGAGGGCCCCAATGGGATTTGCGTTTGTGGCTTTAACACCGTGGATGGCAATCTTGGCTCCGGGGCTAATTTGAAATTCAGCCCAGCTGGACTCCTGGTCTTCCAGAACCAGTTCAAACTCCAGATCATCTTGATAAAAGGCTTTGGCTCGCTCAAAATCAACGACAGGGAACCAGACCAGATCAAACTGTTTATACCAACTCATTCTTGTCCCTCATGCAATGGTTAAAAGTTCTTCGAGTTCACCGAAGCTGTCAACAACAAAATTCGCTTCTTTTAAGGAATCCCTGCTACAGCTTGTGGTAATCGCTATAGTTTGACAACCTGCAGCAGTTGCGGCTCGCAAGCCAGTGGGAGAATCCTCAATAACTAGAGCCTGGGCAGGGTCCACTCCAATTTGGCTACATGCTTTCAGATAGGAATCAGGAGCCGGTTTGGTCTTTTCAACGTCACTTGAGGTCACTATGAAATCAAAATCCACCGATATGTTTGAATTTTTAAAAATCTCGTCAATGAGTGGTCTGGGGGTGGCGGTTACTAATGCTACGTGGCCCACATGCTTGCGGATGTTGGTGTAAAACTGTTGGAATCCAGGTGTGTAATGTACCGAAGATGAGAATTCGGCCCAGAGTAGCCTTTTGCCATTTGCCTGTAAAGACATCATATCGACCTCTAACTCAAATTCTGTTTTAAATCTTTCATAAAAAAGCGATTCGGCAATACCTCGATTGGCTTCATAAAAGGGGGCTGGAATTTGCACACCATATTTTTCACCAAGTTTTTTGGTGGCTCGATCGTATACATCTTCACTTTGCACAACGACTCCGTCAAAATCAAAGAGTATAGCCTTTATGCGACCAAGATCAGGACGGTTAATCAATTTTATTAAATGCCTTCTTTATAAACTGGAAACGAGGTTAATCAACCACCATCAACGGTTGCCCAACCAGGATTTTTGGGGGTTGGAGGCAGGTTGGCGATTTCACTAAAATAGTGATCCCCAATATGCTTCACGACATCTTTAATGGAAAGACAGGCCTGTGGTTTATTATCCTCATCCACAATGGGGACATGACGATAACCACCCACAACCATATAATTCAAGGCAAAGGCCAGTGGGGCATCAGCCATCAGGGTATCAGGATCGCTGGTCATATAGTTCTCGACATCGATGTCTTCGTGGGACAAGTTTTTCCCAACGATTCGACGAATAATATCACGCTCCGTAAATATGCCACTCAGCTTTTTATCTTCGGTAATGAGGAGACAACCAATTCGCTCATCTTTCATCAGCTGTAAACAGGCTGCAATGCTGGTATCTCCAGATATGCAGATTGATTTTCTGAGCTCCAGACTGCTAACCGGGTCATTGAGACGAATGATTTGTTTTGGTCCTTTTTTTGTCGAAGACCCACCTTCATTCATCACTTTCATTTCATCATCTATATGTTCATCATAGTCGATCATATCGTCCTCCAGTAATCAATCTTGAATATAGAACATAATTCTCTAAAAATCAGCTAGTTCTAATAAAAGAGCGTAAATAATAATTCATCCAATTGAAGGATTGTCAACAGCAACATTCAACTCCAATGGGAAGCATCTTTAATTTTGAAAATATCAAGGAGATTCTGGTGAGTTTGAGGTTAAAAAAAAAGGCCATCCCGTTGGGATGACCTTTTTAGCATACTTTGCGAAGTAATTATCTCAGTGAGATACCAAATCCTGCAGTGACTACACTATTGGTTGGAGTTTGACTTACATGAACATTAAAGTAAGTCAATGGAATCAATTTCAGATGTAAACCTGCACCAAGTCTCATGCCTGGATCCGGTTCCATATCAAACTGGATACGATTATCTTCAATACCAAATGATTCATCCACATCATAGCCAATGCTCAATGAGCTCATCTCGTAGGCAGCATCCACATAAACGCCGACACCAAAAATAAGCAGATTCATAGATTTTCCGACTTGCAGACCTAATGATGTATTTGAAGATTCAATCAGATTACCGATGCTCATCTGTGAATGGAAGGCTCCAGCAGTGATATCCACTGGAAACAGTGGAATTGGAATAAATTGGTCAATATTGACACGAAGACCACCACCATACATGCTGAAAGTACCAATATCCTCAAGCTCGGCTTCTGGAAAACCACGGAGTGTCACCTCAATACCCATGGGGAGACCTAGAGCTATCTGTGGCATCACCAATGGAAGGGCAGGTAATCCGATTCCAGGAGGAAGCGGAAAATCCCCAATACCATTAATAATATCTGTCACTTCTGCTGACCCCATGGCTATTGCTGCAGCAGTTGCACCCACCTGTTCGGCCAACTGTTCTTCAAAAGCTGCCCTGATCGCGGTTGGATTCGCCACTAATGTCCCAGCACTATCTGCTGGTCCAAAGAAAGTAGGGGTCCTGGTGTCTGAGCCTTCATAAATATCAGCGAAACTGATTCTAATGGCTTCTAAGGTTTGACCAGGAATCAAATCAGCAGGAAGGGGTAATTCCATATCGGTCTCGCTCAAAGCAAAGTTAAAGAACTCACTTTCCTCGGGAACCGCTGAAACCATTGCTTTCACACTGATATCAAAGCCCAGCATCTTATGTACCCTAGAACGATGATACCATCCTGAATTCATGGAGGCTCCAAAAGCATCCCCCAGTGGCATAAGATACATCTCAGCATTGTCACTAACCATTTTTCCCAGATTTTCTTCCAGCGACTGGCCAAATGCACCAACAGCCAGTGTGAGAGCTAAAATTGAAACAAGTACCTTTTTAATCATAAATCCTCCTTAGGAATATTATCGTAATTAAATATCGTTTAATATATGGATCAGTGTAACACAGTTCAAATCTTGATTCATCCCCTGTGAGCCATGTCAATTGGCAAAAAAGTAAGCCGCAACTTAACAATTGCCAGTACAAATTGTTGTTAGCTTAAAATGAGGGTTCCACTAGTTATTTAACTTGCCAGCTTGGTCAAGGTTGATTTTTTGAATCCCACTGACGTCTCAACTCATAAAGCATAATTCCAAATGCCACAGCAACATTCATGGAGCTTTTCATGCCGTTTTGAGGTAGTTCTACAGCAAAATCGCATTTCTTGACGATATCGTCTTGAATCCCCACGCCCTCATTCCCCACCACAAAGACCAGGGGAAAGTCATACTCGACACTGGTATAGGACTGGCTCCGCGTGGTGTGCTCAAGGGCAATAGCAGTATAACCCCTCTGTTTTAAGGCGCGAAGGGCATCAACAGGGTCAGGAATGCCTCTCCAGGGTACTGAGTACTCAGCTCCTAGAGCAGTTTTGGCTATTTCTTTTCGGGGAGGTGAGGCAGTATAACCACTAATAATCATTTCTTCCAGCCAGGCACCGTCGGCTGTCCGGAACATAGATCCCACATTAAACATGCTGCGGATATTATCAAGGAGGGCTACCACAGGCATTCTGGGTCGTCGCTCTAATTCATCATAATCGGGATTGTTATCCCTAAAGACATTATGCGGGATGGTTCTCAGGGGCTCCTCATAAATGAGGGGTTCCTTGGCTTTTTTTTTCGTTACGATATCTGGTATTCCTTGATCAGAACTTTTCTCAGTGAGAAACCAGCATAGCCAGCCACCAGGGCAACCAGAAAGCCAACCAGACCCGTGGCCAGAGCCAGTACAAAACCTGATCCGACACCCATGACTTCAGCAATGCGTATGACAATGATTTCCCCACCATTCTTCCATTGATATACAGCCATTCCAAACCAGAGCAGGAAAACGCCCAGGCCGGTACCTGCAGAAGCTTTCAATGCTGAATCTTTTTCAAAGAAACCAATAACCAGGGGAACCAGAATAATCCACCACCAGGAGTAGAGGATGAGTTGTAGGATAAAGACAATTATGAGAGGTGTTAAAATGTTGATCATTGATAATTCCTTAAGCGAGTCAATGAGAGTTTTGAATTGAGATCTATATCAGTGGAATCCAGAAAATGAATATCGAAATATTTGCCGGCGACCCAATTATCTACAGCATTGTCATAATAAGGTGAACCTGGATTTCCAGACTGTCCTCCAGGAAAAATGCCCTTGGCTGTAGGGCGATCACCCAATTCCACAAGCATACGCCAGGAGGGTCCATGGTCTTTCTTGGTGGCATTTACAATGCCCTGGCCACCGCCAGTATAAAGACCCGTTCGTCCCAGGCCCTTTACAGAGAGTAAATGGTTGATATCTGTTCCTCGAGCCCGACCCAGCTCCCAGGCTTCGCCATATGGCCCCAACTCATCTGTCAGATCCATGATGGTTTGCTTAAAAGCACGGTTGATAATCTCAGGGCGACCCTCTTGCTCCGGTGTATTGATATCATCATAGTACACCAGCTTTGACTTTTTCAGGAGGAGTCTGGCTGTCACTGATCTGGTGGGGATTTTTCTAATCTCACCAAGAATATTTAACTCATCATTCCAGATCGCCTTCTCTAAACGTAGCCACCATTGCTTATAGACCCAGGCCGCTTTTTCATGAGGATCTGAGACATAATTCCAGCCGTAAAGGTCATTTAAAATGACACCCATATCACCAGAAAGTGCCTCTACATCAATCTGTTTAAGTAGAAATGGCAGCATGAGCTCGGCCTGCATATTAAAATTGTCCATATGCAGATCCTGCATATCTCCAAATTTTATTTTCTTCAATTCTCCGAGACGATCATTAATACGTGAGCCCCGCTCATAGTCATCGTAATCCCAACCCATATAGTAGGGATATTTTTTACCAACCGGATTCTGGTTGGCTGAGCTGACAAAGCCTCTCCAGGGATTAGAAATCGCCGGAAGTTGCTCGTAGGGAATCCAATCCTGCCATTCACCAATGGTATCCCGTCCAGCCCTGACAAACTTACCTTGATCCTGACCGCGTAATGGATATTTACCATTGTGTCTGATGGCAATATCACCATCCCTGGCAATCATGGCGAAATTTTGTCCTGGTGCTTCAAAATCTTCAATAGCAGTGTAAAAGGTCTCTCGATCAGTAGCCAAATTCATGTTTCGAACGGCTAACATTTCATTAGAAGGATCATGAGCGGACCAGCGCATGGCCAGACCAGTGGGATGTCCATTTTCCAGTGTGTTTTCACCAAAATAAACCAGGGGTCCAAAGCGCGTGATGGCAAAGCTGTCCAGGACCGTTTCCCCACCACGGATAAAAATTTCCTCAACCCGCAGATCTGATTTTATCCATTCATCCATGTAGAGATATTCAGAATATGAATCATCCTTGAATTCGATTTCAAACCAGTCCATGACATCACTGGCCGCATTGGTCACACCCCAGGCGATATCTTTGTTGAACCCTACAATCACCGCTGGGGCACCAGGCATTGAAACACCATAAACATTCATATCAGGTGTCCTCAACTGAATCTCGTACCAGATGGATGGCAACTTTAGCCCAAGATGGGGGTCGTTGGCTAACATGGGAAACCCTGATGCTGTTTTATTACCTGAAACTGCCCAGTTATTACTCCCATTATCTTGGTCTGGTTCGTTCTTCCGGAGATCCTGGACAATCTGTGGTACAAATGCAGGGGGAATAGAATCTGGCTCCATGGCTTCGAAGCGCCAGGGTTTAGCGGCGGGAATCACTGGATCTGTGTGTGGTGTGTGTTCTGGATAAAATGTGTTGACGAATTCCTCACCCAAAGTCGCCTGAATAATGCTCATATCCATTTCTGAGTTGCGTCCGGTTAAATCCCAGGCCATGTACTTAAGGAGCAACGCTGTCTTTAGCGTGGACCAGACCTCAGGTTCATAGTTTAGCAGCTTATATTCCAGGGGCAGGGTTGCTGGTGTGAGGGACTCGATCCAGGTGTTAACACCATTGGCATAAGCCTGCAGAATGAGGTGGGTCTCTGGATCCTTATCCATATGTTGAATGGTCGTTTCGGCTGCCATTAACAAACCGCGGCGACGCTGCATTCTATCAAACTCCAGGGCTTTTTCACCGATGATTTCTGAAACGCGTCCGGCTGCCACATGGGTTTGAAACTCCATTTGCCAGAGACGATGACGAGCTGTTAAAAAGCCCTGAGCAAAATAGACATCATAGGTATTCTCTGCGAAAATGTGGGGGACATGACGCTCATCCCAAACCACTTGCACTACATCTCGCAGTCCTTTTACATCAAGCACTTCATCAATCTGGTCCAGCTTCTCACCATTTTGCCAGAATCCCGCGAAAGGGTTTAAAAATTTTCCCAGAGGAGGTATACTGCCCTGACTGTTGTTCAGTAGATTGAAAAGAATCAATAGGACAACAAAGGCCAGGATTGTTTTAATAAGTCTCATAACAAATACTCCAATTCTGGAAAGCGTTGGCTCAACTCCTTACCAAAGCCGGGGAAATCCACATAATGGATAATATTAATGCCCTTGTCCTGTGCGGCTTGAACATTTGCCTCTAAATCATCAATAAACAGAATTTGCTCTGGTCGAAACCCACTCTTTTTGATGGCCACTTCATAGATCGGTGGGTCTGGCTTCATGCTGCCCACCATAAAGCTGTAGGTGCCTCCCTCAACCCATTTCATAAAGGGGAAATCCTGCATGAGCAGATCATAATGAAAATCGTTGGTGTTGCTCAGTAGCCACACCGGGAAATCTTTGGTCGCTCGCTTGAGAAAAGCCACACTGTCAGTACAAGGGAAGAGGACATCCAGCCAGTAGCCTTTGAAGGTCTCCATATCCATTGTCTTCTTGCTACCATAATTGATGAGGAGCTGCTCATAAAACTGATTTGAGGTCAGGTGCCCTTTTTCATATTCATTAAGTAAGTCTCTGGTCATCCCCTGGCGAATTTTTTCAGTACTTACTTCTAATTCCCTGGACAACTTTTGAACGGATTCGCTGGAATCAACCTTTACCAGCACACCACCAATATCAAAGAAAATAGCTTTTATTTTTGGGTTACGATTCATGAAGATTGCCGCTCTAGAGGGTTTCTCGGGAAGCCGTACGCTGCCCTTTGAAAAGAAGTAGAACCAGCAGGCGAGGAATGAGAGACAGGTAAAGCAATACACCGACTATAAAGTTAAGGGGCTGCTGATACATCCGGGTGAAATGCTTCTCAAAATATCTAAAAAATGAAACATGGGAGCTAATAGTCATCTTCATCTTCACCTGTTTGACACTGGCCCCTCCCAGATGTTGAATGGCATATTCTGGTAAGTACCAGATGGCAAAACCAGCCTTCTTGATGCGCTTACATAGATCTACATCATTAAAGAACATGGGGAAATTTTCGTCAAAGCCCCCCAGGGATCTTAAAAGATCACCGCGAACCAACAAGGCAGCACCAGCGGGCTGATCTACCTCTTGACGGGTTTTATGATCAAAATCACCCATTTTCCAGCCATTGAGTCGGCGGTTCTCCGGGAAAAGAACTGAGAGCCCAAACACATTATAGATAACATCCATATGATTCGGGAATCGCCGGCAGGTTTTCTGTATGCGCCCATCTGGAAACTGTAATTGAGGTGCAACCACACCCATTTTTTCATCCTTTTCTAGCTCAAACAGCAGGTTTTTCAGAATGCCTGCTTGGAGAATAGTGTCTGGATTTAGAATGAGAATATGGTGACCGCCAGCCATTTCAAGCGCCTGGTTATTCCCAACGGCGAAACCGCGGTTTGTCCGATTTATTTCAACTTTGAGATGGGTGTTCTGTGTCAAAAGCTCGTCTAAAATTGAAACGGTATCATCCGAGGAATGATTATCTACGACAATAACCTGTCCGTCCAGAGATTGAAGCTCCTGAAAAACACTTTCCAGACAGACCCTAATCGTCGAGGCAGAATTATAAGTGACTATGAGGATTGATAATTGAATCGGGGATTCCATATCCACAGGGGCTTCCCGCGGTTGAGATTCAGACATTATTTATTAGAGTTGACTTATTTGTTGCCGTTTCGAGCCATGAGTTCTCGAATGTCTTTTTCCTCTTGGTCGATACGCTCGGTATCACTGGATTTCTCACGGAGAAACAACAAGACCTCCAAAGCATTTTCATACATCCCCTGATCCTTAAAAATCTGCATCAGAGTGAAGGTCGCCATGGAGCGATTAATATTGTGCTTAATAGCTGGTTTTTTAGGTGGCAGAGGCGCTTCCTTTGGAGGCGGTGGAGAGGGAGCCTGGTGTACAGATGGTTCCTCAAATTCCGTCATCGTTTCCGCCTGCTTTATAACCTCCTCCAGGGGAGGTGTAGTGTCAGGAATTTCGTACTCTGGAACGGGTGGTTCGGCCGGTATCTCAATTTCTGGTTCCACAAATTCCTGGGCAGGTTCAACCGCAGGAGCTGGTTCAGGTACCGGTTGAGGGACGGGATTTGGAGCAGGCTGAGGGGGTGGTTGTGGCGGGGCCTGTTGCACTGGTTCAGGTGGGGTATACTCCATCTCTGGTGGGACTGAATCAGGTAAGGACAACGGATTTTCCTCGTCCTCATCAAGAGGCATCACTTCCACAAGGGCAGAGCGTTCCAGGCCGACTGCCAGCTCTTCCAGAAACTTATATTCACCTGGCTGAACAACATAATTGCGGGAGTTCGGAAATTTTTTGTAGAATTGGATGGCATCTGGATGACCTGGTAAGGCTTTATTGAGCAAATAAATCAAGAAGGCGACTTGCTGGGGTTCCATGGTGTCGCCTAAATTTTTGATCACTTCAATAATCACACCGGGGAAGGGTTCTTTGGTCAGGATGCATTCAATCATCTGTTTCATGGAATTGGTGACTTCACCTTTGGCCAGATAGATTTCGCCCATGAGTTTGTGTAAAACACCACGGCTCTCAACATTCTGGATGCCAAGCAGACATATACTTAAAGCACGATTCAATTCTCCCGCTTCCATGTTCTGTCTTGCATACCAGGCGAAAAGAGTCGACTGGGGATTCTTAAGCAAGTACGCTTCCAGGCTTTCCTGCTTTTTTAATAACTCGTCACGATTTCTGTTGTCCACTTGAAACCCCTCTCCCTGATTTATAGCGGGATATTTCCGTGTTTTTTTTGTGGGTTTGAATCAACTTTATTTTCAAGCATTTCAAAAGCCCTGATCACTTTTAAACGAGTCTGGTTTGGTTCAATGACCTCATCCACATAGCCGCGTTCAGCTGCAGAATATGGATTGGCAAATCGCTCAGAAAACTCGTTTGTGAGACGCTCGAGAACTTCCTCTGGATCATCTGCTCTGGCAATTTCTTTTCTGAAAATGATTTCAGTCGCCCCTTTGGCACCCATGACAGCAATCTCTGCACAGGGCCAGGCAAAATTGATGTCTCCACGAATATGCTTGGAGTTCATCACGTCATAAGCTCCACCATAGGCTTTGCGGGTTATAACAGTGACCCTGGGTACCGTTGCCTCGGCAAAAGCATAGAGAAGTTTTGCGCCATGACGGATAATACCACCCCACTCCTGATCGGTTCCAGGTAAAAATCCCGGGACATCCTCAAAAGTGAGTAAGGGAATGTTAAAGGCATCACAAAAGCGCACAAATCGAGCACCTTTGACGGCAGAATCAATATCCAGAACGCCTGCAAGATGTGCAGGTTGATTGGCAATCACACCAACTGATTTCCCATTCAAACGCACAAAGCCAACCACCATATTCATGGCAAATTCATCATGAACCTCGTAGAACTCACCATTATCAACAACACTGTGAATGACATCTTTCATGTCATAAGGTTTGTTGGGATTCTCAGGGACAATCGTATCCAGCCCTACATCAGCCCGGTCAATGGGATCGTCACATGGAATGGTGGGTGGATCCTCCAGGTTATTTTGAGGAATAAAGCTTAATAACCTTTTGATACCTTCGATGACTTCAATTTCATTGTTGCAGGTGAAGTGGCTGACACCACTCTTGGAACCATGGGCAGTTGCACCGCCCAAATCTTCTTTGGTAACTTCCTCGTGGGTGACTGTCTTGACTACTTCAGGACCTGTGACAAACATGTAGCTTGTTCCCTTGGTCATGAAGATAAAATCTGTGATCGCTGGAGAGTAGACTGCACCGCCGGCGCAGGGTCCCAAAATAGCTGATATCTGGGGCACCACACCGCTCATGAGTGTATTTCTCAAGAAAATGTCCGCATAGCCAGCCAGGCTAACCACGCCTTCTTGAATTCGCGCTCCCCCACTGTCATTCAATCCAATAACTGGTGCACCAACCTTGGCAGCCAGATCCATAACTTTAACTATTTTTTCGGCATATGCCTCAGAGAGCGAGCCCCCCATAACAGTAAAATCTTGACTGAAGACAAAGATGGTTCGACCATCGATCGTTCCGTGACCAGTTACGACGCCATCTCCGAGAAATTTTTGTTTTTCAAGACCAAAATTGGTGGAGCGGTGGGTTACCAGCATACCCATTTCTTCGAATGAGCCTGGATCCAGGAGTAGGTCCAATCTTTCCCGAGCGGATAATTTTTGTTTGGCGTGCTGGGCATCAAGACGATCCTGCCCACCACCAAGCAGCGCTTCTGCTTTTAGCCTGTTAAGTTGCTCCAGGCGATCATGACGATTCATTTAACGGTTTTCCTGAACCCAATTGGTGATATAGTCATTGATTTCCATGAGGCTGGCACCTGGACCAAACAGGCGGCCCACACCTAGTTTATGCAATGCTTCCATATCAGAATCAGGTATGATGCCACCACCAGTAAGCAGGACATCAGTTAAACCCTCTGCTTTCATCAACTCCATAACTCGTGGAAAGATAGTCATATGGGCGCCTGACAGAATACTCAATGCCACAATGTCAGCGTCTTCCTGGACTGCAGCGGCAACAATCATTTCAGGGGTCTGTCTCAAACCGAGATAGATGACCTCCATACCGGCATCTCTGAATGAGTTCGCCAGGACTTTTGCCCCGCGGTCATGGCCATCCAAACCTGGTTTTGCCAGAATGACTCTTATTTTCCGTTCCATAGATTTATTCCTTAGTACAAGCTCAATAGCGATAATGTGAGTAGCGGTTAATCTAATCTGAAAGACTGGTGACAAAACACGGTTTTTGCCCCTTTAATCTGCATCAATCTGATGGTTTACGTGCTTCCAGACAGGAGTAGTTATCCTAAGATCTTATCGATCTCACTTTGTTCTGTTGGATCAAAATTCAAATTGTCAAGAGCACTTACTGCATCCTCAATCTGAGAAACTTTTGAAGCCCCGACTAAAGCAGATGTTACCTCTTCCTTGCGCAAGACCCAGGCAATGGCTAGCTGAGCTACATTCTGACCACGTGCTTCTGCTATTGCTTTCAGCGCCCGTACTTTTTCAAGTTGCATTTCTTTAATAAACTCTGGCTTAAGATAACGGCCATCACGAACTGCCCTTGAATCTTCAGGAAAGCCTGCGAGATAGCGGTCAGTCAAGACACCCTGGGCCAGGGGAGAGAAAACGATTGATCCTACCCCATTCTTTTTAAGCTCCTCAAAAAGACCGTTTTCCGGTTGACGATGGAACATGTTGTATTTGGGTTGATGTATGAGACAGGGGGTTCCCAACTCTCTCAAAATTTTGGCTGCTTGCCTGGTTTGCTCAGGATTATAGGAAGATATTCCGACATACAGGGCTTTGCCGCTGCGTACGATCTGGTCCAGGGCGCCCATTGTTTCTTCAAGTGGTGTACTGGTATCAGGACGGTGGTGGTAGAAAATATCCACATAATCCAGACCCATACGCTTGAGACTCTGATCCAGACTGGCAATCAAATATTTACGGCTTCCGTGATCCCCGTAAGGACCTGGCCACATATCCCAACCGGCCTTTGTCGAGAGGATTAGTTCATCACGATATGATGTGAAATCTTCTTTAAACAATTTTCCAAATGTCGTCTCAGCAGCACCATAGGGTGGACCATAGTTGTTGGCGAGGTCAAAATGGGTAACTCCAAGATCAAAGGCTCTCCTCAACATGGCTCGAGCTGTTTCAAAGTCATCTGGCTCCCCAAAATTGTGCCAGAGACCCAGGGAAATTTTTGGCAAAAGAATACCACTTACCCCACACCGCTTGTAGCTCATTGAATCGTATCTGGTTTCTGCTGCCTTGTACATCTTTATTTGCTCCTATATGTTTTAATTCGCATACAAACCACCTGAAGAACTCAGCCAGTCCGCGACCTTATTTGCCTGTTCCTCAATGGATCGGGTATCAACATTCAACTCAAGCAGCGGAAGACTGGATTGTCTGGCCAGCGTCACAAAATGTTCCTGTTCCCTGCGAAAAATATCCAGATCATCATATTGAGAAGGATTGCCAGAAATCTTCAGTCGCTCTTCCCGGGCTGCTTCAAACGAGTCGTCTGATCGGATACACAGAAGGAGATGAAAGCCCAGCTCCAACAATCCCTCTTCCAGCCATCCAAAATCATAATTCCGACCAAACACTTCTCTCTGGAAAAGCTGGGTTGAGAGATGAAACCGGTCGATCATCCATGAATAGTATCTCTGAAGCTGAAAAAGTTTTAGCCAGGTACGGTAGGTTTCCATAGCCTGTTCTTCCTCGTGAGACTCAAAATTAATAAGACCTCTCCCCCAGGGGAAATTGGTAAATGCGCACCACTCCGCTGAGATCAGAGGTGAATGATAACGATATTTCCTCGGTCCTACCAATCTTGGATGTTCATTCAACACAAATGCTAACTCGGTCTTGCCGGTTAGGCGTGTACCTTCTAAAATGATTTTAGGACAGAGCTTATCTCCCACTTGACAAATCCTTTGTTAAACCTGATTGTGAAAACTATCGTTCAATAGTTTATACAAAAAACCCCATGCAGCAACATGGGGTTTGAATATTAATGGTATAATCTTCTTTACCAGTCCAGGAGTTTTCCATCCTTGTAGAAACCACCGGTAGGGCCATCTGGTGGAAGCTTGGCTGCCCAAAGAATACCTTCGATCCCCTCTTCGATAGAGCGATCTGCGTTGGGGCCACCCATATCAGTTCTCACCCAGCCAGGATCAACAGAGTTGACTTTGATCCGAGTATCTACAAGCTCCTTGGCCAAAATGACTGTCAGAGCATTCATGGCGGCTTTGGACATCCGATAGGCTGGCCAACCGGCTTCCATATGGGCAATTGAACCCATGCCGCTGGAAACATTCACCACTCGTGGTTGACGTGCTTTTTTTAGAAGGTCGTAGAAAGCCTGAACCAGGCGTAAGGCGCCAACAGTGTTTACTGAAAAGGCTTCTTCAACAAGTTCAGGATTAATGGTGAAGCAGGTGACCTGGCTTTCAAGACCACCAGGTTCAACAATAACACCGGCATTGTTAATGAGGAGATCAAGGTGATCAAACTGTGATGAGACATAAGAGGAAAGGGCTGTGATATGACGTGCTTTACTTACATCTGCCTCAAAACCCTCAATGTCCAGACCAGCTTCTTGCAGTTTGGCAGAGGCATTATCGATTTCGATCTTGTTGCGTCCTACCATAAAAACTTTATAATCATCTTCGGCCAGTGATTTGGTCAAGGCATGACCTAAACCCCTGTTTGCGCCGGTTACGATGGCTACTTTTCTATACATATCTCGAGATTTCTCCTCGTTTTCCTCGTTTATTCTTCAAAAATCAGCAAAATGTTTTTCCATGCTGTTTCGCGCTTTCTATAACAGAAAGAATGGACTTACACAAGTATTTTACGTGTTTTTTGTGATTGTTATAAATTTGGTCAAATTGGTCTTGGCCTGTTTTCGAATGTTTACCTTTACCACAGCATTCCATCCCATGAATAAACCCAGTGGACCTAAGGCCATCCGGCTCCATTTCCAGAAATTAAAATGGTCAGTATGTTTTAATATTTTTCCATCCTTAAATGTGAATTCGGCATGGATTTTATTGTGGACTTTTCGCTTAGCTTTACCAAAAGTGTATATCGCCGACCAATCAGCTTGGCCACTCTCCTCCTCTGCTTGGATGTTCTCAAAGGCAATCTCAAGGGATGAAGATTGGAGACACAGCATGGTCCACATCTGTCCTATCTCTGAACCCTGGAGATTTTGAAATACTGGATCATTAAAGACAGCCTCGGAATGATAGCTGTCGGTCATTACCTGACTATCCTTTTCAGAAAAGGCCTTATAAAACTGCTCTATCAGTAATTCGTTTGAATGTGTCATTATCCTGATCTTGTGCTGTTAGGTTCAGTGTGGGATCAAATAAATCTAAATGAATGTCATTCGCCACAAAAAAGTGGCTGGATTATTCAAAGTAAGATTTACTGGAAAGTGGGCTTAATTAAGATGACAATAGCGTTTGTATAGATACGGTTTCATTCAAGCCTGCTGCTTGGTACAATTTCCCTAAACCGGAAATTATCAGTCCTAGTAAAGATAAAGTCTAGATAAATAAAAAGCGCCGGCACTCGCAATGAGACCGGCGCTTCTGTTGATTTCTTAGATAAGAATCAAACAGGAGTAACGTTATCTGCCTGTGGACCTTTTTCGCCCTGAGTAACGTTAAAAGTGACGCTCTGTCCTTCTTTCAAAGAACGACGTCCCTCTGAGTTAATTGCACGGTAGTGAACGAACACATCCGGACCATCTTCCTGCTGAATAAATCCGTAACCTTTTTCGTCATTGAACCACTTTACCACACCGTTGACTAATTCTTCAGCCATTTGTACATATACCTCTTTCTTAAAACATACCGCCTAAGTCGGCTTTCTACTCGTCAGGCTCTTACACGGTTTCCTGTGTTTAGCACTTTAATTCCAATTGGACTTTCCTGACTATTGCGTGGAATATTGGACAGCCAAATGTAAAAGCAAACAATCATTTTCTAGTGTATTTCAACTTTTTTCAAACCTCTTTTCATTGAATCAAACTCACACTTCTCTGAATAATCTCACCGATTGTACACAAAAGCAAAAGCCATAAGCCATTTTTCAAAAGCAAAAACCTCATGGTTTTGACCTATTGCTTTTAGTTGAATTCACTTAGCTTAAACGCTAATGGAAAAAGTGATCTATATACTAGTTTCTTTACTCATTGCCTTTGGCGTGTCCAATGGTCAGACTGAAGATCTGGATAAAAACATTAACTCTCAATCCAAAAAACTCAAAGAAATTCGCAAGGAGATCGATCGTCTCAATTCGCGGATCAATAAGACCCAGAAGGATGAAAAGGCGACGCTGAGGCAAATTCAAAACCTAGATAAGCAAATCGCCATGGTAACCCAACTAAAAAGAGAGCTGCAAAAAGAACGACGGCTCAAAGAGAGCCAGATAAACCTGCTTAATGAAACCATTCAAACCACAGATCAGAAAATCCTGGTGATGAAGGAACGTGCAGCCAGACGGGCCGTCCGGGCTTATAAGCTTGGGCAAAATCGTGATATAGACTTGTTGCTAACCTCAGGGGATATTCATCAGGCTTTGCGACGCTCAACCTATCTGTCTGCCATTAACAAGGCTGAGGAAATTACCCTAAATGAGCTTCAGCTGATGATTCGGACCAATCGGAGCGATCAAAATAATCTGGCCCGACGACTGGGAGAGGTCAAACGCAATATTCGTGAGGAAGAGCAAGCCAGTCGACAAATTTCTTCCCAGCAGAAGAAAAAAGAATCCCAACTCAGTACCCTGAAACGTGATCGCAAGAGCATGCAGCAACAGGTAAAGACCAAACAGGCCGCAGCGAAAAAAATTAAGGGTATGATTGAAGACTTGGAGAAGAAAAAACAAGAACGTCTCCGGGAACTAGCAAGACGACGTGGAATGACCATGGACCAGGCCAAAGGTGAATTCGCCAAATACAAAGGCAAGCTCAGCTGGCCAGTACAGGGCAAACTCGTCGGTCGTTTTGGACCCCAGAAAAACGAAAAACTGGGCACAGTCACCACCAATCCTGGTATAGATATCGCTGCCCCCAAAGGTAAAGGTGTTCGTGCTGTTCTGGATGGAATCGTGGTGGCTATTACCTGGATTCCTAGCTATGGCAACACCATGATTGTTGATCATGGCGACAGTTATTATACAGTTTATGCTCACATCGATAATATTCAGGTTAATATGAATGGATATGTGCTCAGGGATCAGGTTATTGCCCAGGTCAGTGATACAGGCAGTCTTGATGGAGCACGTTTACATTTTGAAGTCTGGCGCGGAAAAGATAAAGTAGACCCTCAGAAGTGGCTGAAACGCTAAATCCATATCATCTAATTGGACAGGACCAGACTCGCCGTTATTGGGAGTCTCTTATAAGTTCTGGCCGTTTTGGACATGCCCACATTCTTAGTGGACATTCCGGTGTAGGTAAAGACGCTATGGCTTTGACCATTGCAACCACCCTTAATTGCAAAGCAGAAAAAAATAAGCCTTGTGGGGAATGTTCGGCCTGTCGGCAAATGCAAAATTTTGAACATCCCGCTCTAAATCTCATATTTGCTCTGCCTCGACGCTCTCCCAGCCAAACCGACCCCTTTGCCGGTATCAAGGATGGGGAAATGATCCTCATAAATGAAGAGCTGGGTAAAAAAGTCAAATGGCCCTACTATCATCTCCAAATTGATGGAGCCAATGATATCAGAATCGCGGCCATACGTAAATTGAGGAAAGATATTTACCTTGCTCACGATACGGGCAGTATTCGCATTGTCATCATTCTCCGCGCTCATAGAATGAATGTGGAAGCAGCCAATGCCCTTTTAAAGATTCTAGAGGAGCCTCCTGAAGGGACCGTGTTTCTCCTGACAACTGAATTCCCTGATCGTTTGCCCGACACGATTCGCTCCCGCTGTGCCATGCATCATATTCCTGATTTAAGTTGGAAGCTCATCAGAGATGATCTGGTGGAGAAAAAAGGTGTCGATGCAGTCCAAGCTGAGATCAGCGCACGCATGGCCATGGGAGACCTTGCAGCAGCTCATACATATGCAGAACAGGACAACACTTTTTGGCTGGACCGTATACGCGCAACATTGAACACGCTGGCTCGCGAAGATTTTGTTTCTGTGCACAAGCAAACCCTGCTTCTCAAAGACAAAGACCTCGAGAATGATGAGTCGCGACAACAATTTCTATCCCTGCTCATCCTCTTTTTTAGAGATGTGGCCCTCGACATTAAACCTGGCGAAACGGCCCTCTGGGTGGCTCAGGTACAACAGATGCAAAAATTATTTCCTAGCTGCGACAACCATGGCGCTATCAAAGCGATCGAGCGCACAAAGGATGCCTTAGCACGTAAAGTTCATTTGCAGCTCGCAATTACTTCCTTATTTTTCGAACTACGAAAACACCTGCGGGGACAAAAACCTCAGGATTGAACGTAAAAGAATAGAACCAGCGGCCCCAGGACCAATGGTCAGGATATAAATACATGACACACTATGCGCAGCACAGCCCTACGCCCCCTGAAGAGGGAGAACCCAAACCACCAGGATTGACAAAGGTCAGCTTCAAGGGCAATCGTCGGGAAACTTTTACCAATTTCGAAAGTCTAGCTCTGAAATCTGGCGACTATGTCGTTGTTGAAACCGAACTCGGTGAGGACATTGGCTTGGTGACGCCAGTCTGTAATAAGGTTGAGGGTTGTAACCGATGCCCCAGTACTGAACCGGAGTTTAATAATCGCAAAAATGGCGAGTCTATTCATAAGCTTCTCCGCAAAGCGAATGAAAAAGAAATAAGTACACATCATAATAATCGACGTGATGAACCAGAGGCTTTCAAGCGTGGGCTGGAACTCATTGCAAAGAATGGTCTGAAGATGAAACTGGTTGATGTTGAATATCAGCTTGATCGTCGCAAAATGACCTTCTTCTATACTGCTGAAGAGCGGGTAGATTTTCGGCAACTTGTAAAAGACCTGGCCTATGAGTTTAGGACCCGTATCGAGATGCGGCAGATTGGCGTTCGAGATTATGCCCGTCGTCTAGATGGTCAGGGTCCCTGTGGTCAACAGATCTGCTGTTCTCGTTTTATGGATGGATTTGAGCCGGTGACTACTCAGTATGCCAAAGATCAGAATCTGCCCATTAATCCAAGCAAGCTCAGCGGTGCCTGTGGGAAATTGAAATGCTGTTTACGCTTTGAATGGGATTTTTATCACGAAGCCATGAAGGATTTTCCTTCGGTCGGTCTTCCCGTTGAGACCAAAGAGGGGCTTGGCACCATCATCTCAAATGATGTCCTCAATGGACGTTGTACCGTTTCTTATGAGCAAGGTGGTATCGAAACCCATGACCTGAAGACCATTAAAAAAGCACTCAAACATATGGATGCTGACTATAAAGAGAGAAAGAACTAAGACCCCATGTCGCGTTTTTACGTTACCACCCCGATTTATTATGTAAATGATGAGCCCCATATTGGTCACGCCTATACGACCATCCTGGCAGATGTGGTGGCCCGTTTTCATAGAGCCCTGGGGGATGAAACGTATTTCTTAACTGGTACAGACGAGCACGGTCAAAAAGTCCAGCAGGCTGCTGAGAAGAGGGGCGTAAGCCCACAACAGCACGTGGATGAATATGTAGTTCGCTTCCAGGAGAAGTGGGACGCCCTGAATATTCAGTATGATCAGTTTATTCGCACGACTCAAGACAATCACAAGTCTGTCGTGAGCTTTTTACTCCAGAAATTGTGGGACAAAGGTTTGATTTACAAGGACACCTACGAAGGTTGGTATTCGGTTGCTGAAGAGCGTTTTTTGACTGATAAAGAATACGAAGAGGGTGAATGGCGAGATGTAAAACGTCTCTCCGAATCAAATTACTGGTTCAAAATGTCAGCATACCAGGAAGATTTGATCAACTATATCCATGACAATCCTGATTTCATTCAACCGGCTTTCCGGAAAAACGAAGTTTTGGGTTTTCTAAGACAAGAACTAGGCGACCTGTGCATCTCTCGTCCCAAGGCTCGTCTTAATTGGGGTATTGAATTGCCCTTTGATAATGAATATGTCACTTATGTCTGGTTTGATGCTTTGACCAATTACATTTCAGCAATTGGCTATCCAAATCAGGATGAAACTTTCAAGCAGTGGTGGCCAGTAGATTTCCACCTTATCGGCAAGGATATCCTCACCACCCATGCAGTCTATTGGCCAACCATGCTCATGGCTGCAGATCTGCCCCTCCCTAAAACTATTTTTGCTCATGGCTGGTGGCTCATGGGCGACGCCAAAATGTCTAAATCTCTAGGCAATGTTGTGCGTCCTCTTGACCTCGCCAATGAATACGGTGTAGATGCTTTACGATATTTCCTTATGCGGGAAATGACCCCTGGCCAGGATGCCAGCTTCACCATGGACGGTTTTATCAGCCGCTATAACTCGGATCTGGCAAATGATCTGGGGAATATGGTGAACCGTATTACCAAACTTTTGGGCCGTAATTTTGATTTTATCCTGCCGGACCCGGGCGAAACCATGCCTGTGGATTCAGATCTGGTACAGCACGTTGCTGCTTTGCGCGAGAAGGTCGCCTCAGAGCTGGATCAAATGCGTGTTAATTATGCCATCACCCATGTCTTTGATGTACTCCGTGAGATCAACCGCTATCTGGAAGAGACCGCCCCCTGGAAATTGCTGAAAACTGATAAAGATCGAGCGGGTGCCGTATTGTACAACGCTGCTGAAGCTCTGCGGCTTAGTGCTGTTCACCTGTATCCAGTCATGCCGGAAAAAATCTCACAACTGCTGGAAGTGATGGGGACCTCAGCCAAGTCACGCTTCAGTGAGGATGGCTGGTTTGAGTGGGGACACAATAAACCCGGTACCAAACTGGGTAAAACTGATGGTCTCTTTCCACGCATCGAAGTGCAGGAAGTCCCTGAAGAAGCACCAGAAAAACTGGATATTAAGGACGAAATCAGCTTTGATGATTTTATGAAAATGGATATCCGTGTTGCGAAAATTATTAAAGCAGAGAAACATCCAAATGCAGATAAACTTTTGAAACTACAGGTGGATCTTGGTGCTGAACAGCGCCAGGTGATTGCCGGGATTGCCGAGCACTATTCGCCAGAGAATCTGGTGGGCAAGTCTGTCTCCATTGTGGCTAATTTGAAACCGGCCAAGATTCGTGGTGAACTTTCCCAGGGAATGATTCTAGCTGCTGATGATGGGAAGGTTGTGTCACCTCTGATTCCTTTGAAGGATGTTGACCCGGGATCCAAAGTCCGATAAAATAATTATACTTCCAGGTCGGGATTCGAACCCTGACTTGGTTTTATGTAATTTTCCTTATGAACTTCATAGATACCCACTGTCACCTAAACATAGAGCCCTTGTTGGATAGAACAAACGAGGTTCTAGACGCTGCTGCAGAACAGGGTATCCACAAAATGGTTGTGGTGGGAATTGACCTCCCCACATCTGAAATCGCTATCCGTCTGGCTGAGGACCACCCTCAGATCTTTGCTGCCACCGGGATTCACCCCAATGATTGTTCAAAAGCACCTGAAAACTGGGAGAAAGAGATTGTCGACATGCTCTCTCATCCAAAAGTAGTGGCTGTGGGTGAAACAGGCCTGGATTATTATTGGGATGACTCCCCTGCCGATGTTCAAAAAATCTTCTTTCGAGATCATCTTGATCTGGCATTGGCCACGGGCAAACCGGCAATTATTCATAACCGTGGAGCAGACCAGGATATCGTTCAGCAAATTCTCGAACATGGAAACGCATCTGGCGTTTTTCACTGCTGGCCGTCTCCCTGGGAAATAGCCAAACCGCTTCTGGATAAAGGGTACCACATCTCCTTCACCGGGACTGTGACATTTAAGAAAAATGAAGCCGTTCAGGATGTGGCGACACGGATGCCCCTGGAACGTCTCCTGCTGGAGACCGATAGCCCTTTTCTCACACCTGTCCCCCATCGCGGCAAACGTCCTAACGAACCTAAATACATCCCTCATATTGCTGAAAAAATCGCATCATTGCGGAACATGGATATCGAAATGCTAGCTAAAATAACCACCGAAAATGCAGTATCCTTCTTTGGACTTAATGATAGCCTGTAAAGACATTTTTATCTCTGCGATTGTACGGACGCAGCATGCTGCGTCCCCACGGAATTCTGAAAAATGGGTTTAAAACCTGATTTATATGCCCTGAAAAAATGGGGTCAAAATTTCATCATTGATCCAGCCATGTTGGACAAACTTGTGCGGACGGTGAATCCTCAGGCAGATGATATCATGGTAGAAATTGGTCCTGGATCAGGGGCGCTTACCCGTCTTTTCGCAGCCCGGGTGAAACAGCTTCATGCCATAGAAATCGATCCTCGCATGGATGAATATCTTGAGCCCATTCAAAATGATATCCCTTCTTTCTCATATGAGCATAAGGACTTCCTGAAATGGTCGCCTCCAGCAGAACTCAATGATTTTCGACTCATGGGTAATATCCCCTATTACATCACATCTCAGTTGATACTCCAGGCTTTTGAGCATCATGAACGCATTAGGGATGTCCACTTTCTCATGCAAAAAGAGGTGGGCAAGCGCTTGATTGCGCCCCATGGATCCAAAGTGTATGGAATTCTTTCTGTTTATGCTGCTCTCTTTGCCAAAACCGAATATCTCTTCGATATCAGTCGCCATGTGTTTTACCCGATGCCTGATGTGGATTCCTGTTTTATTCGCTTTTCATTTGACCAGCACAATCCTGTTTCAGCTGAGCTTGAACCTCACTTGAGACAGGTGGTCAGAACTGCATTCAATCAGCGGCGAAAAACTTTGCGGAACAGCCTGAAATCAATTTTAACGGACAGGGAAAGTATTGAGGATCAGTTTGATCTGAATTTGCGGCCTGAGCAACTCAGTCCTTTGGAATTTCTCCGGCTTACTGAAATAATATTTAACCCGGACTAAGTCCCTTATACCGTAGTTGACTCAGTCAGAAAGCCCGCAAAAAGTTTTTACAGTCGGGTGATACCCACAACCAGGACTAACGTGGCAATAAGAATAAACAGTTGAAAACCGTACTGTTTGTTATCATCCATTTCTCCATCCTCCAGTTTTGCCCCGCCTGAAGACAATATGTGAAGATAGAGCCCTTCATGTTGTGCTGGGGCTCACAGATAAATCAAGTGTGTGTTCTGGATCAATTTTTATGAAAAAGTTCTTTGCCTGACCAGGTTCTGATTCCCGTCTCTCCAGCAACAATTATCTCGTGCATTTTCGCTGCTAGCGTGCGGGCATGGATGGGTTTGTATTTCCAGGGAATGAGGAAAGACAAAGGCTGCATGACGAGTTTACCCAAAAATTCACCCGGGCGACTTTCTTGTCGTTCTCCTAATAAAAGACTGGGTCTCAGGATGTGCAATCGCGGAAAGCCCACTGCCTTGAGAGCCTCCTCCAGTTGACCTTTAACACGGCTGTAGAAGACACTTGAGTTGGCATCAGCACCTATGGATGACACCAGGATGAAGGTATTGCAGCCTTCCTCGCGAGCAATTTTTGCCAGCGCCAGGGGGATATCATGATCAATCCTGGTGAAGCGCTCTTGTGATCCGGCGGTTTTAATTGTGGTGCCCAGTGTGCAGACCAACACATCCGATTTTAGATCAGGGCGCATGCTTTCAAGATCTTCAAAGCTGTGGGTCGCCTGGTGGATAAAAGCCTTACTGGACAGTGATGGAATCTGACGACGGGTTATAGCAGTTACTTTCTGGTACTCACCTTCAGCAATATTGCTGAGAAATTCTAAGCCAATTAAACCAGTTGATCCGATTACTGAAACGGTAGTGGTCATGGGTTTTTCCTATGGTTTTCTCACATACATAAAATCATATTCCACATTCCAGTTTTTTCCATAGTCTGAACTTAGCTGAGAATACTGTCTTACACTGTCCGGGGAAATATCGAAAAAGGTGAGACGTCGTAAGGGTTTTTCTGAATCTTTATCTACCTGTTCATAGTAGACCATAGCGTTTTGCTCAGGGTCAAAGTTTCCTTCGAAATAAATCCTGCCTGAGCTTTGATCCACCCAGTACTGAATCCAGCGGCCTGAATCCATGTGGTAATGGTTAAAGCTTTTTCCAGTAAAACCACCTGCTCCATTCCAATTCTCAAGGATGACATTGCCGTTAAGAATTTTTTGAATAGTACTTTCGCCGACCTTCGCATCATTCAGGCCATAAACATTCCATTCGCCCACCCAGAAATCAAACTTTTGAGCTTCAGGTTCATTCTCAATCGATTTTACAGAGCTGGCAATCATTTCAAATTTCTCACTGTCTCTGATGCTGGACAGGTCAGGATCGGTTTTCATGAGGCCGAGCTGTATAAAACCTTTGTCTACAGCTGACTCAAGAGCCTCCAGGGCCTTCTTTTCCTTCCCGCGCATGGCATAGGAGCAAGCCAGATTATAAAGCACCGTTGGATTTCCATTAGGTGCAAGTTTCTCATAATATTTAATTGCTTTTTTATAGTTTTTTGATGTGTGAGCCATTCCAGCCAGCTTGAAGGTAAGCGCGTTATCTTCCGGAGCGGTTTTGTGAATTTTCTCGTAGAGCTTAAATGCTTCTTTGAACTTTTTTTCAACCTCTAGCTGCTGTGCCTGTTCTATTCGCGGGTCAGGTGTCTCTTGACCCATAGCCAACCCACTAAATAGCACACCAATCAACAGTATAATGATTGAATTTTTCATAGTCTTCTCCTAGCTGTGCCCCCGGTGTAGATTTCTAATATGTGATAGATTCGGTCAAAGAGAAACCAATTTCCCGATCCCCGTAGGGGGCTAAATTGGTTTAACCTCAACCCGTCCAAGAGCTAATATCTTCACGCTGTCTGGAAACCAATTTGGCTCACTTTGTTCGCTGAAAATAGGTTTCGGAGTGCTTGGATCAGGCAAAATACTTGGGCTCATCTTGAACAGATTCTTCCTGGTCCCATTCTTCCATTTTCTTTTTGCCCCTGCGGCGTTTGAGATACCAGGCCAGGACGACAATGAGCGGCGATACCGCCCAGAGAACGCCTGGGATACGTGAAATCTTAAAAAACCAGAATTGTTCTTCCAGCTTCTCTCGCCAGGCGATTTCAAAGTTGATTAAGTCTTCACCAGTCTCAGCCCTAAATCGCTCTCGGTAACCAAGTTCATCTGCACGGAGCAGATAGGGTAAAATAGATTCTCCATGTCGCTTGATCAGAAACCGGGTGGCGTCTAAAGCCTGGGCATAAGCCAGGTTCGCACGTTTGTGATTATAGCTCAGAATTACATCCAGGTCAACCAAAGGGATGAGATACCCCCTTGCTGTGGCTGTCCCCAGCTCCATAAATCCACCCCAGTCCATCTGACCAGCATGCCATTGCGCCAGACCTTCGTTCAACCAGACCGGGATACTCACCTCATTTTGTCCTAGAAGGGCATGGAAAAGCTCGTGTTTTAGTGTTGAAAGCCATTGATTACGATTTCTTCCATAAATCAAAATTTCTGAACCCGCTCTGGCTATTCCGGCACTCCAGTATGGAACGCTATGTAAGCGAGAACCCACTTTATCAGGATTATAGTAAAATCGAATTTCCAGCTCTTTGTCGAGACTTAAACCAAATAGAGCCTGGTAGTATTGTTGCTCTTCCAGGATTAATCTATGGGCCTTCATCAACAAGGTTGTATCACCTCGATCGGAGAACAGTGTGATTTTTCCTGATTTATAAATAATGGGTTGGGAATAAATCAATCCTACCAGTATCAATTGCGATGCCAGTATTAGAAAAATATTTCTGCTACGCATCACTATTCCATTTTTTGGGGTTATCTATTATGTATCGGCGAATTCTGTCCAAATCCTCACTACCTCTAATGACCTGGTCATGGAAATCCCGTTGCCACAATTTAACTCCGGGGGTTTTGTGGATTTGATTTAATTGTTTGGTTGAAACAGTTTTAAATGCACCTATGAGGCGACCCAAAGACTTGCGTTTGGTGGCAATTTCAGCAGAGGTGTTTCGCGAAACACCTCTATCTTTACGTAAAATCATTATCCCGTGGAGGTGGTCGGGCATGACAATGAATTCATCCAAATCTACATAATCATATTGATTTTCCAGCCATTCCCATGACTGTTTAACAATGAGACCAGATTCATTTAACTGCATCGAACCTTTTTCAATGTGACCAAACAGATGTTTATGTTTTTTTGTCACAATAGTAACATAATATTTTCCCGGTTTCGTATAATCATATCCTTTTAAACGCATTGATTTTCGTTTGTGGATATGAGGGTTCGGGTTATGGAAAACCTTTTCATATTATTATAGAGGCCTAGAGGATTTGATATGGATCCACATCTACAGTTACGCGAACATATTTGTCCTGGGTGGTTTGTAGTATCTGTGCTGCAGCCTGTCGGAGAGCCCCTCCACTTGGATCATCTGCCTTGGATGTTTTCAAAACAAGTTTCCAGTGAAAGCCCATGTGACTCTTTTCAATCATAGCAGGTGCTGGTCCCAATAACTGAACAAGCTTCTGATTTTTAAACAATTCTGAGGCACGCTCTGACAATCGAATCACAGCATCCCTGGAGCGCCCCTGAAACCCAAATGATATCATTCTGGAAAAGGGTGGATACTGGAGTTGATCCCGATCGTTTAGCTCCCCATTGTAGAAGAGTTTGACATCACTTCTGGTGGCACACTGGATGGAAATATCATCTGGCATCCAACTCTGTACAACAACACGACCAGGAAACTCGCCACGGCCAGATCTACCCGAGACCTGATACACCAATTGGAAGGTTTTTTCCCGGGACCTGAAATCTGGAAAGTGTAATCCTGAATCAGCATTTATCACTCCAACCAGGGTAACATTTTCAAAATCCAGACCTTTGGCAATCATCTGGGTTCCCAGCAGAATTTTGTACTGCCCTCGGGCGAAATCACCCAACAGTTTGGTGTGAGCACCTTTCCCCCGAGTGGTATCCATATCCATACGACAAACTGGTACATCTGGGAACTGAGTCTCCAGAGCTTCTTCCACCATCTGGGTTCCCATGCCACCAAATTTCAATTCTAGCGAGCGACACTCCGGGCAACTCACAGGCGTGGGTGCTTCAAAATCGCAAAAATGACACCGCATCTTGTTGCCAATTTTATGATAGGTCAGCGAAATATCATCATGGGGGCAAGCCATGGTCCAGTTGCAATCTCTACAGGTAATGACCGGTGCATAACCCCGACGATTTTGAAACAAAATGATCTGCTTACCATTCTCCAAAGTCTCTCTGATGGCATCAACAAGCTTTCTGGAGAAGGGGTTGGAATAATCACGAGATTCTTCCCGCTCAACACCCATATCGATTAGATCGACCAGTGGAGGCTTGGCTTTCTCCCAGCGCTTGGTGAGATGGAGTCCTTTATAGCGATTGGTAGTCAGGTTGTAGTAGGTTTCCAGGGAAGGCGTCGCCGAGCCCAATAAGACCACTGCTTTTTCTTCCTTACCACGTACCAAAGCCACATCACGGGCATGGTAGCGAGGCTCATTGTCCTGTTGTTTATAACTGTTCTCCTGTTCCTCATCGACAATGATAAGACCCAGATCTTTCAGGGGTGTTAAAACCGCTGATCGGGCACCCACTACAATGGTAAATTTGTTCTTCTGAATCTGCTGCCAGGTCCATAGTCGTTCTGCCCCTTTTAGACCTGAATGCCAGAGAGCCACAATGTTCCCAAAGCGGGATTGAAAGCGATAGGCTATTTGAGGTGCCAGGGCGATTTCAGGAACCAGGACAATGACAGACCGACCTTGTTGTAGAGTATGAGCAGTAGCATTTAAGTAAACTTCAGTTTTCCCACTCCCGGCAACTCCAAAAAGCAGATAGGGTGTGAATACACGATCATCCAAAGAGCGAGTTACTTCATTTAGTGCAATAGCCTGTTCGTGGTTCAACTCAACCGTCTTCGGTGGTGGTCGGTGATAGTCTTTCAGTGGGTCGATATCAGGTTCAATTTCCTGCAAGGCCACCAGTCCACGATCCGCTAGTTTGTGAATGATAGGTCGGTAAACTTCATAGTCATCCCGCAGCTTATCCAGAGGTATTCCATCAGGAAAATCATTGAGAATATCAAATGCTTTTTGCTGGGCTCTGGCATTGGTGGGAATTTCTGAATCCCGACCCAAATCTGGAACAACAAGGTAACTTGAAGCTCTTTTCCCTTTGAATTCAAATTCATTTTCAAGCTCTAAAAGACCCTGTCTTTGA
This sequence comes from Fidelibacterota bacterium, assembly GCA_016784025.1. Classification (GTDB taxonomy): domain Bacteria; phylum Fidelibacterota; class UBA8477; order UBA8477; family JABMPR01; genus JABMPR01. The sequence continues at coordinate 92,463 of JADHVL010000010.1, read as the reverse complement.
AGACGGGCAACCTGGTTCACGGCAATGTCTGCACCGAATTTTCTTTTCAGGGTTGAAAGACGTGCCAGACCCTTCGCTTTTAAAAATTTACTAAACTCATCTGTTCCGTGTAAGAGTGCTGTGGGCTGTATGATGACTTCTTTTTTCATGCGAGCATCAGAGGGAATGGCGGATTGGATCACTTTGCCAAGTGGGGTGAAATAATAGCGGCTCATCCATTTGAGAAGATTGATAAGATGTAGATCAAAAACGGGTACCGGATCTACAATATTTTCAAAACTTTTTAGCTTTCCGGTGAAATCTGCAGGTGGATCTGATTTGACGCCTATGATCATGCCCTGTTGTTTGCGCCGACCCAGCGAGGCAATTACGCGTTGGCCAACCTGAACGACATCGTTGAGCTCTTCAGGAACAGAATAGGTGAAGGCCTGATCAAGACTCAGGGGGAAAACAATTTCAACATACATGGCTTTTTCCATCTTATAAAATGAGACTGCTTTGGATTAAAAGAAAAGGTTATTCAGGAATTGCGGTTAACTGAGTAAAAATAATACCAGATGTGTCGATTGAAAAGAGGAGAAGTTTGTCTATAGGGTTTTGGGATAGGTGAACCAGCGTTTAAAAAAAGTCTGCTTTGGTGTTACATCCAGATAGAGAACGGATAATTTTTCACCCTTGGGATTTATATAGACTGGCTGGAAATTTTCCCAGACAATACCTAAACCACCTTGAAAGGGGAAGGCCAGTTGATATTGTGGTTCTATGACCATTTCATTCTCTAGATTGATATATCCCCACAACTCACCTACTTTCACGGCGGCCAGACCCTGTGAAAATGTACCTACATTTGCATACTGAAGACTGATTACCCACTGACCATTCAGATCGATATATCCACCACTACTATCTTGTGAAACACAACTCAAGCCTTCCTGGTAATCCAGGGCAAAATCAAATGACGGCCTTACCACAAAGTCGCCAGCAGAATCTATAAATCCATATTGTCCAGCAACGCTGACCCGGGCTCGTCCATCGTTAAAATCCCAGACCCGATCAGCGCTTGTTTCAATTATTTGCTGGCCCTGTTTATTTATATATCCCCAATTCCCATCAACTGATATGGCAGCCAAACCTTCCCGGAAGGGCCGACATTCTTGAAATTCAGGTGGGATGCGCCATGCACCAGAAGTATCAACAAAACCATAGTGTTTCTTCTTGCGCGCCACTGCCAGGCCCTCTGAAAATGGACCAAGATAATCAAACTGTGGTTTTATTCGCACCTGCCCATCGTGACCAATTGCACCCCACTTTTCACCTATCTTTATTCCTAGAAATGTTCTTGCCTGACAAACTGGTGCATAGCCTTCGCTAAATTCTCCCATCCATTCCAAGACCATTTCCGCTTCAATCCGACCTGCTTCATTAATAATTGAGTAATGGTTACCATGCTTAAGCAAAGAGTAGGCCTCCGATTGTCCCAGAACCAGCTTGCCCTCTCGAAAGTAAAAAGGGAGCACTGATGGCATTTTGGTCCCCGTAGCCGATTCTATATACCGAATAGTTGTATCATTAATGAGTATTGAAAACTGTGGCTGAATTCTTGTTGCGCCCGTTGAATCAATAAATCCTATCAACTCTTTATCATAAATAGGAAAAAGTTTAACGGTTGGTTTTAAAAATGTAGCTGCTGGATGATTTATTAATGAAGTCTCAGCAATTAAGGCTGATACCGTAATAAGCAAAAGAATGCATCTATTTATTTTCAGTTTTTATCCCCCCATACCTATTTCATAAAAAGTACCAGGTCTCGATTATTTCTTAATCATCTGAGATAACCAGGCACCTAGAGCAATGGCCAGACCCTGAATAATCATGACCTTCCCAAAGTGTGGGTCAGCCGCAGCGGAGCTAAAAGTTGCCACCTGCAAGGTCAGGCCAAATGGAATAAACCAAAAGATACCTGCAGCCCTTACCATGGTACGCTCATCAAAGTCTACTTTGCGACCTTCAACTTCAAGGCCCTTGCGAAAGAGCTTTTGCAGCATGCGGTAGAGGATGAGCATAAACGTAAAAGTCACTGTAGAGAAGCCCAGCATGAATATCATTTTTATAGTTGATAGCTCTGCTGTCACTTCAGTTTTAAACCAGGGGTGTGAAACTCCTGCCAGAATCCCGGCAAAGACCAGAAAGAGTCTAAACCGGATCGGGTTATTGATAAACCACCGCGTGATAAAATTTTTCAGAAACCACCCCATTTGAAGTGTTTACAAATTGATGCTACAAAACTAGGCGATGATCGGGTCTCAGCAAGGAGTACTTCAATCCCTGGTCGCTAGACTCTCACTGGGGTGTAAAAATCATGAAAAATTGCCGTTTTACCCTGGGTCAGTCCTGCCTCAAGTCATTTCACGGCCTTTAAAGGGGTGTTTTGGACGAAAAAATGCTGTTACTGGCTAATTATTACAGGTTCAAGCTTTGAATTGCTCTGTTCCAAGTTTAGTTTGGTTTGCTATAAATAGGACAGTGAATAACCCGACATTCGGAGATCAAAACCATGCAATTTACCGTTGACTCGTCAACCCTTTTACACGGCTTGCAAAAGGTGGCTCGCGTAAGCCCCACCCGCTCAACCATGCCCATTCTCAACCACATTCTTTTCACCGTGAAAGGGAATGTTCTCTCCATGCGTAGTACTGATATCGAGATCACATATACCTTGAACCTGAATGTCCTGGGAGAAGATGAGGGGGCAGTCGCATTACCTGTCCGTCTACTCCAGGAGATCACCAGCGAGTTACCTGATACAGAACTCACCTTTACCTGGTCAGATGACAGTCGGGTGACGCTATCCACAACAGGTGGTACATATAAGATAGTTGGGCGTCCTGCCATGGATTTCCCAGATGCTCCTGAACTGGGTCCCGCTCAAAGTCTTGAAATTAAATCTAAAGTATTAAAACGAACTGTGGAAAAAACGGTATTTGCTGTTTCAAAGGATGAGTTGAAGCCAGCGCTCCTGGGTGTTCTTTTTGAATTGAAGAATAACGAAATTCGCGCCGTAGCCACCGATGGTCATCGTCTGGTAAAATATACCAACTGGGATTTTGTCTCTGCCGATTTTGAAGCCAATATCATTGTTCCACCAAAATTTTTATCGCTGATCCAGTCTTTTCTGGATGATGGCGACACCATCAATCTATCTGTGGGGGAAAAGTATATCAGTGTCGCCACAGAGACGGCCACCATTTTCAGTCGCCTCATTGATGAGCAATACCCAGACTATGGAAGTGTTATTCCATCCACCAATGACAAGACCGTAACCCTTTCCAGTAAAGACCTGGTTACGACTGTTCGCCGCGTGTCCATATTTTCAAACCGCACGACCCACCAGGTAGCCTTGAAGCTGCACCCTGGATATATCGAAGTATTTACCGAAGATCCAGAAGCCAGCACAAGTGCTAAAGAACAGGTCCTATCCGATTATGATGGTGAAGAATTGACCCTGGGATACAATTCCATTTATCTCAAGGATATGCTCAAAAATATTGAAACGGATCGTGTAGTTTTTAGACTGGGATCTGAAATTGGTCCTGGATTAATATTGCCTGAAGTACAGGCCGAAAAAGAAGAGTTAGTAATGCTCCTGATGCCCATCAGGCTTCAGGGATAGACAGGTATCTTGGCAGGACAGCCGGTCGTCAAACTGATTCTAAAACATGGGGGAAATTGACCGGTTTGATCACTGGCAAAGATAAGGTATTGAATCGACACGTGATGATTAACCATAAAACCACATCCAAAACTCGGGTATGCTGATTAAGTCGCTTACGATGATTGACTTTCGTAAATACGAGCAGGCTTCCATGGAATTTGGTGCATTCACTAATATTCTCCATGGGGAAAACGGTGCAGGGAAGACCACTATTCTGGAAGCCATCCACAGCCTCGCTTATACCCGTAGCTTTAAAACCCGATTGGATGCAGACTTGTCCCGACATGGCCAGGTGGGTTACCAGTTGAAAGGTGTTTTTACTGATCATCATGAAAATGACCATGAAGTCCGTCTCAAGGTGGAGTCTGCCCGCAAGAAATTGGTGAGTGTCGACAGCAAGAACCTCACCAGCCGCGCACAAATTATTGGCCGCTTCCCTCTGGTTTCTCTTACTCCAGAGGATAGTGAATTAACCTTTGGCTCTCCTGAAATCAGACGCCTGTTCTTCAACAAACTCCTTTCTCAGGTTGATACTGGGTATCTTGAAAACCTACAGACTTATGCCCGCATTCTCAAGCAGCGTAACGCCTTGCTGCAGAGCTATGCCAACGATGGCACGTCAATTGACCGCATTCAAATGTCTACCCTGGATGATCAACGAGCCAAAATTTCCGCGCAACTCCATGAAGCCCGTAGCAAGCATATCTCTGAGTTTAAAAAACTCCTCTACGCTGCCTATGCTGAGCTGGAAGATGAAAAGTCCGTAAAAATGGCCTTTATCTCCAATGTCAGATCAACAGCTGGTGAGTTGGAAGGCCTGTACCGCAGTGCTTACCAGGATTCTCTAGCTGAGGATATGCGTAAGGGGACCACCACCCGTGGACCTCATCGAGACATGTTCACCTTTTACCTCAATACCAAAGATCTTCGGAAATTTGGCTCTCAGGGGGAGCACAAGCTCGTGTTGGTGGCAATCAAATTTGCCGAGGGGCGTTTTCTGGAAACTTTTCTGGGTGAACCGCCTGTATTCTTGCTGGACGATCTTTTCGCAGAACTCGATGTGAAACGCAGCGTAATGATTGTGGAGAGCCTCCGCGGTGGACATCAAATATTTATCACAGCCACAGACCTGGCAGATTTGAGACATCACGGTCTCGAGCTCGAGGGCGATACCCTGCAAATTATTGATGCCGGAAAGATGCAGGCAAATGGCTAAGGCACAAAGTATTGGAAATGTATTTACCCAACTCTTTAATGATTTGGGTATTAATAAAGCGATCCAGCAGAATATGGCCGTCTCACGCTGGGCTGAGATCGTTGGTGAGAGAATCGCGCAAATCAGTGAAGCTGACCGTATAGAAAACGGTGTTCTATTTGTGAAAGTCAGCTCTCCGGTTTGGCGAAATGAACTCGTATTTATGAAAAGTAGTTTGATAAACAGTGTTAATGAAGCATTAGCAAAAACCGTAGTTAAGGATATCAAGTTTACATGAGTGATAATCAAACAAATCCTGCAGCAAAAAGTTATAGTGCGGAATCTATTACCGTTCTCAAAGGTCTTGAGGCCGTTCGTAAACGCCCTGCCATGTACATTGGCGATGTGGGCAAGCGTGGTCTTCATCATTTAGTATATGAAGTCATTGATAACTCCATAGATGAAGCCATGGGGGGACACTGTGATACCATTCATGTGACCGTGGGCAAAGGTGAGACAATCACCGTTGAAGACAATGGTCGTGGTATTCCAGTTGATATGCACAAGGAGGAGGGGCGGCCAGCCGTAGAAGTTGTTATGACTTCTCTTCATGCAGGTGGAAAATTTGACAAGGACTCCTATAAGGTGTCCGGTGGTCTCCACGGTGTGGGTGTGTCAGTTGTAAATGCCCTTGCAGAATATCTCAATGTTGAAGTTTACCGCAATGGTTCCGTCTACGAGGTAAACTTTGAGCAGGGTCTCATGACTGAAGGCATGAAGATTACCGGTAAAACCAAAAAACGAGGCACAAAAGTCAAGTTTAAGGCTGATAACAGCATCTTTACCCATCAGGTTTTTGACTGGGATGTACTGGAAGATCGTATTCGCGAGTTGGCTTTCCTGAATAAGGGCTTAACCATCCATTTGAGGGATGATCGGGTAGATGAAGACCGCTCACAGACCTATCTCTATAAAGGTGGCTTAAAGCAGTTTATCGATTATCTGAATGAGAATAAACACCCCATTCACCCGCAGGTTGTCGCCTTTGAAGGGGAAAAAGACGATGTACCCATAGACGTGGCCTTTCAATACAATGATAGCTACAATGAAAACATTCTAAGCTATGTCAATAATATCAATACGATTGAGGGGGGTACTCACCTCTCAGGTTTAAGAACTGCCCTGACTAGAACTCTAAATAATTATGCCACCCGTAATAATCTCTTCAAGAAAACCAATGCTACCTTAAGTGGTGATGATGTTCGTGAAGGTCTCACCTGCGTTATTTCAATTAAAGTGGCTGAACCGCAGTTCGAAGGTCAAACCAAAACCAAACTGGGTAATGGTGATATTAAAGGTACCGTCGATTCATTTGTAAGTGATCAATTGAATGAATTTATGGAACGGAATCCGGCCATTGCCAAAAGAGTTATCGAGAAAAGTCTTCTAGCGGCTCAAGCCAGGGATGCTGCCCGCAAAGCGCGGGAATTAACCCGTCGTAAAAGTGCCCTGGAAAGTGGTGATTTACCGGGAAAACTGGCTGATTGCTCAAACAAAGATCCTGCTATGTGTGAAATTTATCTGGTTGAGGGAGATTCTGCCGGTGGTTCTGCCAAGCAGGGACGCGATCGACGGTTCCAGGCCATTCTGCCCTTGCGTGGAAAAATCATCAATTCTGAAAAAGCTAGAATTGATAAGATTCTGGGCAACAATGAAATCAGGATGATGATCACTGCCTTTGGCGCTGGTTTCAAGGAAGAGTTCGATATCGAAAAATTACGTTATCACAAAATTGTGATTATGACGGATGCTGATGTTGATGGTGCACACATTCGTACCTTGTTGCTGACATTCCTGTTTAGATATCTCCCTGAATTGGTCATTGGAGGATACGTCTATATTGCCATGCCTCCTCTTTATCGGGTGAGTGTTGGCAAAAAAGAAAAATACTGCTATGATGATGATGAGCGGGATATTGCCATTAAGAAGATGACCGAAGGTGGTGACCCCAATCGCGCCAAAATCCAGCGCTACAAAGGTTTGGGAGAGATGAATCCAGATCAGTTATGGAATACCACCATGGATCCAGAAGTTCGGTCCATGATGCGCGTGAACCTGGATGATGCAGCGGCTGCAGATCGAATTTTCTCAACCCTCATGGGTGATGTGGTTGAACCACGTCGTGAGTTTATTCAGTCTCATGCAAAATATGTGACCAATATTGATGTTTAGAATCATGTTGATGGAGAGTGCTCTTAGTCCGTCTCCCCGAGCGGAGTCGAGGGGTGATGTAAAAAAGTGAATCCCCTTGTCCCTCGACTCCGCTCGGGATGACACAGGAAGATTCCACGTAGAGCAGTGAAATAAAGAATTTGAAAGAACTAGAATAAAGAGGTATTGAGTTGGAGATTCAGAGACAGAACATACTGAACACATCGATTGAAGAGGAAATGAAAAAATCCTATATGGATTATTCCATGTCGGTGATTGTTTCACGTGCCCTACCGGATGTCCGTGATGGTTTAAAACCCGTTCACCGTCGTATCCTTTACGGAATGATGGAATTGGGGGTTGGGTACAATAGAGCTTATCGTAAAAGTGCCCGTATCGTTGGAGACGTCATGGGTAAGTATCACCCTCACGGTGATTCTGCTGTGTATGATTCCATGGTACGTATGACCCAGGAATTCTCCCTGCGTTATCCCCTGGTTGATGGTCAGGGTAACTTCGGATCCATTGATGGTGATAGTGCTGCAGCCATGCGTTATACAGAAGCCCGCATGAAGCGTATTTCCAGTGAAATGCTCAAGGATCTTGAAAAAGAGACGGTAAAATTCACACCAAACTTTGATGAAAGTCTCCAGGAGCCCTCAGTATTGGCTGCTGTTATTCCAAACCTTCTGCTCAATGGTTCCAGTGGAATCGCTGTGGGTATGGCCACCAATATTCCTCCTCATAATATGAATGAGGTCGTGGATGCCATCGTGGCTCAAATCGATAATCCTGAGATCGAAGTTCCTGAGCTCATGGAACATATCAAGGGTCCAGATTTCCCAACAGCCGCCATTATTTACGGCGCTTCAGGAATTCGTGAAGCCTACGAAACGGGTCGAGGTAAGATTACCGTCCGTGCCCGTGCAAATATTGAAGAGCATAAGAATGGTCGTTATAGCCTGGTCATTGCTGAGATCCCTTATCAGGTCAACAAGTCTTCACTTATCGAAAAAATTGTCATGCTGGTTCGTACCAAAAAGGTCGAGGGTATCTCAGATATCCGCGATGAATCAGATAAGGACGGTATCCGTCTCGTGATTGAGTTAAAACGTGATGTGGTTCCAGAGGTTGTTCTGAATATGCTCTATAAGCATACTCAAATGCAGGAGACCTTTGGTGTCATCATGCTAGCCCTGGTAGATGGTTTACCTCGGGTGTTAACCTTGAAAGAGGTAATCGCCGAATTTATCAAGTTTCGTCATGAAATCATTGTAAAGCGGACTCAATTCGAGCTCAGAGAAGCTGAAGCCAGAGCTCACATTTTAGAGGGTTTAAAAATTGCCCTGGATAATCTTGATGCCATTATCAAGACAATCCGTGGCTCCAAAAATCCACCAGAGGCCAAAGCGTCCCTGGTATCCAAGTTCCAGCTATCAGAAATTCAAGCTCAGGCTATCCTGGATATGCGTCTGCAGAAGCTTACTGGTCTGGAACGTCAGAAAATTATTGATGAGTATACAGAAGTTCTCAAGCTGATTGCCCGCTTGAACGAGATTCTCAACAATGTGGGTCTCCGGATGGAAATTATTAGAACTGAACTCCGTGATGTTCAGGAGCGTTATGGTGATGAGCGTCGTACAGAAATCGTCTTCGACGCAAAAGATTTCACCATTGAAGATATGATCGCTGAAGAAGAGATGGTCATCACCATTACTCACAACGGTTTTATAAAGCGTTATCCCGTCAGTGGATATCGTCGCCAGAACAGAGGTGGTAGAGGATCAGCCGGGGCAAAAGCCCGAGATGAGGACTTTATCGAACATCTCTTCACCGCATCCACCCATGACTATATCCTATTCTTTACCGATCGCGGAAAATGTCACTGGTTACGGGTTCATGAAATTCCTCAGGCTGGAAAAGCCACGCGAGGTCGCGCGCTGATCAATCTATTGCGTGTCGATCAGGGTGAAAATGTCAAAGCCTATATTGCCGTAAGAGAATATGCTGAAGATCTTTTCATCACCATGGCAACAGCCAAGGGATTGGTCAAGAAAACCGTCCTCACAGCTTATAGTCGTCCCATGAAGGGTGGTATCTTTGCCATCGATATTCGTGATGATGATCACCTCATTGATGCCCAGATCACCTCAGGTGAAAATGACATCATACTTGGTACCAGAAATGGTATGTCCATCCGCTTTAGTGAGACCAATATCCGTCCTACAGGTCGTAAGACAATGGGTGTTAAGGGTATCGAGCTCAAGGGAGATGATGACCAGGTTGTAGGTATGATTGTGGTTCGTCGCGAAGGTACTGTGCTCGCCGTATCTGAACACGGATTTGGTAAACGGACGGAAGTGATCAACTATCGCGTCCAGAATCGCGCTGGTAAAGGTATTATCACCATCAAAACCACACCTAAGGTTGGCAGTATGGTTTCCCTGCTTGAGGTTGTGGACAATGATGATCTGATGATTATCACCAGTCGAGGTGTGCTCATCCGTCAGCCTGTTTCCTCCATACGCAGTATTGGTCGGAATACACAGGGGGTCAAGTTGATTCGCCTGGATGATGGTGATTCCATTGCTGCCGTGACTCGGGTTCAAGAAGAGAAAGACCCTTCAGAAATTGATCTCGCTGATGGTGAAGCTCCAGTTGTCGAGCAAAAGGATATCTTTGACGGTGAGGGAGAAACACCGCCAGCCGAATAAGGGAGTTGTTCCATGGGTACATCAACCTTTGCTGAACGGCTGAGCCAAATCCAGGATGAAGTAGCTGAGGCTGCTCATGGGGTTGGTCGAGCCACTGAAGACATCACCCTGATTGGTGTCAGCAAGCGGAAACCCGTGGAAGACATGCAGCAGGCATACGATGCAGGGTTGCGTGATTTTGGAGAAAATCGAGCCCAGGAAGTTCGAGATAAATTTCCCGGGTTTAATCCAGCCGGCATCGTCAAACACTTTATCGGGCATCTTCAGAGCAATAAGGTCAAATATCTACCTGGCAGGGTTGATATCATTCACACTATTGATTCTACCCGCATTGCTGATGCTGTGGATCAACGTTTTGGTGCACAAGAATTGACAATTCCTGTTCTGGTAGAGATCAATATCTCTGGTGAAACCAATAAAGAGGGTGTTGAGCCTATTCAAGCGCTGGAGTTGGCTGCTTATTGTGCAGAGAAGCCCCATCTAGAGTTTCAAGGTTTAATGACTATTGGCCCACTCACTGCGGATATTGATCGTATCAGACAGGCCTTTCGAGAGATGAAGCTGATTCATGAACAAGTGGTAAGACAGATTGGAACAAGTGGTAAGACGGCCATGTTATCAATGGGCATGTCAAGTGATTTTAAAATCGCTATCGAAGAGGGTGCCACCCATATTCGTGTGGGAACAGCCTTATTTGGAGCCAGGGAATATTAAATGAGGAGGCAATTATGGGACGCTTAACCCCACAAGACATACGCGATCGGGAATTTAAACAATCTCCTCTGGGTTACAGCAAAGATCAGGTCAACGAATTTCTGGAAGGGCTTGCCGATGAGCTTGAAACCCTGATTCGTGAATCAAATGAAATCCATATCGAGAATAAAGAAACCCGCCTGGCATTGACCACTTATATGAATGTAGAGGACAGTCTTAAGGAGACTTTGCTCCTGGCACAGAAGACCGCCCAGGAGACCTTGAAAAATGCCCAAAACGAAGCCGATATCATCATTCGTAAAGCCAATACTGAAAAAGAGGCTTTACTCTTTACTGCCCACCAGGATATTTCTCAAATCCAAAATGAACTTCGCAAGCTACAGGCTCAACGGGATTCAATGCTCATCAAGTTAAAGAGCAGTCTTCGATCTAATTTGGAAGTCCTTGAAGAAGAGTTCTCAAATAAGGATGACCTTGAGTCCATTGAGGGAGGTAGTAGTATAGGTGACGAGCGGATTGTGGATTTTTCTAAAAACGATCTTATCATGGATGATTTGCCTGAAGATCTTGAGGAGCCAGAAATCAATATCATGGATACTGAGGACTTCACACAGGAATGAATCAAAACGCCCTCATTTTCTGCGCCCCTGATTTCCGTAAAAGATTGGAACAAGCCTTTCCCGGCAGAATTGTTGTCTCTTATTCAAACGATATAGCTGTTTGCAGGAAACAGGTTGCCGCCCTGGATAGCCAGAATGTTCGACAGGTTCTTCTCCTTTTTAAGGGGATTCATCATATGGTTTCAAATCAGTCTGTCAGGGATCATATAAATCTGACAAGGCAAAATCCGCTGATTGGTCCTGTTGATCTGAGCAAAGGTCCTCGGTTTCCTGACATGTCTTCGGTTTATGAAGAAAACGATGGAGTTATCGCTGTGTTAGGAGAGGATGAAGACCTCAAAAATTTTAAAGAGCCGTGGGCTCATGTTACTGGTGGTGTCTGGGAGGCAATTGCCTTGAAACATAGGAGCTATACAATTGATGCCTGGATTATCGCTGATTTAGAAAAGTGGATCAGTTCCATTAATATTTAATTAGATTAATCGTCATATTTGAACGACCCTTGTCGGGTCAAGTGGAGGAAGCATGCAAAAGAATAGTGTTAATAAAGCAATCATTGTGGGGAGAATGGGTCAAAAACCTGAATTAAAATATACTCCTGCGCAAACTGCAGTTACAAATATTACCCTGGCCACCAATGAGACACGTAAGGATGCCAGTGGTAATAATATTGATTCAACTGAATGGCATCGCATTGTTGTTTTTGGCAAGACTGCCGAGTTTGTGGCAAACTATCTGGACAAAGGATCCTTGATTTATGTTGAAGGTCGTCTGCAAACCCGCTCATGGGAAGACCGTGATGGCGTTAAAAAGTATACGACGGAAATAGTGGCTCTGACCGTAACTCCACTTGGTAGTGGTGGCGGTGGTGGTGCACAAGGTGGTGGACGTAGCCCTGATAGTGGCGGTTATAGTGGTGGAGCACCCTCAGGTGGCACGGCTCCTGGTGGTTCAGCTCCCAGTGGTAACCCCTTTGGTGGTGAAGACGACGAGCCTTTACCATTCTAGGCAAGCAAATACACTTCAAGTAATTACACAGGCGGGGATTCGAATCCCCGCTTGTTTTTTATATCAGATAATGATGAACACACTCTCCTGCCCACTTTGCTCCCATGACAAACCAGAGCATTTTCACAGGGACACCATGCGTGAATATTTGCACTGTCCAGTCTGTGAGCTGGTTTTTGCACATCCAGATTCCCATCTCAGTAGGGATGAGGAATTAAAGCGCTATGAGTTTCATCAGAATAATCTTGAAGATCCGCGCTACCGTAGTTTTCTCCAAAAAATGAGTGCTCCCATACTCGATAGAATTGCGGCAAATTCCAGAGGTCTTGATTTTGGTTCTGGTCCAGGACCTTTGCTCAAGCTCATATTTGAAGAGCAGGGGCATACCATGTCCGTCTACGATACCTTCTATGCACCCGAGGAGGAGGTCTTCAATAATAGTTATGCCTTTATCACGGCGACAGAGGTTGTTGAGCATCTTCATAAACCCCTGGTAGAGCTCGACCGTCTCTGGTCCTGTCTGCAACCCCAGGGTTATCTTGGGATAATGACCAGCTTAAATTTGCCCGATCTGAATTTTAGCACCTGGCATTATATCAAGGATGAGACCCATGTTGTTTTTTTTGCGCCACAAACCATGATCTGGTTGGCCAAGCGTTGGGGTGCTTCTATTGAGATCATTGGTGAATCAGTGATTATACTGCAGAAGTAGAATGATACATTGCAAAAGACTGGGATTCGAAACCCAGATTTGAAATAGCGAGGCTATCTTCAACCATGATGAAATACATAGATGTTTTTCCATTCTCTCAAACAAATGACGGCTTGCGTTTCCTCCTGTTGAGGCGTGCTCCCAACAACAGTTACCCTGGAATCTGGCAACCTGTTGCAGGAAAAATCAAGGGAGGTGAAGCAGCCTGGGAAGCTGGGTTGCGTGAACTTGAAGAAGAGACAAACTTTACCCCCAGGCAGTTTTATGCCCTCGATCATGTCTCAACGTATTACCTCCATCGCACAGATGAGATCATTCATGTCCCTGCATTCATAGCCGAAGTTGAGCTGAAAGATCCTGAACTGAGCCACGAGCATGATGACTTCAAATGGCTTGTTCTGGAGGAAGCCCTCAAAACAGTTTCTTGGACCCCTTATCGAAAAGCAATTGAATCCATCCCCAAATTGATGACTTCGTCGCCTGCCCTCGCCCTGGCAAAAATTTTGCTAAAAAATGACAAAAATCATCTAAACCATTGATTTTTTTGTCCAAAACCTCACTTTTTGCCCTTTTTTTTCCACAAGATACGGAAAGCCCCTCATTTAAAACCACAATATGTAGTATCACTTAAAGCATTTTCTTAAGTAGTTGCCATAAGTGCCTAAAAAACAGTTGTATTTTCTTGACAAGATTTTAATAACCCCCTAAATTCTTTACGAATGCGGTGCAGGACAGGTTACACTCCGCATAAAACTGGAAGCGATGTTAAGTCGGAAGAGGCTGCGTATGAAGCGATACAGCTTACAAGTACTGTTATTGGCGCTAACCCTGACATTTGTACAGTGCTCAATGTTCGGTGGAAAATCAAAACCGGAAGAAGAGTCCTGGGACAAATCGTCAGCACGAGGGGACTCAACAAATCGTGCTGAATCTGCAGGTGTAGATGCTCAGGGCACTGATGAATCTGCCTGGCAGAGTGGTGAAAAAGCTGATAATCTGATCTATAATCTTGATCAACTAAGAAATAAAAAACCGGATTCTGGCGAGTCTGCTGATTTTGTCACTAGCGAGATCAACTATGAAGTCAAACGTCTGGCTGCTGAATTAAAATATGTAAAAAAGAAATTAACCGAACTTCAAACTCAGAGTGAAGTCTGGACCAACCCCTTAAGTATATATAGTAAGGAAGTACATTTAGAGAATGGCACCAAGCTATTTGGTGATGTCATTGATCAGGACAAGGATAATATCCAGGTCAAAACGCTTATCGGTGTGCTTTCTGTCTCCCGCGATCAAGTCTTACGTATTGTCGATAATATCCCTACATCTGATGATGCTCCTGCAGTTTCAGCCGTTGATGGCGCACGTGGTGGCGCTCCCATGAATATTAATGGTGATCGTGCTAATATGACCGGAACCCAGGATGTCAAGGGCGATACACGGGATAGCAAATACACAGGTAACGTCGTTTTATCTGGCAGCATCAAAGAGCGCAAGGATCGCACAGGAAATACCATTCTTTCTGGAGTGGTAAAAAATATTGGTGGTCGCCGCGCAGACTTTGTCAAAGTGAATTTTCTTTTCAGAATTAACTGGAGTGGTGATACACGAGAGCTGACGGCTTTTGTCAAAGGTTCCCACCATGTATTCTCCAGCGGTGTTAATACTGACACCTCTCTTTTCCCTGGTGCCAGTGGCGAATTTGAACTTTATGTGCCAAATTCATTTGGCTCTTTTATAGGATATAGTTATTCACTCGATTGGGAAGAGCATGATATCTAAACGCTCACTCATATTATCCCTTTCTCTGGCAACCCTTCTGGGACTAATGGCCTGTACGCCAAAAGAGCCAGCCACATCCGCTCCTAATATTGAGCAGATGAAGATGCAATCCCAGATGAAGGCACTTTCTGCAGAGGTGGTCAAGCTCCGCGAATCCCGTGAAGAAGTTGAACTTCTCAAAGCCAGTATCGCTGCCATGGATACACAAATAGCCGTCTATCAAACCAAATTAGATGAAAAAGCTGAGCAACCTGTTATTGAAGTAGTAGCCACTCCCCGTGATCCAGATATCATCAATCTGAGAGGAAATATTTATGTCCTGATTCGGGAAATTGATTCCCTGAAAGAGGGTATGAAAAATCTATTGCTCTTAAATGACTCTCTGGAAATACAGATCGAGCAACTTGCCCTGGAAACCCATGCTGGTGTCGTTATGGAATCAGTAACCACCAAGCCAGCGCCCGTTAAAGTCAAACCTGAACCAGTAAAAGTGAAGACTACGCTTCGTGTGGCAGAAGCTCCTCCGGCGGTTGAGAAACCCGTTGCAGCTGTTGTCACTCCCTCCAAAACTCGCGGTTATAAATTTAATGCGGATTATCGCATGGCCTATAATGACGCTCTCAACAACTATTTCAATAATGATTTTCTTGAGGCCATTCAGGATTTCCGGATCCTTATCCAGCGTGAACCTACGGGCGCCTACGCTGACAATGCACAATACTGGATTGGTGAATGCTATTACTCCTTGGAAGATTATGAATCTGCTGTGACTGAGTTTGAGAAGGTTTTCAATTTTGAAGAAAACAATAAAAGTGATCATGCTCTTTTCAAAATTGCCATCAGCTATCAGCAGCTCGGTCGCTATTTGAAAGCCCGAGAACACATGGAACGATTTCTCAATGAATACCCGGACAGTGAACTGGCAAACCAGGCCAGGGACTTCTTAAAAGGAAATCGTCAGAACTAGATCTATGAAGTCGTATCTCACATATATCACTCCGATTATTCTCCTTCTTGGATTGACTGCATATGGTCAAACGGGATCTCTATTCTATGATATTGGTTTGAGAATAGATGATAGCACCCAGACAAGTCCTGATATAGATGGGGAGATCAATGATTCTCCAGAATTATTAGGGCAGCAAATGGAGCTTGAAGAAGAATTAAATCGCTATCAGCACAAATTAGCTGAAACAGAAATTCGTTTGAGATATCAGACAACTGTGATTGATAGTCTGCAGTCTGAGATTGCCCAGATTAAGGCCGCCGGGGAAACGGATCGCGCCTTACTGAGCACCCGCATTACCAGCCTGGTGGGTCAACAGGAAAATGCCCGGAGGACGCCAGTTTTTGTACCTGGTGAAAGCCAGACATCAGATAGCGTGTTTGCTGAATTGCATACTCCCTGGAAGCATGCGACTGTAACGACAGCACCTATCAATCAACCATATTCTGGTCCGAAATTAAGTGAACGTGAAGAACAGGCCGCCTACAGAAGTGGACTCACAAAGTATCACCAGGAACTTTATTACCAGGCCATTGAAGATTTTAACAACATCGTTCAAGGCGGTGTTGATGTGACCATGCGTGCGAATGCCCAGTATTGGGTAGGTCGCTGTTATTTTGAAAAAGGACTTTATGATGAAGCGATTAGCGCCCTTGAACAGGTGCAGCGCTTCGAGAATTCTGACAAACAGGACGATGCCCTGGTAATGATCGGTCTGGCCTTTAAAAACAAGGATCGTCTTCCGGAAGCCAAGCTTGCTTTTCAAGAGCTGGTCTCCCGTCACCCCGGCAGTGAATATTTGACCCTGGCCAGACGATTTGTGCAGGAATGATACGAGATGAGAGGCTGATCCTGGAGATCATCATATGAAAACATTAAAACATATACTGATTTTAGTTATCGTTGCATCAAGCATATCAGTTTTCGGTCAAACGACCCTGAATTATTCAAGGCCTGGACCAATGATGCATATTCCAACTTCCAGTCTATATAATGAATCCTATTTATTGCGTATTGGTGTTGCCGGTCAATCCACCCGTGGTGCTTTTGAAACCGATTATTGGAACAAGGGTGCCTTTCTGGAAACGGATATTACCCGTGATTTCAGACTGGGTCTCTCCGCCATACAATCTGGTTCGGCCGCCAATGAAAATGATATTGCCTTACATATTCAAAACCGCCTGTTGACTTATGGTGAAACGGCTGTGGGAATTGGAGTGAATGATATCAGCGTTACCAGTGCAGCTTCAGATTCTACTGATCTTGAAGAGAAGGTTCGTAATCTTTCCTACTATATGCTGCTCAGTCGTGAGAACAGTTTTTCTGAGTATAACCTCAAAACCTATCTGGGTATTGGTTCTGGACGTTATGGATCCAATTTTGGCAAATTTGATCTGGATACAACCACCACTCCTGGCGATACAATCAAGATTGCCAAGGCCAACAGTATTGGTTTCTTTTTAGGGTTATTATTAAACACCAACATCATGGCTGATCGTGGTGGCCTTGATTTTATTATTGAGTGGGATGGTGTGGGTATCAATGCTGGAGTGAAAGTACCTTTAACTCATGAATACCACATCAATGTCGGTTTCTCCAACATGCAAAATTTACCCTATCTCGGTGAGGATCGTGAGAACCCACCTGGTATAGGAATCGGACTAGATTATTTTCTACCCCGCGTCAGATCTGCAGCCAGCAAACAGCGTGGTGGGATCAAGGTTTCAGGCGTTGTTACTGAAGATGGCTTACCCATGCGAACGGTGATTGACTCCAGCTGGCACAAAGCTCAGGAGCGTCAATTGCTGGTTCTGAGGGATTCCCTCAGAATGTCAAGTGCGGAGATTGAGCACCTTAATCGTATGGTAGAGCATCTTGAACAACGAAATCAGGTTTTGGCAGATTCAGTGGCCTCTCTCCAATTGGCGCGCCACGTTTCCGATGCCCAGATCAACCAGGCTTTGAAACACCTCTCACGTTCATTGCGACTTTTCTATAATGAAGAATACGATGATGCGCTGATTGAGATCAACGAAGCTTTGGAATACAATCCAAATCTGGCTTTAGCATATGCCAGACGTGGGTCCATCTATTACAAGCTTAATCAGATCGACAGAGCAACCATTAATTGGAATATTGCACTTCAGATCGACCCCGGATACGACGAAGTACGTAATATCCTGCGTGCTTTAAACGAGAATCGGTTGCGTTCAGCCGTTTCTGCAAGGGATTAACAGGAAAAGGATTAGCATATGGATTTTGCAACCATTATAGGATTATTATTCGGTTCAGGCTTGATCGGATACGCTGTATTTGAAGTATCTCAAGTTCTCCCAAACGGTGTGATGACCTTTGTGGATGTCCAATCTCTCATGATTGTGCTGGGTGGTACTATTGCTGCCACAGCCATGGCCTTCCCTGTTAAAGAGGTACTTTCCCTGTATACCAACCTCTGGGCTGTTTTCAAGGGTGATACTCACAATGATAGTGATACACTTCGTGAATTAGTGGAACTGGCTGCTGTTGCCCGAAAGGGTACTGCAGATCTTGAAAAGGCTACAGATGGTATTAAAGATTGGTTTATGAAAGACGGCGTTCAGATGATTGTTGATGGTCTACCTGAAGAAGATATCCGCAACATTATGGAAACCCGTGTTGTCAATCGAGAACTTCGTGAAGATGCCGAAGCAAATGTATTCAAGACCATGGGTGTTTTCTCACCTGCATTTGGTATGGTTGGAACCCTGGTGGGTCTAGTTGCCATGCTTTTTGCCATGGGTGCTCCCTCTGATGGTAGTGGCGGAAATGACGATCCAGCAGCAAAACTTGGACAATCCATGGGTGTTGCCCTGATTACCACCTTTTATGGCGCCCTCTTTGCCAACCTTTTCTTTTTGCCTGTTGCAGCGAAACTGCGTTCTCGAATAGACAAACGAAATATTACTCAAAATATGATTATTGATGGGGTTGTGATGCTCAAGGTCAAAAAGCATCCCATTCTGGTTAGAGAATTCTTGAACTCATATCTTGCCCCACGTGACAGGGTTTACGAGGACTAATAAAAAATGGCAATGGCACCAAAAAAGAAACAGCAACAGGACGAGGGCGGCTGGCTGACCACCTATGCTGACATGATGACCCTACTCATGACTTTCTTTGTGCTCCTTTTCGCCATGTCCACCCTGGATCCAGTCAAGCTGGAGCAATTCGGTGATTCAACTCAAAAGAAACAAGGATCCAAGAAGAAAAGCAAAAAGGTTTCCTTGAGTCAGATCAATAAAGAAGTTAAAAAATTAGTGGTGGAGCAGGAGCTTCAGAGTCAGGTTAAAGTTTCTATGGATGCCCGAGGGGTTACACTGGGAATCGCCAGCGATCTAGCTTTTGGTTCAGGAACTGCTACACTTTCAGGACCCATCAAGTCATTTCTCGTGAAACTGGTAAGCACCATGGAAAAGGCAACTTATGCCATTGCAGTAGAGGGACACACAGACAATGACCCAATCCGGTCGAGTCAGTTTCCTTCAAACTGGGAGCTATCAGCAGCTAGAGCCAGTGCAGTGATTCGGTATTTAACCAGTCAGGGAATTCATGCTGACAAATTCCGAGCCATCGGTTTTGGCGATACTGTACCGATCGTAGCAAACGACACCCCAGCGAATAAAGCGAAGAACAGACGCGTTGATATAACATTTCTAACGATCGGCTAATTAAGGCTGACGCTAGAAACGAGGAGAAGCTTATGAAGTATCCAGCATTTAAACACATCATAACAGGCGGTATCATTACCTCACTGATGTTGATCTCTCAGGTGTTCGCTTTACCGGACACCAATAAAGAGGTGCTCTCCCAAAAGATTCTGCTGGAGAATACCATTCATCAAAGAGTAAGTGATGCTGTTTATCGCATTTTACGCCATGAGAATTTCATTGTGAATGTAAATATTGTCATGGAAGCAACACCAACTCAAAAATATACAACTGTTTATGAAGCACCAGGATCTAAAAAAGGGAAGGTCAGCCCCGAGCAAGAAATATTTAAGCAATCTCTTAGCAAAACGCCAGGTATGAGTCAATCAGCAACTGAAACCACTGATGATCCAAGTGTGAAAAAAACCCGTACCGTTCTCAAAAAGCGCCCCATTAAAACTGATGTACCATCTGATATCCCTGGATTCCCTGGAATTCAATCACCTGGTTTTGAATTATACGAAGAAGAAGTTCCTGTAGAAGAAGACACCAATGAAGACGTTGTTTATGCTGCTGCTGAAGATCTGGATGAAGTAGCTGAAATCCCTGATACCACTCAAACTGAAGTCGCTGCCGAGGCAAATCTTTCACTGGAAGAAAATGAAGTCATCCTGGAAGAAGACATTCAAAGCGTCACAGAAAACACCGCCGATCAGAACCTGGTGAGCTATTCTGAAAGTGGTAATGCAAAATTATCCCGCCACACAGTCGCCAGCACGAGTGGTCCAAGCCTGCGGGTTAACAAAATGGAGCTAACCGTTATTCTGGAAGATCCTATCTCCCCTCAGATTATTGAAAACATTCGCACCGTAACCATGGTTGCTGCCCATTTCAACAGGGAGCGTGGTGACAAATTACAGGTTATGACTGCTGATTTCCAGGGCACCACTAAAGACAAGCCTGACACGGAACAACTTCTTCTTAAATCCATTGCTGAAAAAATGACAGCAATTGAAGCCCGGCAGAAAGAAGAAACTGAAAACAAGCGCATCAAAGATTTAGAAAGTCAGCAAGAGCGGATGAAACTGGATCAGGCCAATAAAGAGGCTCGTGATGCTGAAATGGCCCGTATCCGACAGGAAGAGGCTGATAAACAGAAAGAACATGATGCTGAGTTGGCACAACTACGTATTCAAGAGGAAGAACGGATTCGCCAACGCGAGAATGAATTAAGAGACTTGCGCGAGCAGGAAGAAAACCGTTTGGCCGAAGAACGTCGACAATTATTTGAAGCCCAGCAGGAACAAGCCCAGGATCGCTTACGTCAGGATTCCTTGAGGTTAGCCCTGCTCTCTGAACAACTTGAGGATCTCAAAGATCAATTATCAGCTGTGGATCTGGAAGAAGAGCAGCGTCTGAAACTTGAGCTTGAGCAAAAACGTAGAGAAGCAGAAAAATCAGCAATCAAAGATCGTGAAGATAGACTCAAACAGCAAATGGATGATCTTGAGAACCAGAGACTCCAGGCCACCATGCTGCCTGAGGATGAAGATGATCTCCTGTGGCTTTTCATTATTGGTGCCGCTGTACTGGTGGGATTGGCCGTGATTATCGGCGCCCTGATGGGTGGCCGTCGTCAGGCTCCAGATTTACCTCCATCACAGGACATGGCTCAGGCACCAGTTGAACCGGAACCAACTCCTGAAGTTGTGACAGAGCCTGAAGAAGACCTCATCCCTGAGCCGGCCGTTGATCCAGAGTTGCTGGATGAAGTGGATAGCATTAAGAAATCAGTTGTCTCCCTGGCGGTAAGTAAGCCTGGTTCAGCCTCCAGCATTGTGAAGGACTGGCTACAGGATACTGGCGAAGCAGAAGAGGAAGAAGAAGAGACTGAGGAAGAAGAAAAATCGAATGGTAAAAAGAAAAAGAAGGGGCAAAAATAATGGCTACTCAAAAAAAACTAGCCGGTATTGATAAAGCCGCAATTCTTTTTGATATATTGGGAGCACGTCTTGCGGGACAGTTGTTCCCCAATTTAACGGATCAGGAAATCATTACGGTCCGCCAGCGTGTACCTCAGATCAAAAACATACACTTTGAATTTAAGAAGATGGTGCTGGAGGAGTTCTATTTCTCCTTTATGTCCAAGAAATTTGCAGCAGATGCCAAGGATGCAACCTCTCAACCCTTTGCTTTTCTTGAGGGTATGTCAGAAGTTCATCTCGCATATTTGATTCGATCAGAACCAACTCGTTCGATTTCCATACTCCTGGCCCAAATTCCTACAGAAATGCAAGGTCGCCTCCTAATGAGGCTTCCCACTGAAATTCGTACCGAAGCCATGGTTGATCTTGGAAAGATTAAGGACGTTCCATTGGAAGCTGTTCTAGAAGTTGCTTCAGAATATCGTGAAAAAGCCAAGCAGATTCCATCTCAAGCCGAATATTCAGAAGGTGGCGGTAAAGCGATGGCAGGTCTATTGGGAACCATGGATGCCAAAGAACAACGACAATTTCTTGATTATCTCTCCCAGGAAGATCCTGAGTTGGCCAAGGAAGTGAAAAAACATCACTTCACCTTTGAAAATGTGCCCATGCTCCCGGAAAACATTCTCAGAGATGTATTTAACAGTCTTGATATCGATGATATTGCCCTGGCACTTAAGGGGCAGGATCAGGAATTAACCGATAGGGTTGTAGAGAACCTGCCTCAAAAGAAGCAGGCCATGTATGAACCCAAAGAGGGACCCGTTTCTCGCAAGCAGGTAGAGGGAGCACAAAAAAAGGTTGTGGAATTCATCCTACAAATGGACGCTGATCCAGAAAATGATTTCAGTATCGAGGAGTTCGCCGAGGCCGACTTTATCGAGTAGTTAGCTGATGAAGATATCTCCGCTGTCCTGCACTAGCGAGATAGGAGGGGAGGCAGTCCGCCCGGACTGTCCTCCCTTCCGCTGTTTTTGGGCTGAACTTAGAGCTCAAGTCCCAAAATATCGGTCGCCTGCATCCCCAAGACCGGGGACGATGTATCCTATCTCATTTAATCGTTCATCTACAGAAGCAGTAAAAATGGCTATATCTGGATGCTTTGTAAAGACTTCTTTTATGCCTTCTGGAGCGCAGATCAGAGTCAGTAATCTGATGTCTGAAGCTCCTTGAGACTTTAACAACTCAATGGCTGCACAGGCACTTCCCCCCGTAGCCAGCATAGGATCCATGAGAAAACAGCTGTGGGCGGACGTTGAATAATCCGGCAAATTTTTGTAGTAATACTGGGGTTCCAAAGTCTCTTCATCTCTATAGAGACCCACAAAACCAACATGTGCATCGGGTAAAAGACTGAGACCGACATCTACCATGGCCAGACCTGCTCTCAGAACAGGGATAAACCAGATGTCTTCAGCGAAAACCATTTCAGTGGTTCTTTGCATGGGTGTTTCAATACTCTGCTCAACAGTATTTAAAGATTCAGTCGCTGCCATCAGCACCATGCTGCTTAATCGCTGAGCTGATTCTCTAAACCGTTGACTGTCAGTGTCTTTACTTCTCAGGATGGCTAAGTTGTGTGAGACGAGTGGATGAGATTTCAACTCAATGACTTGGGACAACAGACACTCCGAATTTATGGTTTTAAAATGCTTGTACTAAAAGTAATCCCGGATAAAAAAAAGTCTACGCCTATTCTGCACAGGCCTATTTAGGATTTTTTGGTACTGATGTCTTTGTGTTTAAAGCAGTAATCGAGAATGGACTATAGAACTTTTAATATTTTCTGTGAGCGGTATGTTCCACTTTCAAGTCTTGAAGCTGAGAAGCATTGGGGCGGATTGTCAGGTTTAAGCCTCCCCATCTACCCATGGGTGTCCAGGATAGGGTCATCTTCCAACAATGCAATTTTCGTGTAACTCCAACAGAACCACTGACCAGTTTTTTGTCCATGAGATTGAATCTGGGATTATAGTTAACGGCCCAGTTTTCAGAGAGATTAAACTTTAAACTGGTGCCCAGGTTAAACGTTTGTTTAGATTCCTCTAATGGATTCTGATGACTATATGAATAACTGAAATTAAAGTTTGCTGTCCAGGCGGCGGTGCGGCGACCAGAACCAGGTCTGGAAACTTTGATCTCACTAAAATCAAAATCCTCATCAAAACCCTGGGCAGAGTCCGCGCTCAAACTGTCTGGAGACAACTTCTCACGAGGACCTGAGCGTAAGCCACCCGGGGGTGCTCCTTCCAACTTAAAACCGAAGCTAAAACCAGCCCTGGTCATTCGTGGTGCCCGAAATTTGTCAATCTTATGCGTTCCAGTTGAGTCCCGCTCATAGACCTCGTAGGTCATACTGGGACTGAGTCGGAAAGATTTTCCAATATTTACTTTCATGCTGCTGGAAATATCTGAAGCTTTCAGGGAATCAGCTTTGAAATTATATGATCCGCTCATATTCCAGGTGAAAAACTGGGACTTACTCTCCACATCATTTCGAAACATTTTGTAATCAAAAACATTGTTCAATCTCCAACTCATTCTTAGCGCTTCTTTGCTTGATGTGGCACCCAGATCGCTTCCTGCGAAGCGATCGAAGCGCTGTACTGCGCCTGTTGTGTCTGTTAGAGATTCTGTATATCCCCAAAAATCTGTTGAAAAATCAGGTGTATAACTCAGGGACATTGAGGGAGTAAGTGTGTGTCTGATAGCCTGAAGCGGTCCAATATGTACTGGAAAGATTCCATACACTTTTGTATTCAGACTGGCACTGGTACTAAAGGTTCCACGACGGATAAAGCCTTCGATTTCTGTGGTTTCGATAGCACCCGAGCCTGTGTCCACCAGGGCCAAACCATTTTCGTCCAGAATGGGATCGAAGTATTTAAAGCCCCAGGCATCTTTATAGGAAACTGACCCCACCAGTTTCAACACCTTCATCACCTGAGTATCCCCTGAAAGACTCATGTTGTGATTCCATGACCGTGTATCCACAATATCTTCCTGCCAGAGGAGACTGTCCATTGCCTGGCTGTCAGGATTTTCATAGGACAGATAGCTCCATTTGCGGCGATTACTAAAAGCATTATTGTAGCTCCAACGGAAGCTATTATACCAATGTTCCTGATTCGCTTTTACTTTGATAATTGGAGACGATGCACGACTGAATCGAAAAGAAGGTAAGGCTAGCGTGGGTCCCGTCAGCTTGATCCCTGCAGCTTCCGGTGCCTCTCCCACCCGACGCGTAACCTGGAGATTTTCATCATAGGTTCCACTGAGAGATGTCGTGCTATTGATGGATTCAAATTTTTTGTTGATGGAAATACCAGAATGCAGTTTGGTATTCAAGCGCTGGTCTTGATCATGGCTATAATTTCTATCGAAATTGGCATCCCCTGAGAGCTCTCCATCTGCTCGAATGGTGAAACTGGGATCAATGGTCTGTGAATGTTTAAATTTGAGGCGCCACTTCCAATTCACGGGATCATCCAGAGCATCCCGGTCTGAAACCATTGAAGCGTCAATGGAACCGTTAATTTTGTAGCGTTTTTTATACCTCAGTACACTTCTTAAGTTGAATTCTTCGTATTGATCCCAAAAGGTACCAGTCATTTTAAAATCGGAATAGTCATTGATGGCCCAATAGTACCCAAATCCTTTCAGGGCGCGACCTCCATTGGTAGGCCGATAGTCATAGGAAGGCAGTATAAATCCGGAGCTGCGCCCTTTTTTCTGTGGGAAAACTGCAAAGGGCAGGGCAATCAGGGGAATATCAGCAATGTAAAGCACGACTGGTTTGGCAATTATGATTTTATCTGTAAAAAGTTTCATCTGTCTGCTATAGAAATAAAAATGGGGGTGATCTTCAAGATCACAGGTGGTATAGTAGCCGTCTTCCATGAGATAGATGTCTTCATTAATGCGGGTCAATTCCTCACCATAGTAATTAGCATCATCCATTTTGGTCCGACCTGCGGCCACTTTACCCCGTCGGCTTTTCAGGTCGTATACCATGCTCTGGCCATTGAAATCCTCTTGACCCTTCTGAGAAAGAACCGGGTAGTCCTGGGAGCCAAGCGTGTCAACCAGACTACGGGCGCGCAGCAGGTTTTGACGCCAGTACACACCGACATGACCTGCCTTTAATTTCATATCGCCATAATCAATTGAGGCATTTGTTTTCAGCTGGGTGGTTTCATGCTGCATACTATAAGCAATATGGTGAGCCCAATATTTGATGGGAGACGAAATATCTGTGCTGCCCCTGGTTGGTGTAAATTCACCTTCTGCACCACCTGTGACGGAAATATCCGAGATGCTTGAGTCTGACAGAAGGATAAATAGAGTGTCGCCGCTTACTTTGTTGGAGCCCTTGTAGGTTCCTTCTTCAATTACATTGAAAAATGATGTGGCCATTTCAATGAGAGTCACTGTCTCAGGCTGTCCCTCGCTGAATTCAACAGCCATGACCTTGCCATCCAACCAATCGGTAAACGTGGTATCATCTGAAGCTTTTCTCTGGGTGAAGTGGGGATTTTCTGGGACATATACTGATTTTAGATCGCCACCATCCATGTGCAGATTAAAAACATCACCAGTCAAGACAAAATCATCCTCTTTCAATATTGGTTTGTCCCGCATGATGGCGACATCATCATCTTGCATGTAGACGGCCTGTCCACAGGTGCCCAACGCATCCCCATTACGCAGCTCAACATTTTGCCAGGCGAAAAAATAACCCTCCTCAAGACTGAGACTGTCCGAGTCAATCTGCAGGGTGGTGTCTTCACTTGACCACTTCTTGAATTGAGCATCTCCATAACTGAGTAGAGAATCTTTGCCTGAATAGTACAGCAAATGTCTTCCTGAAACGCTGAGACTATCCGTGGTATTCACCATGGAAGCACGCCCTCGGGCATCACCAAGCTGACTCTCTTCATAATAATAAATAGTATCTGCCATCAGTGTGGAACCGCTATCCACCAGGGTAGGGTTGTCTGTAGCCAGTACCTTTTTTAGGTCAATGTAATAGCCCAGCTTTTGTGCCGTGACCACAAAGGGATCATCCTCAAAACGAGCGTCACCAAGGAGTTCTACATATTCATCGCTCCCTGCATAGCGGGCTGTATTGCTGGAGAGTTTTGAATCTGGTGTAGTGATGGTGACATGACCAGTCAGCAGCGCCTCGTCCTTCTCCATTTGGAATTCTGCAACATCACAGTTGAGCAAGGCATCTCCCCGTCTCATTTTTACATCGCCAACCAGACGTCGATAGGTGATACCCCCGCGAGTAAAGGACTGGATTTCATCCGCTCGAATTAGTTCCAGCTTTTCGCCCCGTGCAGCCAGGGCAAAGGAACTACTCAAGGCTAATAATATGCAGAGGAGTGTAAGGCGGAAAGCGAGTGGTCTGAATGAGGGCTGCATGAGAGTTTGAATGGGTTATGAACCAGAAGGTTCCTCAAAGCGCGATGCCCACAGGGTAACAAGACGTTCGTATATACGCTTTTCTATACCTTCAGTCGTGGGTCTGTAGAACTGTTTGTTCTTCAGATCATCAGGGAAATAGTTCTGATCGCTAAAGTGACCGGGGTAATTATGGGGATAGTGATAACCCTTACCATGCCCCTGGTCTTTCATAAGGCTGGTTGGTGCATTGCGCAGGTGTAGGGGGACAGATTTTGCTCCTTCTTCCCGAACGGTTTCCTGGGCAGCTCGCAGAGCCAAATAGCTGGCATTGCTTTTGGTTGTTGAGGCCAGGTAAGTCGTGACCTGGGATAAAACGATGGCCCCTTCTGGCATTCCAATAGCATGCACTGCCTGGAGCCCCGACGTTGCCAAAGTAAGCGCTTGAGGATCTGCGTTCCCCACATCTTCCGAGGCCAGGATAATCAAGCGTCTCGCTATAAAGATGGGATCCTCTCCCCCTTCCAGCATGACGGAGAGCCAGTACAGGGATGCATCGGGATCGCTGCCTCGCACACTTTTTATAAATGCTGAGATTGCATCATAATGATAGTCGCCAGTTTTGTCGTACAGCTGATGCTTGTTCTGAAGGGCTTCCCGGACGTGCTCTTCGGTAATAGTAATGACTTCATTTTCATCGCGATCCGGTGTAGCAACTGAAGTGCTTATCTCAAGGGCATTTAACAGACGTCGGGCATCCCCTGAGACTGATTCAAGTAGCAGGTCTTTGCCATCTTTGTCAAATTTGATGCTCTGAGTACTCAAAAAGAGGTCTTCAGAAATAGCGTTCTCAAGAATATCTGCCAGATCTTCTTTGCTGTGGGGGTTTAACTTGAGCACCTGGCAACGACTTAATAGAGGTGATATGACTTCAAAACTGGGATTCTCTGTGGTAGCACCAATCAGCGTAATGACGCCATTTTCCACTGCCTGCAGCAGGGCATCCTGCTGGGCTTTATTAAAACGATGTATTTCATCAATAAACAAGATGCTGGGTTTCCCCATTTCCCGGTTGGCCTTAGCTTTTGCCATGGCCTCACGGACATCCTTCACTCCAGATGACACAGCTGAAAGTTCATAGAAATGAGCTTCTACCTGGCTGGCAATGATCTTGGCCAGGGTGGTTTTTCCACAACCTGGAGGTCCCCAGAGAATGATAGAGAAAAGACGACCTGCAAGAATTGCTTTCGCCAGGAGTCTGTTCTCTGCCACAAGATGCTGCTGCCCCAAAAAAGCAGTAAGCGTATTGGGCCGCATACGTTCTGCAAGGGGAGGCAGCGTGCTGGGATTTTCGGCATTATTGAAAAGACTCATGGCCTAGAAATTAACCGGTGTGGTTGAAGGAATAAGGAAAAAGTATCTTCGATTAATCCTCTCAGCCTTCTCTTTCACAGTTTTTGTCAGGATATTGATTGGGTTTCACATCCCATTTGCCCGGTCTTCATCGAGACTGGAATCCGCTCAACGATTTATATTGTGGATTTCCAGCAAACCCTGGCAGATTGAGCAGAGAAGTCTTAACTCAAACCCATCATAGGAAACCTATGCGAAAGTTTTTCCTGATTATATGTATTGTCCTATTCAGTTCACTCTCAGCTCGAGAAAGCCCCTCCCCTTTCCTGGAAGATATTCTCCAGGAGTACCCCAGTATTCGTGACCTCACCCTAAGCAAGGATGAAGCCTATTTCACGGCCCAGAGTCCAATGGGTGAGATTTCTGCGATCATGGTCTCTCGGAAAATTCGCAACAAGTGGCGCAAACCTGAAATAGCGTCCTTCTCGGGGAGCTTTGCCGATTTAGAACCCTTTCTCTCCGTCGATGGCAAACGTCTCTATTATGCCTCTAATCGACCTCTCACATCAGATAGTACAACGGTTAAAGATTATGATCTGTGGATGGTTCAACGTGATGATTCCAAATCGAAGTGGTCAAATCCAATTAATTTAGGGGCTCCTGTTAATACAGGGCACAATGAGTTTTACCCTTCCTTAACACAGGATGGGAATCTCTATTTCACCAGCGATCGACCTGATTCAAAAGGTAAAGATGATATCTTTTTTAGCGCCAGGGCGGGTAAGGATTTCACGGCACCCATCTCTCTCAGCGACTCCATAAACACATCAGGATATGAATTCAACGCCTTTATCGCTCCTGATGAATCCTATCTACTTTTTTCTGGCTACAACCGAGAGGATGGTCTGGGGAGTGGTGATCTATATATTTCCTTCAAGAAAGAGGATAAAACCTGGACACGGGCTAAAAATCTGGGAGAAGCTTTCAATTCAAAGTACATGGATTATTGTCCCTTTGTTGATACCAAGTCACAGACCCTGTACTTTACCAGTCGTCGAAGTGATGTTGAATTCAAAGCAGGCGGTTTCACAAGTGTGAAAACCCTGCTGCAAGAATTGAACAAATCAAGCAATGGACAGAGCCGACTATACAAAGTCCACTTTAAAATTCCAAAGTAGCAACAAAAGGCAGATGCTTTTCTTGTAACGAGAAGGCCATTTGTTCGTCTCAGATAAGAACACGAGTTAGCAATACAATGTTATCACGAATTTTTAGAGGAAACACATGAGTTATTACACCAGCACCATATTATCTGAGACCACATTTGAAGCAGCTCTGGAAACCATTACTGCTGAATTAGCCAAGGAAGGTTTTGGGATTATCAGTGAAATTGATGTTTCAGGAACGCTTAAGAACAAGATCGATGTGGATTTAAAAAGATACACCATCCTGGGCGCCTGTAACCCCGGCTATGCCCATCATGCCATACAGACTGAAGATAAAATTGGTGTCTTTCTACCCTGCAATGTAGTGGTGATTGAACAATCCCCTGGAACCGTTGAAGTAGCCGCCGTAGATCCAGTTGCATCCATGATATCCGTCGAGAATTCTGAGCTGACGGAAATGAGCATGGAGGTTCAGGACAAACTCCAGAAAGTTATTCAGTCTCTTTAATTGGTGATGACCCTGATTTCTGAAATTGTTTCAGAATATCCCCAACAAAATACTACTATTTGAAAATAAGCATTGCCTTTCATTAATATATAGATACATTCCTATGTATAAATGAGATAATGACAATGGCCTACGACTTAAATAAATTCTTCAAAGCAATCTCGGATCCCAACCGGGTCAAGATCATGGAGCTCCTTAAAGACAAGGAACTTAACGTGAGCGAGATTTGTCAACACTTTGATATGCAACAACCCTCGGTCTCACATCACCTGAGTGTATTAAAAAACGCTGATATAGTCGCCCATACCAAACGCGGCAAAGAGGTTTACTACCGCCTTGATTCAATTTGTATCACCAGCTGTTGTAATGGTTTTCAGGAGCAGTTTGTGGAGATTGAGAAGTTGGGGAAAGCGGGAAAAGCGCAGTGATTTTTTTTAATTCAACATATAGATATATACCTATTCATGTATTTAACAATTGGAGTAGATCCTCCAGAGAGGAATGCAAATGACAAC
Organism: Fidelibacterota bacterium; assembly: GCA_016784025.1. GTDB lineage: Bacteria > Fidelibacterota > UBA8477 > UBA8477 > JABMPR01 > JABMPR01. The sequence continues at coordinate 62,170 of JADHVL010000010.1, read as the reverse complement.
TCAAATATGTATTAATGCGCTTGCCGGTCAGGATTGCCTTGAATTCACACGCATCGGTGAAGGACCCTCAAAAAAATGGCGGTTTGACCGAATTATTAGCAAAGCCAAAACGAATGTCATCAGAGAAAGTCTGGAGAACACCTCAATCAATTCGGTGAATCAGGGACTTTTTTATGTCAACCAGTCCGCCTATGGACAAATGGTGTAACACAAGGAAAGGAGATCACATGAAACGCTTTAGAATACCTAGAACTGCTCACTGTTCAGCAGGCTGTTTACTCCAGTCCCGGGCATGACTTTAAACTGCCTGCTTTCTGTTCCGCTGCCGGATAAAACCTGCCAAAGTGACAACCAATGTGAGTAATAGAATCAGACCCGTAATCACCAGAGACCAGGGCTTGACAATGGAGGATTCAGCCTCAAGAGCTATGCCGCCAAAGAATAACTTGATGGTTTCCGGATCCCAGGTCATACGATTCCCTCGGACATCACTAGCTGATGTGTTTCGAATGACCCCCGGTAATTCAACACTAAAGCTATAGTCATCCATCAAGACCTCTTCAAAAAACTGCCAGGACTTATAAAACCGGGTAAAACCTGCGGTATTGGCCTGCTCTACCTCATCGAGAATGGCATCATCGACATAGTTTCCCAAAACTGTTTTCCAAACACGATTTTCATCATAAAAATTGGTGGTGCTGAGAGCCTTCATCAGTGAATCTGAATGTTCCTTGACCATCCCATCAATCGCTGAGAGGTTTCCAGAGCTTTTGCCGCCTTTCCGCAATTCGGCAACAAAATCATCATATATCAGCTGTTCCATATAGAGTTCCCATTGATGTTCAAGTCGGGCTGATTCCATACTATCCAATAGACCTTCATTTCCCTCAACCTCGTTCATTATCAGCACGTCCAGTTCTGACTGGCTTAAATAAGGTTCCAGGGGAAGCTTTGGACCTGGTAGATCCGCCCAGATATTTTCTCTGTAGTAATACCTGTTGAAAAAGAATCCCTCATCACGGACAAGGCTGGCTATGATTTGGACTCCTGGATCCATGGTATTTAACTTAAAACTTTGATTTAAGGCTTCTACAGATTCAAACTTTGCTTTGGCATGGTATAAATGCCTGTCGTCCTTTAATGAATCCTGTGTAATCTCCCAGAGAGCAATCTCATGGCGTGGGATATTGAAGTTTGTATTCGAAATACTCTCAGCCGAGCCCTTCAACTGAATACTTCTTGTAATGGATCCATCTTCATGCACTTCGCTGGTAGTTTCAACTTCAAGACACCCCATCATCAACAGTGGAATCATCATAATAGCTGTTCTTACATATTTCATGGTTGCCTCCAATGCGTATTTACATCCATAAATCTTGCTGTCCCCCATTGACCAGAAATCCATTTTTCAACGCGGGAAAGATCCCGTTTTCTCGTGGTAAGGGTTTCATTATCAAAGGAGTCGGTTTCGAGACTATGAACAATTAATTCAACTCTTTTTGAGGGCAAGCCCCGCTTCTCAAGCTGTCCCCTCACAATCACCAATAGCTGTCGCTTAAAAGTGGGGGGAATCAAATTTAAGCGTGCATGTCGGGGTTGAATATTCTGGGATTGTAACTGGATTTCCAGTCCCTTGATTGAATTGGTGACTTGAAACTGCTCGATAAAAAAGATTGCCAGCAATACCAGAGTCATGACTTGCAGCCCTAAACGAAAACCAGGCATAAAGAAAATTGCTTTCTTCTCGATTTGAGCTGTCTTTCCTGGACGAGAAGATTGAGGGTCGTTGTTTTGAATCGCAGAAAGAATTTTATGGCCAAGTTGCTCAGCATTGGGCATGACCGGCTCCGCGGCAGATTCACCCATTACTCGTATCCAGTCAAGTTGGACCTGGTCATAAACGGATGAACAATATTCACAACAAGCGAGGTGGGTATCTAATGCTTGTTGCTCGGCGGGAAGCAGTTCGCCCTTGCGCAAGAGGTGGATGTTCTTGATCCATTTCTCATGTTTCATTTTATTTGTCCTGTTAGGTTCTGCAATTGCTTGCGAATTTTTTGCCTGGCGATACTCAGATTGGTCTTCACGCTACCTCTTGAAAGTCCTGTCACTTCCATGACCTCACGAATGTTTAAATCCTCAAGATCACGGAGCGTAAAGACCAGACGCTGCCGAGGTGGTAGTTTTTTACTGAGAGTCTTTATACGTTGTGCCAGATCTTGATTGATGGCGAGGATCTCGGGTAAAACATTGGGGTCTACAATTTCAGTATCTAAAACCTCAACTTTGCCAACAAAGAATCTGAGCCTCTTGGACTTGAGGTGATCCAACCAGAGACGACTTACAATGGTGTACAAAAGTGTAGAGAAAAGTGAATCTTGATTTATACGATTTCTGTAATTCCAGACCCTGATAAAGGCTTTCTGACATAGGTCCTCAGCCTCAGGCGTATCACAGGTCAATCGAAATGCAAAACGAAAAGCTGTGGCCTGATAACGTTCTACCAGAATTCGAAATGCCCTTTGGTCATCTGATTGACAATTCAGAATCAATTCGGCATCGGTGGTTTTGGCTTCTTGATAACTCATGCTGTTATGTGATACGACATTTCTGAGAAAAGGTTAAATCAATGTTTCATAAATTAATGTGCTTCTCACCTGGAGACATGATAAATAGCACAGGAAACTCATTTCAATATTGGGATGGTGGTGCACTTTTTCAGGCTATATTGACCAAGCATGAAATTGCTTTGGCTAACTAATACCCTCACAGCTCTCCTTGTATTGTCGGGCTGTCACACCATCAAGGAGGAAACCGTGAACACACAAGACACACAAATATTTTATCTGGGGACTTATACCGAAGGCGCAAGCGCAAGCGAGGGCATCTATAAGTATGAGCTGACTGCCAGTGGCGGTGTGAGACAAATAGGGCTGGCCGTTATGTCTGAGAATCCATCCTTTCTAGCTTTAAGTGCTGACAAAAAATTCCTGGTGGCTATTAACGAGGTTAAGAATGAGGATGGTGTCGGCACCGTGGAATCCTATATGGTTTTCGAGGACACCCTGATCCTCCTCAATCGCCAATCGTCTGGTGGCGCTCACCCATGTTTTGTGAGTGTGAATGAAGCGGGTTATGTGCTGACAGCCAACTACACCGGCGGAAATGTAGGCCTGCTCAAGCTGGAAGAAGATGGTCCCCTCTCTGAGCTTCTGGATGTTCAGCAACATACAGGTAAAGGAGCTACTGACCGACAGGAAGCTCCCCACGCCCACTCCGCATGGTTTAGCCCAATAGATGGCAGCATCATTTCAATTGATCTGGGTACCAACGAGCTGTGGTTTTCAAGTATTGATGCTGATGGTCAAAAACTGATTCCTGCCACGCCTGAAAAACTAAGTCTGAATCCCGGTGATGGACCACGTCACCTGACTTTTCATCCCAATGGAAAATGGATCTATGTGGCCAATGAACTCAGCAGCAGCGTGACCCGACTGGATCGTAGCAAAGATGGGAGTTACAGCATGGGATCCACTGTTTCAAGTTTACCAGTTGGATATTCCGCGCCCAATACCTGCGCCGACATCCACATATCCTCTGATGGACAATTTGTCTACGCCTCTAATCGTGGACATAACAGCATCGCCGTCCTGAAGGTGAATGAAGCTGATGGCAGCTTGAAACTCCTGGGAAACAAGGGTTGTGGTGGTGAGGGTCCTCGCAATTTTTCACTTTCCCCAGATGAAAATTTTATGCTCGTGGCCAACCAGCGTACCAATAACATTGTGACGTTGAAGCGCGACCCTTCTACTGGAATGTTAAAGTACGTGAGCCAGGTGGAAGCACCGACTCCCGTCTGCATTATTTTTTAGGATCGTATCAAGCATCGGGGGCGGTAAGAAGGAGTAATTATGAAGTATACCGTTGAATTGGATATAAATCTTCCTATTGATCGAGTCATCGACTTATTTGATAGTACTGAAAACATGTATAAGTGGATGGAAGGTCTGCAGAGCTTTGAGCCACTGGAGGGTACACCTGGAGAAGTTGGGGCAAAATCAAAAATGGTCTTTCTTTCAGGCAAACGTGAAATTGAGATGATTGAAACGATTACAGTAAAGAACCTGCCTAATGAATTCTCAGGAAACTATGTGGCCAAAGGTGTCTACAATCTGGTTAAAAACCGATTTGAATCGCGGGGCAAAAACCAAACCCGCTATATCACTGAGCAAGAATTTCAATTCACTGGCTTTATGAAATATCTGGCCTTCTTTATGCCTGGAGCTTTTAAGAAACAATCCCTACAGCATATGAAAGCCTTCAAGAAATTTGCTGAATGCCAGATCGCTGAATGATGAAAGCAGCCATATTCATAGCTCATCTGATCCTCGCAGGTGCTGTTCTCTTTTCATGTGAATCAAAAGAAATTGAAATACCAGCTTCAATCACAGAGACCTATGATTCACTCAAGGCAATGGAGTATGGCGCTGATGATTATGGGATGCGCAAATATGTAATCGCCTTCTTAAAGAAAGGTCCCAACCGGGACTTGTCGCCAGAAAAGGCGAAAGAGCTACAAGCAGCTCACCTGAAAAACATAGGTGCTATGGCGGATGCGGGGAAACTTGCTCTGGCTGGCCCCTTCTATGGTTCAGGAGAATTAAGGGGTTTGTATTTTTTTAATGTTGAAAGCCTGGAAGAGGCCGAAGCCTTAACCAATTCTGATCCTGCCATTCAGGCGGGTAGCCTGGAGATGGAACTCAAAGAATGGTACGGATCCGCTGCACTTATGGCAGTGGGTGACATTCACAAAACCCTGGCAAAAATTGATATCTGAGCAAGTGCTATATAGATTACTGTGAACCTTCACCATGTATCCTATGAGGAGCCTCATCATGTCCAAATATTTTAGATTATCCATCATCTTGTCCCTGGTAATAACACTCTCCCAGGCCCAGACCCAACTCACCGTTTACAACCATGGCGAGGCACTGGTTAAAGAACAGTTCTCAAAGCAAATTCAGAGCGGTATCTCGGAGATTGAAATTGAACGTGTGGCAGAAACCCTGAATCCCTCTTCTGTCAAGTTGGGCTCAGATCAAGACATTCAAGTTCTAGAACAGAATTATCGATATGATCTGGTTGATCAAAACAAGCTGCTTAAGAAATACCTCGAAGCAGAAGTGACAGTGATCCTCCAAAACGACAATAAAATATCAGGCACCCTGCTCAGTTATGACAACAGTACCCTCGTTCTAAAAAGTCGGGGTGGAACAGATATAATACAGCGTCAGTTTGTGGGCACAATCAAGTGTCCAACACCTAGTGAAAGACTCTATGTCCGCCCCACGCTGGCCTGGACCTTAAATGCTGAAAAAACCGGAAAAGTTAAATTTGACCTGTCTTATCTCACTGGCGGGATCTCCTGGAAAGCCGAATATGTGGCGGTTCTTAATCAGGACGAAAGTGAACTGGATCTAAGCTCCTGGATCAATCTCAACAATAAGTCTGGTAAAGATTATAAAGAAGCCAAGCTCAAGTTGGTGGCTGGTGATCTACATCGAGCTCGTCCTGAACAGGTGTTCGATGCTCGCAGAGAAAAATCCCAAATGATGGCCATGAGGGGCATGCCGGTTGTAGAGGAGCGACAATTTTTTGAATATCATCTCTATGATATTGCTTTTCCCGTTTCGGTTCACAACCGGGAGGAAAAGCAAATCCAGTGGCTCAACCCCACTCTCGTCAAATCCCAAAAACGCTATGTATATCAGGGGACTCGTGATCAATTCACAAACATCCCCATTAAGATCATGTTCACCAATGATAAAGAGACAGGAACGGGTGTAGCGCTGCCTGGAGGTATTGTGCGACTATTCAAGAAAGATACGGACGGTGCTCTTGAGCTCATCGGTGAAGACAATCTAAAGCACACATCCAAGGATGATTTGGTGACCCTGGAAGTTGGCGAAGCCTTTGATGTCAAGGGGAAGCGGGAGATTCTTGATCGACGCTCAAAGTCTGACCGTTACACGGAACAAGATATCCGCATTACCCTGGCAAACCGTAAGGATGAGGCCGTGGAAGTTGAAGTCATTCAGACGATTGGCTACCGCAATTGGAGAGTTCAGGATGCATCCCATCGCTTTACAAAAGTGGATGCCTCTCGTGTGAAATTCACTGTTCCAGTGCCTGCTAACAAAGAAGTTATTCTCACCTATACGTCTAGAGTCGATTTGAAATAATTTATCCCAATAGCGCCTGACTTAAGTCGGGTGCTATGACATATTCACACCTGCTTTCCGCAACTAGTAATTCTCGCATTAATTACCCCTATACCCTAATAAGAACAGTATTTTACTAAAATTCATTTTTATGGGCTGAGATTGGCAAAATGGCCTCTACTGGTCTTATTTTTGCCATTGCATTCAGACATGGAATGTAACCGTTTATCCAATCCAATTTTCTGGCTGATGAGCCCTAAAATAACCATGAGGAGACGATCCACGTATGTCTGAATCATCCCAGCTGCACATCAGTACGTTTCGTCGTGGGGTTCATCCCGATGAATACAAGGACCTGACCTGTCACTTACCATCCCAAATTATGCCGCTTCCTGATGAGGTGTTTATTCCCCTTCAGCAGCATATAGGCGCCCCTTGCGAGGCTCTGGTAGAGAAAGGTGACACGGTAAAAACCGGACAAAAGATTGCTGACTCCTCGGCTTTTGTTTCCAGCCCCATCCACGCATCCATTACTGGAACCGTGGCTGCTGTGGCATCTTTTCCCCATCCTCTTGGTGCAAAAGTCCCTATGATACACATCAAACGAGACGGTGAGGAAGATGACTGGGAATTACTTAGTACACCTGAAAACTGGGAAATCGCCCCAAAAGAAGAGCTGAGCAAACTGGTGCGCGAAGCGGGAATTGTAGGTCTGGGCGGCGCTGCATTTCCAACCCATGTAAAAATGTCTCCACCAGCTGACAAACCCATCGATCACTTCATCCTGAATGGCTGTGAGTGCGAACCCTTCCTTACCTGTGACCACCGCAATATGCTGGAAGATACTGATCGTATCCTCAAAGGCATGGCCATCATGATGAGGATGTTGGGAATAAATCAGGGTATTGTCGGTATCGAATCCAATAAAGCAGATGCAATTGCCACCATGGAAGCCAGGGTGAAAGCACTCAATCTCAACTTTAAAATTCAACCGCTGAAGGTCAAATACCCCCAAGGAGCTGAAAAAATGCTTATCGATGCGGCTCTGGGTCGCAAAGTACCTGCTGGCGGACTCCCCATGGATGTGGGTGTTGTTGTGAACAATATCGCCACAGCCCTGGCAGTCTACGAGGCTGTTTTTGATGGTAAACCTTTGATCCAGCGGATGCTGACTGTGACAGGGGACGCAATACAAGCTCCTGGTAATCTTACCTCTCGCATTGGCACCCCTTTTCAAGTTTGTGTGGATGCCTGCAGTGGTCTCAAGGACGAAACCTCTCAGGTATTTATGGGTGGCCCCATGATGGGTCTGGTTCAATACGATCTCCAGGTGCCAACCTTGAAAGCAACTTCCGGGATAGTCTGTATGCAGTCATCCCAACTCAAAAACACCCGTCACTATCCCTGTATCCAGTGCGGAACCTGCGTGAGTGTCTGTCCCATGAACCTGGTGCCTACACGTCTATCTCGACAAGTCGAGACAGGTAAATACCAGGACTGCAAGGAGTGGGGTGTTTTTAACTGCATCGAATGTGGCTCCTGCGCCTTTGTCTGTCCATCTGGTATTCCCCTGGTTCAATGGATTCGTGTGGGTAAAGTCAAATCCACAGAACAACAACAAAAAGCCCAGGCTTAGCGGAGTTCTTATGACTGAAGAAAATATACCTCAAGCCCAGCCTGAACAGCCCGAAACTCCTAAAAAACCGGTGAAACCGAAAAAGGATCCGCGGGCAAAATTATATAAACCTGAAACACCTCTAATCCTGGCTTCATCGCCACATTTTCATACCAAAGACACGGTTCCAAGAATTATGTGGAATGTCGTCGCAGCTCTCGTGCCTGCTACTGTATTAGCACTGGTGTATTTCCAGTGGGCTGCTGTTGGTATCATTCTCACCAGTGTATCCTCAGCCCTAATTGCTGAAATGCTGGTTAACAGAGTTAGAGGTGAATCGTTCACCATCCCCGATGGATCAGCCCTGATAACCGGTCTGCTACTTGCTCTGACACTGCCGCCATCATTTTCCCTTGGTGGAACCGCTCTTGGTTCTGTTTTTGCCATTGTCGTCGGTAAACACTTCTTTGGTGGACTAGGCTACAATATTTTTAACCCCGCTTTATTGGGGCGGGCCTTTTTACAGGCCAGCTTTCCTGTTCCCATGACAACCTGGACATGGCCACTGACTGCCCGCTATGCTGATGTGGACGGCATCACCGCAGCAACTCCTTTAGGACTCTTTAAGTTTGAGGGTGTCACCAGTGAATTATCAGGATTGCTCACAGGAAACATCAGTGGCTCTCTTGGTGAGACTTCTGCCATCGCCATTCTCATCGGTGGTATCTATCTGCTGATCAGAAAATACGCGGACTGGCGCATCCCTCTCAGCTTCCTTCTGTCAACCTTCCTTGTGAGTGGTGTCTTCTGGTTGATTTCACCTGAGTCCTATCCTTCGCCTGTTTTTCAACTTTTTAGTGGTGGACTCATGTTGGGCGCCTTTTTTATGGCTACAGATATGGTTACCTCCCCTGTAACAGCTCGGGGCGCCTGGATATTTGGCGCGGGGGCTGGATTCATTCTGGTGATAATTCGACTCTTTGGCGGTCTGCCTGAAGGCGTCATGTACTCCATTCTGCTCATGAATGCTTTTACACCGCTCATTAATCGTTATACCCGACCCAAGTTTTTCGGGGAGATCCGCGCATGAGTAAAATGAGCTTATCTACACGCATGATTCTGGTGTTGACCCTGATCACCGTTTTATCTGGTGGAATTCTGGCTGGCTGGGATACCATCACTAAACCCAAGATAGCTTTTCATCGCCAGGAAGCCCTCAAGGCGGCCATTGGGGATGTCCTGCCTGCTCACGATACTTATACACGTGAAGAGACCGAATTTGGAACCATCTATATAGCAATAGCAACTCGTGATAGCTCCGAACATCTTGTGGGAATCGCCTTTATGGCCGTGGGAAGTGGATTTCAGGGGGAGTTGCGGATCATGGTGGGACTTTCACCTGATATGACTCAACTCACTGGCATCAAAGTGCTGGAACAGATAGAGACTCCAGGCCTGGGAACCAAGATTGTGGTGGATCCATCCAATAAGCAGGATCCCTACTGGTTTCCTGCACAGTTCAGGGGGGTCCACCTTTCACCTGAAATCGTAGTCATTAAAAATGCCAAGCCCACCCGTAACAATGAAGTCCAGGGAATTACAGGCGCGACTATCTCGTCAAAGGCAGTCACCAACATTCTCAACGACCAAATTGCGCATATAAAAACAGTCTGGCCATCCAAAGGAGGGCCTGAATCATGAGCTCTACCCTATCCCTAAAAACTGAATTTATCAAAGGTATCTGGAAAGAGAATCCAGTTATGGCCAGCCTTTTGGGTCTATGCCCCACCCTGGCTGTCACTAACGCTGCCAATAATGGATTAGCCATGGGGCTAGCAACAACTTTTGTGCTCTTGAGCTCAAGCCTGATGATCTCCGCCCTGAGAAATTTCATACCGCATCAAGTCCGTATTGCTGGATACATCGTTATTATAGCTACCTTTGTGACTGTGGCTGACCGATTTCTGGCAGCTTACTTCCCCGTTATTTCTGCCTCTTTGGGACCTTACATCCCTCTGATTGTGGTGAACTGTTTAATTCTGGGACGACAGGAGGCCTTCTCATCCCGAAATGGGATCGGTCGCTCACTTCTGGACAGCCTGGGTATGGGAATAGGGTTTATCATCGTGCTGGTGGTTCTGGGGATTATTCGAGAAATTCTGGGTTCAGGCAGCATCTTTGGTATCGCCATTCTTGGCGATTGGTTCACACCCTGGATGGTTATGATTTTACCACCTGGCGCGTTTCTCACGTTGGGTATTCTTATCGCCCTGGCCAATTGGTACAACGATCCCTCTCGATCTAAGGAAAGGGGGACTGTCTCATGAGCTATTTTCTGATCTTCTTTTCAGCAGCCATCGTTAACAACTTTGTACTTGCCTACTTCCTGGGGATCTGTCCCTTTGTTGGTGTCTCAAAGCGAGTTTCATCCGCCGTGTCCATGGGGATGGCAGTCACCTTTGTCATGCTGATTACAGCCGTAGTTACCTGGCTGATCTATCACCTTATTCTGGTCCCATTTGATGTGGTCATACTTCAATATGTCAGCTTCATTCTCGTCATTGCCTCTCTGGTACAGTTAGTTGAAATGTTCATCCGCAAGGTGAGTAAACCTCTATACGATACCTTAGGTATTTTCCTGCCTCTGATCACCACCAATTGCGCTATCCTGGGTCTGGCCCTCTTCTCCGTCCTGCGTGATTATTCCTTTATGGAAAGCGTGGTCTTTGGTCTGGGTGCTGGTGCTGGTTTTACACTGGCGCTGGTGATTATGGCCGGTATTAGAGAGGAACTCGAATTGGCCCCAGTTCCGAAATATTTCCAGGGAGCCGCCATCACTATGATTGTGGCTGGTGGTCTGGCCCTGGCATTTATGGGTTTTGCAGGGATGATATAGAATATGAATTTAATGAATACTGTATCCTGTGCGCGTCATCCTGAGGTTCTCGAAGGACAAAGCGCATCTGATAATTGTACCTGTTTTGGGAAAGTCTACCCTTCGAGAGCCTCAGGGAGACATTTTTCTGGTGTTTTTTTCTCTAAGGAATTTAAACAATGGATCTAGCATCAATCGGTATATCAATGTTGAGCATGGGGGGCATGGGGGCGCTTTTTGCTGCCGGTCTGGCTGTTGCCAATAAGAAATTTTATGTAGAAGAAGATCCACGTATTGCCCTCATCATGGATAATCTTCCTGGTGCCAATTGTGGTGGCTGTGGCCTACCTGGTTGCGGCAGCTTTGCCGAAAATATCGTTCATGGCAAGGTGGAAATCAGTGGGTGTCCCGTGTGCAATGATGATGCGCGTGAAACCATTGCAGGCGTCATGGGGCTGGAAGCTTCAAAAGGTGAGAAAATAATTGCCCGGGTCATGTGCCAGGGTGGCCATTATGAGAGTGCCCACAAGGGTGAATATCTGGGTATCGAAACATGTACGGCAGCTCATATTACCGGTGGTGGGGATAAACTCTGTCTGCATGGTTGTCTTGGTTATGGAGAGTGTGTGGATTCCTGTCCCTTCGACGCCATGGAAATGAGTGAAAATGGTCTCCCCATCATTGATGAAAATAAATGCACGGGCTGTGGAAATTGCGTGGATGCCTGTCCTCGCAACATCATTGAACTACATCCCGAAGTTGATACCGTCTTTGTGGCGTGCAGAAATACTGACACACCCAAAGATTCTCGCAAAATCTGCATCAAGGCCTGTGTGGGCTGCGGTCTTTGTGTCAGAGGTGTGGAGGAAGGAATGATGACCATGGAAAACAACCTGGCTATCATCGATTATCATCTTTATGGTCAAGGAAATGAGCTCCCAACGGCCAAATGCTCCACCAATGCCTTAATTGTTTTGGAAGCTGTACCTGACGAAGAAGCTCTCAGCGCCTGATGCTATATAATGGTGAAACCGGTTTTATCCAGTCCGCTAATGGCTCAGGGGTAACCATCCTGTTCGCCACGGGAGACGCCTGTGATTCCTGTGATTCCTGTGGATTAAAGGTGGCCTGTGCACCGGGCAAGCAGTCCCAACGATTGCTGACACTCCCCCAGGCAGGTGAATTTCAACCGGGTCAAAAAGTGCAAATCGAGGAACTTTCAAATCTGGAACTGCATCTCGCACTGATTCAGTTTGGCCTTCCCATGACGGCCTTCCTTATCGGTTTGTTTTTGGGTTATTTACTGCCTTTCCAAGATATATTGCCCCGCGAGTTATCTGCATTTCTGGTAGCCTGCGTGGGGTTGGGAATCAGCTTTTTTGCAGCCCGACAGCTTGTTCAAAAAATTGTGGATATTATCCCAGAAAAATATTTGAGGATTGTCCCTTGTGTCTGAAAGTAAAAAATCCTTTATAATTTTCATCTGCGTACTGGTCAGCTTCACCTCCCTCTTTGCTCAAGTGCGTGAACGGACTGAGCACTGGCACAGCAGAAATCAGCAATTTAATGTTGAAATGGACAGCATCCATCAAGTAGGCTTTGTCTTTTTAGGAAACTCAATCACAGAGGGTTTTGATCTGAACCATTATTTCCCTGAGCATCAGGTGATAAACCGGGGGATCATTGCAGACCACATGGATGGAATCATGGAGCGTCTGGAGAATTCAGCCTTGAGCTTACGACCCAAAAAACTCTTCCTCATGATTGGCATCAATGATATTGGTGATCAGCGAAGTGATGAGTACCTGAAAGCCATGTATGTCACCCTGGTGGACACCCTGACGACAAGCCTGCCAGAAACTGATATTTATCTGCTTTCAATCCTGCCCACCACAGCTCGTTGGAAAAATTGTCCCCCTGATCAGATAAAAAGAATAAATGGGTTTCTGGCAAGCCTGGCTCTTGAAAAAGACCTGAGGTATATCAATCTATATCCCCACTTCCTGGTAGATATGCAATATTTGAATCCTGACCTGACCCGGGATGGTCTGCATCCAAACCAGGCGGGATATGATGTCATGGCCAGGAAAATCAAGCCATTTCTTTCAACTCCTGAATAAAACCAATCGTCGAAATATCCATCCCATTGCTATCCATGTGATGTATATTTGCCCCCCTTGGAGGAAACAAGATGAAGAAACTTTTATTCTATCTCATAATTACTGCTATTGCCACCCAGCCCGGTCTGTATGCTCAAACTTTATTGAGAGGTGAAGTGCTGGACTCTCATTCTGGTGAGCCAGTGACAAATGCCAATATCATCATCAAAGATACCGACATAGGGACGACCACAGATATAGGTGGTAAATTCAAACTTGAAACAAGTAGAGAATTACCCCTGACCATTGTTATACATCATATCGGCTATACTGCTGCGGAAAAAACTGCAGTAGATACGCGCACCTTAAGGATAGATTTGTGGCCTGAAGCGGTGCAGCTAGCCCCAGTAGATGTGAGTGTGGTCCGCCTACCTTCACACTATGATGTAAGCTCTGCCCGCCAATCAGTCAGTGCTTCTGAACTCAGAACCCGTGCTGTTCAGGACTTTCAAGAAATCACCCGGAGCATAAGCAGCGTTGTCATTTCCACTGAGATGGATGGCGCACAAACCATCAGTATTCGCGGATCAAACGCCAATGAAACACCAGTTTATCTGGATGGTATCAAAATCAATGACTCCTTCACAAATGTTGCAGATCTAAGCGTCATCAACATGGAGGATGTAGATAATATTGAGGTGATAAAGGGTGCTTCAACCCTGCCCTATGAAGTGGGCGCCTTTGGTGGTGTGGTTAATATCTACAGTCAGGTCCCCAAAAATACAGAATTACTCTTTTCCAATTCCATGGATTTGAACAATGGTGGAAATGGGACTGCTACCGGTAGAGCGAGTTATGTTGCTGATCACTTTACAATTAGTTCTCAACTGGTCAAACGCTCCAGGCTTTATCAGACTTTTTCTGAAGATATCGAGTCAGAAAATCTCTTTGGCAGCGCCATGTTAAACTGGAATTTGTCTACTGGGAATGTTCGCCTTAAAGTCATTAGCCAGGAATCTCAAACACTGCAAGGTGAGGCAGAATCCTTTAATACCAACTCAAAAAACCAGCTTTATAACGCTCGCTATACTGGCGAATTACCCAGATTGGGCAAAGACTGGCAATTGGACTATGCCTATCGCAAAGATAGTTTTGGGGTGAGCTTTTGGGACTTCTCAAGTAGAAACCCCCTTTATACCCAGGAACCTTCTGGGTATAATTCCTCTTATAGAATAGCCAAGTTTATCAGACGCGGCGCCATGGAAACGTTGGTTCAGTTCGCTGGTAGTTCAGAATACTATCGCGGTCCCTCCACTACAGCAATTCCACCAGTCTTTGAAAAATCTTTAGACCTCCAGCTGGATCGCCATGATCAGTCAATGACTCTGGTTTCTAAATATCTAGTCAATAGCGATGTTCCAGCCATGAATCAGGTGGCTTTTGAATTTGGTATTCGTTATGATGATGTGAATACGACCTATAATTGGGACGAAATACGAAAGTATTATCATACTGGTGAAGAGGAGCCTTACCGCGTTGATGAGATTACAGATGACGCTTTCAACAACCACTATATCGTTGCCAAACGGCTTGGCTTCCGTCTGGCTGGCACCATCAAGCGATTCAACTATACGACCTACGCCTCCTTGGGCAACAACAGTAGATTGCCCACACTCCAGGACGAATTTCTCAGGAAAATCACAACCACGCCAATCTATCAGGAAACGGGATTGCTGAAGGAAGATGTGAATACCATGGATCTAGGTGTCGATTTCAGTTACCAGGCGAGACCTGGAGCACCCATTACTCAATTTGACGGGCACATCAATATTTTCGATAATGCCTATATTAATAAGCTTCTGCTGAGATACATCCAGGGGCAACCTCCTGTGGCTGTCAATTCTTTTGAGGCTGCCATATCAGGTGTTGAGGTTTCTGGAAAATTTCACCTCCCATCCAAAAGAGGCATCATTGATTTCAGTTCCATGTTTTTAAGTCTGGATGAACCAGCCGTTTTCCCAGGGAAGCCCAGTTATCGTCATACCTCTGGATTCACACTCAGAAGAGGTAATTTGACCTATAATGCCAATATGTGGTGGGATGGTCGTAAGATTTATTCTGAGGATGATGGTGTTTTTCTGGAGCCAAAACACAATGTAGATGTATCAGTTGATTTACAACAAGACTGGAATCATTTCGCAGTTAATTCCACCATTTCAGCCAAGAATATCCTGACCTATTCTGAAACCATGGATGAGCTATTTATCAGTGATCAGGGATATCTGATCACATACTACGATACCTTTCAATTGGTACTCAATCTTAGAGTTTCTCTGAGGTGAGATCTTTTGCCGATGGCTGAGGCTCTCGAAGCCTGATGGTTTCTGGCAACGGACAAAACCATAGCTAATTCTCCTCCGTTCTTCTCTGAGACAGCTCGGGCAATTCATTAAGGTGACCATCGATGAGAGCCCCCTTTTTCTTTCTACTCCAACCCTGAACTTGTTTTTCACGATAAAAGGCTTCGTCTATGCGAGGGAACTCTTCTAAATAGATAAGCTTTACAGGCAGTCTGCTTTTTGTATAGGATGAACCCTCTCCCGCTTGATGTTGCTGGAGGCGGAGTTCAATGTCCTTTGTGCTCCCTGTATAGTAGGAGCCATCGGAACACTCCAATATGTAGAGATAGCCAACTGACATTGGACAAACCTCAAATTGTTAAGTTAATATGGACATTTCGAGAACCTCAATGTCCTGGGTGTGTGCCAATGGCTGAGGCTCTCGAAGCCTGAGGATGTCTACCAAGACCTGGGCACTTGGACCGGCTCAATGTCCAATGTTTTACCAGCCCCCAGAAGCGCCTCCACCACCGCCAAAGCCACCGCCGCCAGAGAAGCCTCCTCCTCCGAAACCGCTGCCACCTCCACGACCACCGCCCATTGCCGATCCAAGCATGGATCCAAGAAAGAATCCGCCGAGTCCACCCCGGCGTCCGCGGCCCAGGAGCAGAAAAATGACAATTGGAAAGATAAGACCAAAGGGACTGCTATTCTTTTTGCGCTGACCACTACGTCGTGGACCGGTTCCCTTGTATTCACCTGTGGTGGCTTGAATAATACCCTGTAAACCGCCTACAATGCCCTCATACCAGCGTCCTTCTTTGAAATAGGGTGTTATCTCATTACGGATGATTTTACCGGCTGTAATGTCAGGGAGCACACCTTCCAGCCCGTAACCGACTTCGATACGAATTTTGCGCTCTTTTTTAAAGATACTGAGGAGTACGCCATTGTCTTTGCCGCTCTGACCCAGATTCCAGGTGGAAAACATTCTCTCCGACACATCTTCCAGACTTTCACCTTCCAATGATGGAAAAGTCGCCAGAATAATCTGGTTGGATGATTCGTCTTCATAATTGCGGAGTGCTTGTTCCAGTTGACGTTCCTGGGTAGATGACAGCAAATCACCCCAGTCGTTTACCTGTTTGTTGATGCGATCAGGAAAAAGACCATCGGCAAGGACTGTGGTGGCAAATAAAAAAAGCAGGATAATTCTTGATAGGATTTTCATCATTTGGATCTTCTTTTTTCTATGGCCGTTGGGGCGCATCGCGATGCGCCCTTACACCAGGTGATATCTGCTTTTTTTAAAATTCTACTTGAGGGGCTATTTCTGATCCAGCATCGGCTTCGAAATAGGCTTTGCGTTCAAAACCAAACATGCCGGCATAGATTGATCCAGGGAAGCGACGAATAATGGTGTTGTAACCCTGGGCAGACTTGTTAAAACGATTGCGCTCGACAGCAATGCGATTTTCAGTCCCTTCCAGCTGGGTCTGGAGATCCAGAAAGTTCTGGTTGGCTTTCAGATCAGGATATTTCTCCACCACCACCATGAGGCGACTCAAGGCACTTGACAGTTGACCTTGCGCTGCTTGAAAGTTTTGTAGGGCTTGGGGATTATTGGCAATGCCTTCCACGTTGATGTTATTCACTTTTGACCTGGCCTCTGTAACGGCAGTAAACGTTTCCTGTTCGTGTTCAGCGTAACCTTTGACGGTAGCAACCAGATTAGGGATAAGATCAGCACGACGCTGATATACGTTTTCTACCTGAGCCCATGAGGCATCAACCCCTTCTTCCAGGGTAACCATGTTATTGTATTTACCCACAGCGCTCGAGATCATGAGGAAAATCACGACGACAATTGCTATCAGTATGATAGTACTTTTTTTCACATTCAACTCCTTGTGGAAATGTTTTTAGGCGAGTATGTATTTCGTTTCATTCTTTTAGTGATACCCACACCAGTTCGATCTATCCCAATTGATCTTGCCTTCGCAAATATCGTCTGAATATATGATGAAATGTGTGGATTGTTCCGTGAAAACGCAGAACAACATAATTTCAAGCACTCCGGCGGCTGAGGTGTCACACTGAGTATAGCCTGTCCTGGGCTTCGTCGAGGGAAAGTGCTCTCGAAGCCGAGGCACTCTCTTTAACAGGATATTGCGAGGGATCAACTATAAACACTTTAGAGCTCTGAATAATCTGCCCTTTAAATACTGAACCCGCCTGATGCAAAATCCCTGGAAAACAGTTTACTCAACCCCCTTTGTTCCTTTAAAAGATTTAAAGATTTCTACTACAAATGCTTTTAAAGCCATTGTGCCAAACATTGTGATAATTGAAATCACAGCTCCAAACCCAAGAAGAAGACCAATAACAGATTCATCGCTTATACTCCCACCACTTGATCCATTGCCGCCAACAAAAGAAAGTACAAGCGCTATTCCAAAAGTTATCGCGTGAATGACATAAAGAGGACGTCTCCACTTTTTAGGTCGTAACCCAAATAAAATTCCTATTGGCAGGCTGAACATTGCCGAACCGAATAAAATTGCCATTCCCATAATGTTACACTCCTTTAGAAGTTGAGCTTTTCAGTTTTTGCCATAATGGAAGTTGAAATGAAAATGCTGCTTCTCTGTATAACACATGAAGGCAAGAGAAGGAAGAAGTGAATTAAAGGATAATTGGTTTTGGCCAAGCACCAATCTTCGCCAACGCATTAGTATAAACCTGATAGTGATAGATACGCATCATTTTTGCATATACTTCCAGCTTTATATTTTTGTGTTTATTTGGGTTAAGTGATAAATGAACCTGTTGTTTATTCAGGGTCTGAATCACTAGAGGCGGTGGTCGAAGGTCCAGGATCAAGGACATTTCGACAAGCTCAATGTCCAGTTAGCAGCGGGGCGTTTTGCGTTTTTTTCCCACAGAACCGCGGGTGATCACTTTGTTTACATATTCTGTGGCCAGGGGAACTTTGCAGGCCGTGCTACCCAGTGTAACATCTACTTTGCCGATCTTTTTTCCAACTTCTAGTGCTTCATCAGTGAGTGATTCGATATAAGATCCCACAGCGATAACAAATGAGTTCATGGCGAAACCCACGCGATTCTGAGCGGAGTGGATCTGTTCGCCTACCTGATGCAATAGCTTTCGATACATCTCAATATCCAGATCATCATCCTCATGAATAGCGGCATAACCAGAAAGCGTCGCCCAACCAGCATCTGCAACACGTTCATGATCAGATTCTATCCATTTGAGTCCCAGCTCAAACCCAAAAGGTGTTTCAGAAGCCACCCAGGGGACAGCATATTCACTGAGATAATACCAATAGGCCTGATCAACCCATGCTTCCAACTGAGTCTCCGTGATCTTGGTTTCATCGGCCATTAGACCAGCTAGATACATGGCGTCGGAATTGCCTGTAGTGTACAATTCCAGGGAAAGCTCATGATTCTTTTTGGTCTTTTTCAGGATTTTCTTCAAATCAGCCACCTTCACACCAAAGAAGGGTTCCTTCGCCCCATGCTTCATGAGGGTGTTTTTGGTTCGCTCATCTCCATAGGCTTCTAATTCTTTTAAGACTTCTTGTGCATTCACGCTATTACCTCCGGTTGCATCCAGATAAATGTGATTTATTTAGTCCCAATATAAACTGTTTTGAACAAATATCGATTAATTCTGGATTGAGGGCAGCTTGGTCATCTCAGTGCGAGAATAAATACCGGGCCTTTCATAAACCGAACTCATGCTGCCATCAGAGTTAATCCAGTAGGTGATGGTTTGCCCTCCATCTGTGCGTTTTAATAGAAGCTTTCCGTCTTCAAAGACCCCTTTGAAACGCTCCCATCCCGGTTGATTAATACCCCACTGATATGCCACGCCCCAGGCATAAATAGCATCTACACCAGTGCTGTTTGTGATCTTTTCAACAACCAACATATGATCAAGAATTCCATCGCTGACACCAAACCACTTGCCCGAATATCTAGCCAAAGAATCAGGTACATCTGGTCCGGGTGCTGAAATCTGAGCGTCTTTTGGCAGGACGGTCGTAATAGCCAGAGATTCCAGAAACTCATCATAACTCTGTGCATATTTAAATTGATACTGCTCCGGGGTCTCAAGCCATTTCAAGACTTCCTCAAGGGGTTCATGGGTATCCAGCCAGTAGTCCGGCAAATAGCCCACGCATTCTTCAAGACCAGGGATGAAAATGAGCTGTCGTGGAAGATTAAGGACCATCCTGGAATGGGGCAATACATACTCACACGTGCTTGAGAACTGAGCCACACCCCCTGTATTTTCACCTATTGTGATTCTGTTTGTCATGGAGGTAGATGCACCCACCAGGTTCTCTCCAGCCGAAAGAACTCGTCTGTTTGTCATGAGGATCAGTGTACCCTTGAACTTGCCTTCCACCTGTTTTTTCTCGTCCCTTAAAAAGGTCCAACTTTTGGTGGGGAAGCTTAGCAATTTCTCATGTTGCCCCATGTATCTGGACACCAGACGCTTCATTCCTGGTGAGGTGGATGAGTTCAATTCATAATTGGCATAATACGCTGCTATAGCTGGAGAGGTCAATTCAGCCCAATGGACGTCCCATTGAACTGAACCATTGAGGTTTTTTAAAAATGTTTGGGGGTATACGGATGAACCACCACCATTATTAAACAAATTGATTAATATCAGATCTTCTTTTTGCAGTTCAAACCCTGACTGCATAAAATCTTTCATGATTGGGTATAATACATCACCAAAGCCAGTTACCCTTATCACGGGGATGTCGTTCCTGCGGGTGATATAGAATGGTTTTTTATCATCAAATCGGGCATTTAGTAATCGGTTTTTGTGAAGTGGAATCTCAAGCATTTGATTGTCAAAAGAAAGCTGGATTGATCTTTGAGGATCAAAGGTAAACAATCCCACAAGAAACTGCTTTTTGCCGGGAGGGGAAAGCGTTTGGAACAAATAGTTGGTGTTTTCAGACTGGGTGAAAACAGCCCCGACACTGACCATATCGTTTTGAGAATCAATGACCTGAAACTCACCTGAAACCATTTCCTCTACGAGAATGTCTGTGAAATATACTGCTTTATGGCGGTAGGCTCCGTAATAGCCAGCACCAATAAATGAGATATGACCATCGTAGATTTCCTGAAGTATGGAGGTCGCTCCAGCTTCAAACTCAGAGGTTTTCAAATGGGGAGATTGACTGGCCCAGAATTTGAAACTGGATATGAATGATTCAAAATCAACTCCTTGATATTTCCAGTACTCGTATCCAGAATATGATGTCTTCCACAAATATTCCAGCATCTCAATATCTTCCAGGGCTTCTGCTGTGGATAATGAATCAGGAGCTTTTATGTGATTTGATACATCATTGGGTGTGAGTTGTTTATAGGCCACACCAGTCGTTCTTTCTGAGATGTATTTTGCAAAAATATCAGGGATGTTGGCATCATTTTGATTGGAATTGCATGACAGGAATAAAGAAGTAAGACATCCGATTAGAATGGTGTAGCAAAACGGTGATTGGGTTCGCATTGGTTTCCCCCTGGCTCTGGAATTCTTCACACGAATTTAATGAAATTTTGTTATATGACCTTAAAAAGGTGATATAAAGCTAGAGCTACGAAATGATGTGATTCCACAGATCCGTGAAACGGCAGGAAATGATTGGTATGAGGCTGCCTGTTACGAGTTGCCAGTCATAAGATAATATTCTACGTACATAATTATTTAAGATAGCTTTAAAGTGTGAGCGACTGGTGAGTCGGCCACCTTTTTTGTTTTAGAAGCATCTGAAAAGCAGCTTAGTGTCCAGGCTCATCGTCGGAGGTTGAGCCTGTCCGCCGTAGCAAGTATTTGTGGAAGGTGGGTTTATGGAAGCTGGAGGTGATAGTTATTGATCGGACATTTCGAGGGCCTCAATGTCCTGAGTTACTCCAGCCGCTAATTCTGCTTGTCTAGACGTAGCTGAAAGCGAAGGCTGAGGCAGGCATGGTTGAAGATTCCAGACGTTTCGATAAACTCAATGTCCAGGGATTGTTTATGGTTGGGAGATGTACCAGACATCATCTTGAAGGTTCACAGCACCACCCATTTCCTTCTGAACCACTCGATCAACAATAGAGAGACCAGTTTTGGCCATATTTTCAAAGGTGTCCAGACCATTATTGGGGAAGTTTTGTCTGGTCCGGTGGATGTTGAACTGGGATGAAAGCCTTTGGCCAAATGCGCTTTCTACAGCTTCTCTCCCTTTCATAAAGCCCAATAAACCGCCCCAGGTCGCCGTGGGGTTGTCAGCATCCCAACCTGTGAGAACACCGGTTTTTATTGTTTCTCTTATATCGCCTTCGCCATAAAACAGGCTTACCAGGCTAGCTGCAAAATTAATCCCTGCAGCAAAACAACCATTGCAGTAAACGTTTTGAGAAGTGATGTCATAGCCATCTTTCTCCTCCAGCTGGTATCGTACATAGATGGAGTCTCTGGTCTGCTCCCAGGGAATCCCAGACTCATGTTTACTCCTGACATAACCATACATATGTGAAGCATACGAGTCTTCTGGTATTGCTTCACTGGCTTGGTCTGCCATCCACATGATTTGCGCTTTCATTGGCAAACTATCATCCACCAGTGATGCCAGTGAATGCATCCTAACATAAAATTCAGATATCCAGGCTGCATTTTGTTGAGCTGTAGTGCGGATGGGCAAACTGGCCATCTTTATGGCTAGATCTGGGCGTGCTGGGGCAAACAAACCAAAGATTTCGGTCGTCAATTGGGCATCTATCATTTCATAATGAGGGTTCTTTTCAGGATCACTTGTCTCAGGCGAGAGTATGCCTTCACGCATGAGATCAAAGGCCTGCTGATTTGACCCCCAGAGGTAATTCTCTTCTTCGGGACGAATATGCCTTAACCAACCCTCTCGAATCTGTTGAGCTGATAAAATGCTGGTCTTATGGGTATAGAGCAGGTGCTGATACATATACTCAATGTCTGTATCATCATCGGCCCCCCAGACTTCGTTTTCGTCTCGTAGTACAAAATCTATGGTTGGAGAGATATCACTGGGTTTACCCTGACTCCAGATGTTAGGCTGATCTGGTTTACCCCAATCGTCTCGCGTATAAAATGGACCGGTATCAAACTCGCCGATGCTGCCAATTTTGTCCATTTCGGTGATGAGACCGGTCCAGTTGGCAATACACTGTCCCAGCCAGAAACCCTGCAGTTTGTCCACATAGTTAGCTCTGGAAATTACCAGATCAGAGGGGTCGGGTTTATAGCTGTCATAATTCGACGTTGAATCCTGCATCCCGTCGGTTTTAACATTTTGCTCTGACGTGGTACAACCCAGGATGGCCAGAGAGGATGAGAATAACAGGCCGATTAATAGTTGATGTGTGTATTGCCATTTCATGGCATCATATCCCCATGTTCAAATTAGCAGATGCTCAGTTGATGCTGATCTTCACTTTTTTAGAAATCTTGTTGGAAGCAGTTCCCACATAAATCAGGTAGTCACCTTTTTCCAGGTTCCAGCCAGAGATTGATTCATCATAAAAAGCCAGATCGTCTACAGCTATTGACAAGTCGACTGATGCATTTTTGCCCTTGACTAAATGAACCTTCTGGAAAGCCTTAAGCTCCTTTGCTGCCCGTTTCACATTTGACTTCGGCTTCCCCACATAGATCTGAATCACTTCTGATCCATCAGTTTCACCCGTATTGGAAACTTTGCAGGAGATGTTTATGATTTCACCTGCTCCGTAGGATTTTTTGTCTGTCTTTATGCTGGAAAGCTTAAAAGAGGTATAGGACATTCCATATCCAAAGGCAAAGAGGGGTTTAATATTCTGAGTATCATGCCAGCGATACCCCACCAAAATATCCTCTTTATAATACTGGATTTTACCATCCCCAGGATAGGAAACCTCACCAAAAGAATGAGCTGCGTTGTCACTCAGTTTGGCCGGAAATGAGAAGGGTAGTTTTCCTGAAGGATTCACATCGCCACTAATAACATCTGCGATAGCATGACCTGCTTCGCTACCCAGATACCAGGCCTGGATCAAACCCTTAACTTTGGGCAACCAGGGCATCTCAACAGCATTACCACTCACTAGAATCACACCTATGTTCTTGTTGGCTTTGATCAATTTTTTCAAGAGCTCATTCTGTCCAAAATCCAGGATCATATCCTGACGATCACCACCCTCGCAATCCTGACCATGATTCTTATTCAGCCCACCAAAGAAAAGCACAATGTCAGCTTTCGCAGCGATTTTGACCGCAGCTTTTTGCAGGGAGTCTGCATCCATGGTTGATGGAATCACTCGACCGTATTGAGAAGGACCTGCGGCATATCCCAGGGAGTGGAGGATGGTTGCCTTGCTAAATCTTTCCTGCAAACCCTGCAAGGGAGAAATTTCATTTTTGGGCTTTAAGGCTGAAGAGCCACCACCAGGCGTCATAGGGCGGGTGGCATTTTCACCGATGACAGCGATGATCATTTTCTTATCTGGATTGATGGGGAAAAACGACCTTTCATTTTTCAGCAGAACGATTCCTTCTCCGGCAACTTTGCGCGCCACTTCGAGATGTTCTGGATTGTTCATTCTGCCGAGAGGTCTATCAGGACGCATATTGGTCCGAAACATCAGGCGTAAGATGCGCCGGACTTTATCGTTCAGGATGTCCTCATCCAGCTCGCCGTTTTGAATCATTTCACGAAAGGGTTTGGCTAGGAAGTAATAGTCGTAGGCATTTTCGCTTGAAGTTGTCAAGCCATCTGTACCAGTACCCATCTCAATATCCAGACCATATAGGGCGGCTTCTTTTGTGTCGTGGGCTGAACCCCAGTCGGAAACCAGGACCCCATCAAAACCCCATTCACCTTTGAGTATATCATTGATGAGATGTTCATGATGGGTGGTGTGTTGCCCGCGAAATTGGTTGTAGGCACCCATGACAGACCAGACACCGGCTTCGGTCACAGCAGCCTTGTATGCTGGGAGATAAATTTCATGTAGTGCACGATCACTTACCTCCACGTTGATGTGTCCCCGCCATTGCTCCTGATTGTTCAGGGCATAGTGCTTCAGGCAGGCCGACACACCATTTTGCTGAATGCCCTTTATATAGGGAACAACCATTGTGGAGGCTAAAAAGGGATCTTCTCCCATGTATTCAAAGTTGCGACCATTGAGGGGGGTGCGATAAATATTGACACCGGGACCAAGCAAGATGTGCTTTTTGCGATAGCGCGCTTCCTCTCCGAGAGCTACTCCATATTGTCCAGCAAGCTCTGGATTAAAGGTGGCGGCAAGACTGGTCAAAGCCGGAAAGGCGGTGATGGAATCATTTGTCCATTCAGCCGGGGACCAACTATCCCAGCTAATTTCTTCTCTCACACCATGGGGACCATCAGACATCCAAATCTCAGGAATTCCTAGACGAGGCACGCCAGGCGAACTGAACTTTGACTGGGCGTGGGTCATGGCGATTTTTTCATCCAGGGTTAACTGCTTCAGGATGTCCTCTATGTTGACATCCATATCATTTGCAGTGACTTGAGCCCCAATAAAAAGGACCAGCAGTGCAGCAATGAATCTTCTCATCTGAATTATCTCCTGGAAGGTTTTAGGCTGTGGCTTTCTTCACCATCTGGGCTACGGTTTCGATGTGGGTGGTATGGGGAAACATATCCACAGGTTGGACACTGACCAGTTCATAGTCTGTCTCGCAAAATAGTTTTAAATCTCTGGCCAGGGTTGAAGGATTACAGGATACATACACTAGCTTCTGGGGTCCGACTTTCAGGATATCATCTACAACATTCTGGTGCAAACCAGCACGGGGCGGATCTACCACAATCACATCTGCTGGTTCAATGCGGTCCACATTCTGTGAGAGGACATCTTTGAGATCCCCCAGAATAAATTCCACATTTTCAAACCCTTGGGCCTTCGCGTTTCTGCGGGCATTCTTTACAGAGCTGGCAATCAGCTCAAAACCATACACTTTTTTGGCCTGCTTGGCCAGGAAGAGGGCAATGGTTCCAGTGCCACAATACAGATCATAGACCACTTCTCCACCTTTCAGGTCCGTGCCTTTTAAAGCCTCGCCATAAAGCACTTCGGCTTGAAGGGTGTTGGTCTGGAAAAAGGAGTTGGCGGAAATTTCAAAATCAGACTCACCCAATCGATCGCTTATATGTCCAGGGCCGTGGAGGAAAACTTCAGTTTCACCCACTGCAACATCAGATAAACGCGCGGTAATACTGTTAATAAGGGTGGTAATCTGTGGAAATTGGGACATGATGGCTTTCGTGAAAACCTTCATATGTTCTTTTTCATAGGTCTTGGTAACCAGATTAACCATGATCTCATCAGTGTGCTCACCATAACGCAGCACCAGGTTACGTGCCCAGCCCTCATGAGTTCTATTATTGTAGCCTTCCCAGCCATGCTCCTTTGCAAAAGCGAATACAAAATTCATAATCTCATTCATGATGGGTTTTTGGAGATAGCAGGTTTCGATATGGACGATCTTATCAAAGCGCCCAGGGATATGCTGACCCAGACCTAAGGGTTCGTCTTCATCATCGGGGTGATTGCGCCAGGGGCTTGGTGTAAATGTGAATTCCATTTTGTTGCGATAGTGGAAGGCTGTGGGTGAAGGTAATGCCGTGGGCACTTCAAAATCGGCAAAGCCGCCCACACGCTGGACCAGATCGCGGACCTGGCGGGTCTTTTCCAGGAGCTGATCATCATATTTCAGGTTCTGAAGCCGACACCCACCACAGGTGCCAAAGGCCGGACATTTTGCTTCAATCTCGTTGGGGGCTTTTTTCAATATTTCCAGCGGATAAGCCTCAGCAAAGCTCTTTTTCTTTTTAACAATACGAGCCAGGACTTTCTGCCCAGGAATGGTACGTTCGACAAAGATGGCGAGTCCGTCTACCTTAGCCACACCCTTACCACCGAAGGCCAGACTTTCAATTTCCAACTCAATACTGTCACCCTTTTTTACAACTCTTTGTTCTGCATCATTCATGTCGTATGTCCCATCTAGTTATTGTCGTCGCAGGATAGACCGCGAGAGGTGTTTCACCAAGTTGATTTATGAGTTTTGAGTGACTTGCTAATACCGCATTGAAATGCGGTGTGATACTATGATAGGTGTACGTCGTCCACAATCCCAACGATAACCGAGCGAAGGGGAGCATTGGATTCACCCACTACTTGTCGGGCTCCATTGCCTTCATCCAGCATGAGGACGGTTTCTCCTACACCGGCATCTACCCAGTCGATACAGATGAGATATTTACCTGTGGGTTTCAGGTAGGCATCCAGTTTGTCCACAACCAACAGGCGTTTGCTATCGTAGAATTCGTGATTGATAGTGGAGTGAATGGTTCCGCAGACTTTACCTAGAATCATGATATAGTACTTTTGCTGTGATTTCGTTGCATTGCTTAATTCCTTTTAGCCACAGATCTTCACTACAGGCATAACTATTCATCGTACTACCCTGAAAAGCAATTTCCGACGGAGTGAAGCGACGGCTAAATTGCTTTTGCTTGTCCAAATGCCTAAACCTGTTTGGCTTCGCGAAAACAGGTTTCTGTATGACTTGGTTTGCCTTGAACGACTGCTGGATATATCCATACGTAAATGACTAGTATTATACATCTTTCACTACCTGAATGTCATCCACAATGCCGACCACAGCGTGATCAACGGGGACAAACCAGGGATCGCACAGCAAGGCGGCTTCCCGGGAGCTTTCATAATAGATCAACTCTCCAGGACCACACATTCTGGTGGGATCCGCAGCAACCATGGGTTCACCTTCAGGGATCTGATGTTTATCAAGAGGTTGCACCATGAGCATGGGGACTCCCTCCAGGCCATCATAGATCGTGGCTGGCGTTAAGGTTCCAATGATTTTTCCCAGAAGCACTACTCAGCTCCTGATAATTTTGACAGATCAGATTTTGAAAAATAGGTGGAGACATTGATCTGTTTGGCTAATTCGGGATCAACATGGGGAATAATACTCTGGGATAGGATCTTTTCAGGATTCTCGACTGTTTTCTCAGAGATATTGATGGCCATTTCCACATCTTCCACTTTGCCAGCATAGATGGCAATAGATTTACCACCGAGATCATCAGCCAGTCGTAATTCAACCAATTCAACTTCGGCGCCCTTCATGGCAGCATCAGAACTTTGGAGAATGGCAGCCACTGTAGACACTTCCATCACCGACAAAGCTTCCGACCCGCAGGTCATTCTCTTGCCTAAACAGGCGAGGTAAACGCTTTCGTGGATATCCGGCAGAAATACAGCATCAAGCAGATGATCCTGACCTCGGCTCATACCTTTGGCAAAAGCCATTCCCACAGCGGCAACACTGCCACCAACGAGAATGAGATATTTACCATTATGAACCGTACCAGACTTCAATACTGCGACGGGAGCCTCTTTGAGCATGGCATCTGCAGTGAGAATACCGGCTGGAATACTATCGAGCTCGATGAGAGCCAGTGCGTCTTGTGCTTTCATTAGACGATCCTGAAGTTGTCAACCAGAACGCAACGGATGGGACGGACAAAGGAATGAGGTCCTGTGAGTCCATCTCCAGTGGGACTGGCGATTGAAAAAGAAGTATAGCCCTCACCGCCATAGCCTAAACCAGCCAGGGTGGGACCATTTTTAACAAATATGCTACAACCCATCACCCGGGCCATACGACTCAAGCTATTGATGTTTTGTGAATGGATGACAGCGGTATGACGAAAATTATGTTCAGCTGCTTTGGCCAAGTCAATAGCCTGGTCCACATTGGGCACTCTTGCCAACGGCAGCACAGGCATAAGCTGCTCAGTCCAGATCAAGGGATGACCTACAGAAACAGGCATGATAGCGATACGGATATCATCGGCGACTTGCATGCCAATCTTGGAAAGAATGTATTGAATATCTTTGCCGATCATCTCTTTGTTCATGACACCGGGTTTGCGCATGCCATTGGTCTTCTCGAAGATCACCTTTTCCAGCTGATTGACTTCATGAGACTTTAGTACAACAGCACAATGACGTGGAAAGGCAGCCAGGAGTTGATCTGCTACAGACTCAACCACAAAGACTTCCTTCTCCAGAACACAGATGATACCATTGTCCATACCGGCACCACGGACAATATCTGCGGCAGCCTGTTCAATATTGGCGGTTTCATCCACAACCACGGGAGGATTGCCGGGTCCTGCGCAAAGCGCCCGCTTACCGCTGGACATGGCGGCCTTAACCACCGCCTCTCCACCGGTTACTACAAGCAGATCCACACCTTTGTGATGCATGAGTTCATTGGCGCTCTTAATCGTTGGCGATGCTACTGTGGTCACCAGGTTTGGTGGTCCACCTGCTTCAATGATAGCCTCATTGAGGAGTTCAACATTGAGAATACTGGTTTCTTTGGCCATGGGGTGAACATTGAAGACCACGCCATTTCCAGCAGCCAGCATACCAATGGTATTACAGATAATTGTGGATGTAGGGTTGGTACTTGGTGTGATTGAACCGATGACCCCGTAGGGAGCCCATTCTGTCAAAGTCAGACCCCGATCACCGGACAAAGCATTTGGTGTCAAGGCTTCAGGTCCTTCAGTTTTTTCAGTGACCAGCTGGTTCTTGAGAATTTTGTCCTCAAAACGACCCATGCCGGTTTCCTCGTAGGCTTTACGAGCCAGTTCTTCACCATGAATCCGCATTTTGGCCCGGATACTATCAATGATGGTGACTCTTTGCTCCAGAGTCAGCTTGTTCAGGGATTCATAAGCCACCCGGGTGGCCTTCACTGCACCATCTACTGTGGTAAAGACACCATAATGGGTCTGGCCAGTCTGACCCAGATCCGGAACCATAGGTGCCTGCACGACATCCGGGCTTTGACTTGGGTTTAGTAGCGAGGCTACCTTGGTTGCTATGAGGTCAACTTGACTATCTGTCAATTTTGACATGTCCTACCTCCGATACCTACATTTTCATTTGTCTTCGCGAGCGATTGAAAAGAGTGCGGCGATCTTGAAACTGAGATTGCTTCGTCCCTTCGCTCCTCGCAATGACGATACAAGAAAGACTGGGGTATTAATCATCCCGTCCTTTTTTGTATTTGAGCTTGCCATCAATCTCCCAATTGTCAACGATGGCCATGACCACTGCATCGCAAGGTCGGTTTTCGGTAACTTTGGTTTGACGAGCAGAACTCCCACTGGCATACAGAACCATTTCTCCGGCTCCGGCGCCCATGGCATCTGCCGCAATGACAAATCCGCCCTTGGCTTTACCCTCTATATCGACCTGTTGCAGGGTCAGAAACTTAAGTCCATCCATACTGGGCTCTTTCTGACTGGCCACAACGGTCCCAACAACTTTTGCCAGGATCATAGGGTCACCCCTGACTTAAGATCTTTTGGCCAGTTCGGCTTTACCTTCTTTATTGCGACCGAGAGGTAAAACTGCATCCACATTTGGATGTGGACGGGCAATGATATGAACAGCAACGATTTCACCCACTCGGGCGGCACCGGCACGACCAGCATCACAAGCAGCTTTTACTGCAGCAACATCACCACGGATCACAACAGTGACATAACCGCCACCTGTTTTTTCATACTCAACCAATTCAACCTTGGCAGCTTTGACCATAGCATCGGCTGCTTCAACTGCTGCGGGGTATCCTCTGGTTTCTAACATTCCTAGAGCTTCAGACATTTTATTGCCTCCTGTTTGTTATTTCTTTGTGTTAATTTTATTTATATCTATTACCATAATATCTTACACTTCGACTCCGCTCAGTGTGACGAATCCGATTATCCTCAGGAAATCAAGCTTGTCTTCCCGAGCGTAGTCGAGGGACAATGAGACAAGGGACATTATGAAAGAATCACTATCATAACAAAAACCTATTTCTTCTTAGCCTCTGGATCACGGCCTTCAACACCCTCAAGGGCATATTCAGCAGCACGCCAGGCTACATCAATATCTTTCTCTTCTCCTCCGAGATACACACGACCAAAACTACCTGTGGCCCGCACTTCCAGAATATTGATATCGGCAGCTTTTTCAGCCTCATTGGCTGCCAGTGCAGCATAAGCTGCTGGTACACATTCCATGACGTACATGGATTCACCGGGAATGATCATGTTGCCATGACGCATCCTATTGATCAACTGAGTCTGATGGTCATCAATATTGCGGATGATTTGACTGGATACCACCTTGGGTTTCCAGCGATCTTCCTTTTTTAACTCAAGGGTATCCAGAATGGCTGAACCAGCCTGGCGGACATCTGCCTGAGAAAATGAATGGATTTCAAGCAAACCATAAAGACGCTCCACAATCTGAAGGCCTGGTGTGACATTAGTGGACTTCAGGGCGATGTCAGTTATTCGGTTGATCTCAATTCCAGGTGATATTTCAACATACAGCGATGCCATACCGGTTAAGGGCAGAAAGCCCCTGGCAATAGTGCAAAAGAAAGCAGCATGCTGGGGTTGCAAATTATCTAGAAAGACATATGATCTTAGATCTACACTCATTAATAATCTCCACTTGTTTTTAAGCCACAGATGAAACACAGATCTGCACAGATGTTTTTTGTATCAACAACTGGTGAACCCATAGGATCGGTGGGCTTAATATATGAACCGTTTGAATTCAACTTTATTTCTGCCAAAATTAATGAGAAGCCCTACTTTGATCTCACTGGCTTTTAACTCATTGAGTAATTGGGCTTCATCCTTCTTGTTATACCATTTCGCAACCTTGAGCTCTACAATCACCTTGTTGTCCACAAGCAGATCTGCAAAGTAATTGCCAACGATCACATTTTTAAATTTCACTTCAAGGGCTGGTTCGAGTTCTGCCTTATGTCCATTGTGCAATAGTTCAGACTGTAATGCTCGCTGATAAACCTTTTCTAAAAACCCATACCCTAGCTCATTGTAGACTTCAAAAGCAGCACCAATAATCGCCTTGGTTGTTTCTTCGTGCTCAAGTTTTGTAGTCTGTTGTTCCATTTTTTTTGCTCTAGCTTTTACCTTATTACGCTTTCAAATCTATGCTTATCTGTGTCAATCCGTGGCTTCTTTTTTCCATTCTCTCTTTACTCTTGCCACTGATCTACACGGATTTTCACTGATGGTTTTACTCTTTCGGTTTTTCTATCCGTGTTTCATCTGTTGCTGAGAAGATTTCAACTTGACATGGTGATGGTACGGGCTTTTTTAACAATGGCAATTCCAGCGCTGGCACCAATCCTTGTTGCTCCAGCCTTGATCATATCCTGAGCATCTTCAAAGGATTTGATCCCACCTGCGGCTTTAACTCCAATACCCGTATGGGCAACGGTTCGGGCCATTAATTCAACATCCGCTGCTGTGGCTCCGTGGGGTCCAAAACCTGTTGAGGTCTTGACAAAATCTGCGCGCGCTTTTTTAGCCAGAGTACAGGCGCGAACCTTCTCATCATCATTTAGCAATGCGGCTTCTATGATAACCTTGGAAATAGCGCCACCATCTTCACAGGCTTCACAGACCATGCGGATATCCCGATAGACCAACTCATCGTTACCGCTCTTCAGGGCTCCCACATTGATAACCATATCGATTTCCTCAGCACCGTCTCGAATGGCGCGACGGGTTTCCATGGCTTTGATGGTGGGATGATGTGCTCCTGAGGGAAATCCAACCACTGTACAAACTTTGACAGTGGAATTTTCTAATTCTTTCGCGGCCAGGGGAACATAACTGGGACTGATACAGACTGTGGCAAACTGAAACTCATCAGCTTCAGCACACAGGGTCTTAATATCATCTTCAGTGGCATCTGGCTTAAGGATGGTATGGTCAATACACTTGGCCACATCTTCTGGAACCGACGCAGCTCCTGTGGCATCATGTAGACCCAGACGCTCCACGCCAAAATCCATAAACTTGCGATAGGTGTCAGGCTGCTTCTCGGCACAGACTCCACATCGACAGACCATATCTGTGTCCTGATGGTCATGACCAATTGTGACCTGTGGATTGGGGGTCACATTACCGGCACTGGCTTGGACGATCTGACCTACGCGCTCGGCAATTTTCAGAATATCGGCATCACTGAGTGATCCCAGCTCCTGATCTTTTAAGGTTGTTTCCATCTTCTCGGCTTCTTCCTTTGTCGTTTGTAGATCATCGATCATACCAACGCGTTTTAAATGACGTTCCTCGGTACATTCCGTGGTAATAAATTTTTTGACGATTTGTTGGGCCAATGAGGAGCCAATTAATCCTGACCCAAGGGTCAGAACGTTGGCATCATTGTGTTCCCGGGCATTATTGGCACTGGAGAGGTCATAGCACAAGGCGGCTCGGACACTGGCAATTTTGTTGGCAGCCATAGACGATCCGATCCCGGCACCATCTACAATAACTCCAAAACGGGCTGAACCATCAGCGACTTTGCGAGCCACTTTGGCGGCAAAGACCGGGTAATCCACTGCTTCGGTTGAATCCGTCCCGCAATCGATGGTCTGATAACCTTCCTTTTCCAGAAATTCCTTGATGGCTTCCTTGAGGGGATAGCCCCCGTGATCTGCTCCTAAGGCTATTGTAATACTCATGTTAATCCTCACTTAATAGTGTGGCAGCCACATCTTCGTCTGTAATAAGACTGTGAAAATAACCACCAGCCAATCCTGCTTTGACAGCCATGGCCTTTTCAGCGCCACCGGCAACAGCGATGGTATTGGGTTTCGCTTTGAGCTCATCCAGCTCGATACCAATGGTGCGATCATCCAGTTCTGGTGAACAAATACTACCATCGGCTTTGATGAGTCTTGAACAAATATCGGCTACTGCGCCTTGCTCAATCAGCGCTTGAACTTCAGCTTCTTCAAAATAGTCAGCCTGGACCAGCACCGATTTAGAACCAAAGGCTCCGATGGTAAAAGCAGCAATGTCTGCTTCTCTGGCCAGCTTCAAGGTTTTGGCGATGTGGCGGTCCGACGTAATGGCTTGTTTGAGTTCAGGCGTATCCACGATGGCCGGCAACGGCAATAAATAGGGAATGGCATGGTAGTTATCACCCATGCGTCTGGCAATTTCGCTAGCATGGGTATCCAGCTCTGCCTTGGAAACACCACCATTGAGTTGAACCACTGTCATATGGTCAATGGAGCGTGGTTTGAGATGCTCTGTGGCAGCCTGAAGGGTTGAGCCCCAGGACACACCCAGTGTGGTATTCTCAGTTATTAATGTATCTAAAAGGTTTATAAGGGCGGAACCAAGTCGGGACTTAAGGACAGCCTCACTTGAATCTGAGGGCACCACCACAACATCCCTGAGAGAGTATTTCTCTCTGAGAGCAGACTCAAGACGGGTCCCGGCAGCACCTGGATCAACAATTTGAATTTTTACGATGCCTGCATCGCGGGCTTCCTGGAGCAAACGAGAAACGCCTGGACGTGAGACATCCAGCTTCGTGGCAATCTGAGCCTGATTGAGATTATGCTCGTAATAGAGACGGGCTGCCTCCAACACAAGTAGACTTCTATCTGCAGCCACAGGACTCATATAGCCCTGAACATATGTTCACTGTGGATTAACATGTGTTCAAGATAGACTGTTAATGCATGGGAGGCAAGAGAAAATGTCCCTTATACAAAACGTTAAGCTCATGGGCCTTCCCGGGGTTAATCAGCAGATTACAGGGCTCGCCTTGCTTGCGATCACCAAAGATTTAGAAGTAGGTATTAACCGCAAATTCAAATTGACTCACAAATATCTTTTTAAATAGACTGATATTGTTTTGCTCATAAAATATCAACATGGCTTTTTTATATTCTACAGAGCCTATCGTCCTATAAGAAATGGGGCAATATTCGCTACCCATCAAAATCGCGTTGCTTATGATGCGGGCAGTTCTTTTGTTGCCATCTCCAAAAGCTTGAATGTATGATATCAAAACCAACACAAGTAAGGCCTTTTCAAAAACACTTTGCTTGCTGTTAATCAATTCACACATATCCCCCAGAGCTTCCTTGATTTGAAACTCGTTGTCCAAGGGTTTATAATTTGTTCCTGAAATACCCACTCTTCGTTTGCGAATATTCCGGTCAACATCCAAATCTTTAACCAATATGCTATGAATGTCTTTTATATTCGAGATACTGAGTGGCGTAATATACCCTGGGTTTTCCAGGACAAAGTCAAGGGCTGCTTTATGATTGAGTAGCATAATGGCTTCTGCGTTTGTTTTCCCAGCGGCCGTTTCCTTTTCTTTCAGCAACAGCTCGGTCTCTAGCAGTGAATAGGTATTACCCTCAATCTGAGATGACTTCCAACTTAGGTCAATGGCAAGCCTCTCAAATTCTTTGCCATATTCAGCCTTAGACAGTTCTGAAACCTTTTCTTCAAATTTCTGCTGAAGCTCAGTCAAATCTTGTAATTCTGCTTCGGTAAATAGATCCACCTGCTGTAACACCTCTGTGATCAGGGTAAAACTGAAACCCGGCCTAATCTCACGTTCATCGATTTCTTTTTCAAAATATTGGACAGGGTCAACTGGATAAAACAACTGGTAGGCTGGACCCATTTCATATTTCCGCCCTCGACCCCGACCCACGGCTACCACCAGCCGGTCTAAGACCAGCCGAGTTAAAACCCGCTTTACCGTGGCATAAGAAATTTTTGATGCCAAACCATCATGAATCGCTTTTGACGATAACATGGGGTTTTCTCTAATAAACCCCAGGATTTCTGTTGTTTTCCCGTCCACCATTTTAAAAGAACCTTTTTTTGTAGCTCATTTTAATAGCAATTACAGCTCTAATATATGTCGGAATGAGCTCTGTTCCTATGTGTTGTGAGCTCTATTTTAGTTATTGAGGGTAGATGGATCTAGATGTTTTGTGGTGTTTCCACGGTAATCATGGCCAGAAGTTTCACTCTAATAGCAATCTGAGCCTGATTGAGATTATGCTCGTAATAGAGACGGGTAGCCTCCAAGACAAGCAGGTTTCTATCCACAACTATCGGACGCATGATATTCTGAACATATGTTCAGGCTAGCTGTGCGCTTTTGGCTTGTCAAGGGATTATATACCCAGGACCACAAGCTGATATCCTGGGTGTTTATCTTTTTAAAGCTTCAGCTTCTTTTTCTTTAATTTGATTTTTTGGGGAGCTTTGGCCTTGGGTAAGGGAAGATCGCCTTTGGTTGTTATGGGGACGTCAAACTTTAGTGGCTTTACTTCTATCTTAAATGTGATGTCCATCTGGAAGGGGATGCTCTTTTTGCCCTTGGCGATTGTCTTTGCCAGCATACCGGCTGACTCAAAGGCATCCAGATAATTAATCTCAAGGGGCAGCTTAAATTCTTGCTTGGTCTTGGCGGGAATAGTGAAAGTTACATCTTTTCCTTTTGCCGCGGACTTGCCTTTTAATAAAAGTTCATAATCCGCTTTGATATGATCAACCCCAAAGGAGTTTGGGTTATCAACGATATACACAAATTCAACCTTGGCCTTCTTGGCCTTGATAGATTTGACATCCATTCTATCATAAACCACCTCGGGCTTTTTAGGGGCCGAAAGCTTCAATTTGGGAAGTTGTGCATAGATTGATGCAACGGAGAACACCAGCATTACC
Organism: Fidelibacterota bacterium; assembly: GCA_016784025.1. Lineage (GTDB taxonomy): Bacteria > Fidelibacterota > UBA8477 > UBA8477 > JABMPR01 > JABMPR01. The sequence continues at coordinate 26,287 of JADHVL010000010.1, read as the reverse complement.
ACAGCAGTTTTTAAAAATATGTTTCTCATATTAGCTCCTCTTTGAGAGTCTTGAACATTTCGTTTACCCTATTTCCCAGGAAAATCACTGGCCTCTTTTAATTTTAGGCTCAGCCCTAAAGCAATGACCATAAAACCAATAAGTACTGTCAGAGGGGCTGTCATGGATCCTGTCACTGGATCTTTGAACATATCCATTCCAAGAATAAAGATGATTCCAGAAATTTGCCCCACCAGCAACATCAGACCGTTAGATGTACCTTCAGGGGCTGGATAGGTAATTTCTGCGCCATACTGAAAACCCAGCGGTCCTGCGCTAAGGAGAAAGAATCCAAAAATAAATGCTGAAAAAAGAATGACCCAATAACTCATAGCGAAGGTTATTCCAGTCAAACCTAGAATAGAGCCTATGACCACTGCACGTAAAAAAGGGGTTCGTTTATTTGCCCGATCAGATAGAATGGGCATGATTATGGCACCCAGAATACCACCAAGAATCATCAGACCACCAATTTTACCAGCTTGAATAACGGTAAAGTTCCGGGGACTGACGATATCCTCAACCCAGGTCGTTACTGCATTGAAAACCCCCAGACCCACAAAGAAAAGGATCAATAGATATATAAAATTACTACGCTGTAACGCGTCCCTGAGTCCATCATAAACCAGGGAACGTTCTTCATGTTCAGGGGCACAAGGAGGTGTGGGTGGTCGATCTTTTGCAAAAACAAAAAAGAGAACTGCCACTACAGGTGAGGCGACTCCATATACAAGTAGCACTCCCGTGATATGTATATGAAGAGCTAGATAGGGTGTAAGCACCAATCCTATGGCAATGCCAACATACATGGCCAAAGAACCCATCCCAGCGGCTATGGCGCGCTGTCCAATAGGAAACCAACGGGCCGCTACCGTGGTCATGGCATTCAACAGGAAAGGTTGACCCACAGCCAGACCAATCTGTGCCGTCAGAACCAAATAATAATTTTCTGCAAACAGACCACGCATTAGTCCAAAGACACCGGTTAAAGCTGCGCCAATACCCACAGCAAACCGAATCCCTTTCGAATCGATAATCCATGAAGCTGGAACAGAGATGGCGATATACACCATCATATACATGAGTGACAATAAGCCGATCATTAAATCTGAGACATTATAAAATGCTGCTGCCTGACTGGTGATGGGCGCGAAGCTGATCCAACTCAACTGATTCATAAAGATGACCAGCATAAACACCAGGAGCATGACCCAACGGTACCCATATACTTTGAATTGATTCTGCTCCACGTATGACCTTCTTCTGTGAACAATCATCGTCATCCCTGGTTATTAACCATGGGATACGACGTTCGCTATATTAGAAATACATGTACTCTGAAGTTGGCTAAGATGTCTTTTGGGGTATTCTTTGTCAAGCAAAAGCTCGCTTGCCTCGCAACTCGCACTCTTGACTGACTCGAGTAAAAGACTTTAATATTTTTTCCCGGTTGTGTCCACCATAGGCACGAATATCACTGGCAATACCTTTTCTTCAACCAATTGATGATTGGCCTTCCGTAAAAGCACCAAATCCTGACGATATGAAGAACCGACTGGGATAATCATCCGACCCCCCTCCTTTAACTGGTCCTTCAGGATCGTGGGTACTTGTGTCGGTGCACAGGTAACGATGATGGCATCAAAAGGTGCATACTCTTCCCACCCTTGATAACCGTCTCCGATTTTTACTATGATGTTGTCATAGCCCAACTCTTCTAATAGAAGTTTTGCTCTATTCCCCAGCGAGGCAATTATTTCAATCGTAAACACGCTGTCGCATAACTCACCCAGGATGGCAGCTTGATAACCAGAACCGGTCCCAATTTCTAAAATTTTATCCTGCGGGGACAAATTTAGAGCTTTTGTCATGAAGGCTACGATATAGGGCTGGGAGATGGTTTGTTCTTCACCAATGGGTAGGGCGCGATCGCTATAGGCGAGGGACTTGATTTCATCCGGTACAAAACGATGACGTGGAACCCTGAGAAAAGTATCCAAAATGAGGCGATCTTTTATTCCTCGTTTCTTGATCTGCTTTTCAACCATCTCACGTCTTTGATTTTGAAAATCTGACCCTGAGATGTTCTGCTCAAGCTCGCCTTTTAACACGCCCCATGCTAAAACACTGATCGCTAGCGTGAACAGACAGATGAGAAACAGACTGGTTTTAGTTTTACTCATATTGCTTCCTCATCAAGCGTTAACAGTTTCATTTGTATTTTTCTTAACTCAAAAAGTTTTAATCCATAACTTCTTGTTTTATGTCGCTCATCATTAACACTCATTTCGTATCACATCGCTACAGGTCCGTTCAACTCTCCAAAAAAGCATAAAACCAGGGGATCATGTTAATTACAAGATGTGCTCCGATGGCATGTTCCCCATCTCGCCTAACAAAAATGGCTGCCATAGGTACGCCATAAAGTAAACCCGTGGTAAGAAATTTTTCAATAGTACGTCCATGTCCCAGACCAAAGGTAATCCCGCTAAAAAGCACAACGATGACTATTGCTAGAAGCGGTTGCGTTTTAAGGGCGGGTCGTAATAGATAGAAACTTAGACTTATGAGAAATAGTCTGAACCAAACTTCTTCAGCTATGGCAGAAAACCAGGGCAACCAAACTGGCATCCAGATCTCAGTGACCCATGTGATGCCAGGAGCTGGCGAACCACTTGCAGCATTGAGCAACCCCAGAGGGACAAAGAGTAACACGCCCCAGCCCAAACTTTTTAGAGCCTCCTGATAGTGTCCCTCTAGTAAACGTATGCCACCCAGGTGTGTTCTCTTAATTAACAAACCGCTAGCCACATACATGGGCATCACAAAAAGTGGAAGAAGATACAGGACCGTCGTTCCAATGAATTCGTTTTCCGCCATGTTGAGGCCAGCCAGGTAAGCAACCAGCGCTAGACCCAATCCCTGCAACATAGAACGCAGGAGAATTTCCTTTCGCCAGACCACGAGGATTATCAGCGTGGCTAACATCAACATGAGCAGCAGAATGCTGGTGCCAGCATCACTAAGAATGGTCAGGGCAAACAATAGAGCCAATCCCAGAACTGGTATCCAGACACCATATTTCCAGCGCGACAGAATCTTCAACTCAGGCAGTTCACCAACTAACGGTCGAGATGAACTGAGATGCCAGAGTAAGACCAGGACATAGATGCTTTGGAGGACATATCGCAAGGTGCTGAAATGACCTGTTGAGCGGACATCCATCATAAGTAATGTGGATACAGTTATGGTCGTTACAAGCCACATAATCAAAATGATAAGGCGGTGTGTGGCTAACATGTTTTTCATGGGTTTCCTCCACAAATAGGCGTGCGTTTAAATCACTGTTTTATCAGGACCGTTTTCGGGTCAGCCTTGAGATTTATTTTACTTCGCTTGACAGATTCCACCAACACATGATCAGAAAAATTCCTGACACCCACACCAGGCGAAACGATATGTTTAATGTTCTTCTAATAACTGTAACCGTTTCTCGGCCATGTTTTAAGAATGGTAACGATAAAACTCTCTTTACCTAAACTTAAAATTGTATCACATCGTTACATCTACAGCGACATGAACAAATGAGTCAGTAATGCCACTATCTGGACCTATTTAAGGAGGATCATTTTCCTTGAGAGTTTTATGTCACCCACCTGTATGGTGTAGACATATATGCCACTGGGAACATTGACGGCATTCCAGGATATTTCATGCTTTCCAGCTGACATTTTCTCTTCCAACACAGTGGCTATATGACTACCATCCAATTTGAAAACATCAATAGCTACGTGAGCTGGCGCAGGGAGCCCAAATTCAATAGAGGTGGAAGCATTAAATGGATTGGGATAATTTTGCATGAGCTTAATCTGTTCTGGAATCATTGATTCGTTGTCATCAATACCAACCAGTGGGCTCAAGTAAAAGTCAACTTGATGGGTGGTATTGGGCCAGGCTTGGAATGAGGTGTCCGCCAGGTCATAACCCTCCAGCGTTACATCAAGATATAAAAGTCTCGCTCTCCTGTCCACAGTATAGTAACCTGACATATCTGTGGTTACATATATGGAGTCAACATCTTGGGTGGTCATGGCATGTCGTACCCTCGCTCTCTCTAGGGGATTGCCATCATGATCGTATATGTTTCCTTCGATGGTGCTCATGGCACCTGAGGTGTCATTTTCAGCCCCCAGAGTTGGAGTACTATCCAGATACCAGTAGTGATACATCTCGTAATCAAGACAAATGCTGTAACCGGACGGTGGACTAGGTGTTTCAGTATTTTCAACATCCCCATATCGCAGCTCATCCATCCAGTAGCCAGCACTGTTAAAAAGGGTGATTGTTTCGCCTGAAGGTGACAGCGACAATGGCGTCTGTAGGGTTCCTTCGTCAAGGAGAATAAATATTCCCTCAGACAGGATAATACCAGAATCAAGCATGGCCGTATCGCTTGAAGTTGTCATATACCAGCCATCCATGGTGCTGTCTTCTGACCACATGATAAATAATTCTATGGCCCAGCCCATACGGGTTTGGTTGTCTAGCTGCAACTCAGAAAAATACTTTAAGGCGATGGGATTGCTTTGGACAATATGACAGGGAAGAAGGAGACACAATCCCAACAGTGAATTTCTCATTATTGGTTTCATTTATTTATCCCCCATTGGATTTTAAAATCATTCACTGGAAGATAATTTTCCCGTGAGATCAAATACACCTTTTTCTCGATTTCAATCCAGCTTGTATCAATGTCCAATGAACAATACTCCAGCTGGAGATGGTCTGGTACATGGATTTCATAATTCGCCCACTCCAAAGAACGACCCCAGGTCTGGCTTGAGGTTAAGATGTATTCAAAGACATGGTCTTCCGTTGTTTGCCAGTATTCTACATGAATATTGGCTTCTGAAGCGGCATCCATTTCAAGCACAAAAGACACCCCGCTGTCCGCCCCCATGATGGGCAGGTGAACACCTGACTCCAGGGATCGCACCTGTATCATGTCCGGAAATGGCAATTGCTCACTTACTGGAAGCGGATAAAACAATCGTGTCTTGATAGCTTCTTCAGTGGGATTTAAGAAGTGATACTCACCGCGCATGACACACAATGAATCACTGACATAAAAGACCAGATCTTCACCAAGAAAGATGGGGGGTTGAGCCTGGGTTGTTTGGATGTTAAAGAAAAGGACTATGAGTATCATGAGCGACAGTCCCCTGTGTTGTCCCGGTTTTACAACTCCCATTATTTTCCTCCCCAAAAAAATTTCAGGATAAACAGCTATCCCTTTATCGTTGCTTTCAGGTCAGCATTGAGTTGTGCTTTTACCTCGCTGGTTAATTTATGCCAGCGCAGAAGTTCCAGCCTCATATTTAACTAAACTTTCGTAAAAGAAATATATGCACAATAACCAGCTGCGATGCTTGCAAAATAGGGTATGATTCGATGGAGCAGCAGGACCCACTGAGGACTTTTATCCACGGCGCTGATAACACCTCCGCTAGCCATGGTAATAATGAGCAAGATGAGCGTCGCTGCAGAAAGATATATATCAGTCATTGATAAGCCGATGTCGCGGTTGACTGCGACCAATAGCGCCCCAATAAGTATCATGGCAATCAGAGCTACCACTTTATGAATAGCCAGGACAAAGGTCCCATAGGTGCTGCCTGTCCGGTGCAGCCAATATCCCGTTAAAAAGACTGTCCCTCCAAAAACTACTAGAAGTAATATTTTAATCCACATTCATACGCCTCCTCAAATTCTCAGCTTTTCAATGTTTTCTACGGGTAGCCAGTCGTCCATATTTCCATAACCGCTCTTGTCAATTGGGAAGGGATCCAGTTCCGTGATCTGATCTATTTCAATGAGAACCAAATAGCGCTTCCCTGCCCAGCGGTCATATTGCTTCTTGCTCAAGCTGAGTTGATTCGCATGGCTATCCACCAGGGCGATGGATTCCTCGCGGCTCATCTTCTCTGAGTTGATGACACTTTTCACATCTACTCTAGCCAGAATCAGGCCTTCTGCATTGTTATTTATTAGATAGAGAACATCCCCTGCGAAGACTCTGCCATGTGGCATTTTGCGTCCAGCAGCTCCCCGGATGAGCATTGACTTTTGTTTGGACAATAACAGCTCAAGCTCATTGGCTTTAGCATCGAGATAAACGACATGATCCATTATTTGATACTCATCTTTAGCATAATTAGGGTTTTAATTTCTCGGATTTCGTTTTTGCCCTTCACCTCCTGGGTGATGGCGCGAATTTTTCCAAAGCGCTTGCCGTTTTGAAAGGCATCCTTAAGATCGGCAGACAGCGAGCTTTCCAGAATGGCTGGTTCCGCCTTATCGCCAAAATAGAATGTGATCTTGAAGCCACCTGAAATGACAGCCAGCCAGAAGATGGTCTTTGATTTCCTGGTCACTTTCATGAGCCAGGATTTGCCATCATTGTAATATCTCCATTCTGTTGAAAAATCTGGATATTCGGATTGGATATAGGTGAAAATGGACTCCCACCACTTTTTTGATTCACCCAGATGAAGGAAAATTATTTCATCGTTGGGGAATTGATCTTTATCTGAAAGGAGTGGCTTCTCCATCATGGATCAATCAGTTCTGTGTTTCCTGTTCTTTCAACTCGCGCTGTGAGATAAACAAACCTACCAGGAGAGCCAGGACACAAAACAAGCTGGAACCCCAGGGTGCTTCTGCACCTGTTGCTCCCAAGACGGTGAGGGTTGTTGATAACACCACAGACCAGAAGACCAGGCCAACGAGAGGAATAGCGATGCCTGACCAGCTCTTTGCATGTTTTGTAAAAGAAAAAAGAATCATCAAGGCCAGGTTCAGAGCTACAGTTAAAAACCCGGCCCCGGTTATTTTAAACCCAGCCAGTATGAGCATCTGAAGATCAGGATTCAGTCGGGACCAATCAATCCCGGCAGCATGGGCGTGGTAGTCAAAAAATCTTGTGGCAGTCAGAAACTGCAAACCGGCCCCGGCTGTAATAAACACAACAATGGAATACAACAATACGGCAACAAGTTTTGATTTTTTCACAACTCTGCTCCTCTTCCCCACACTAATGCTATTTAAAAAAGAATGATACACCACCCCTGGCATATCCCCTGACGCTGTAATATAACCCGAAAATGTCATAATCAGATTTAGTCCAGTCCCCATTGCTACTCACAGAGGAGCGGCTATCGGTGATTTTCTTTTGGCCGACCTTAATGTCCGAGTAGTATTCGGCGTGAAAACTGATATTCTTATGTACAAACCATTCAACACCCACGACAGGCACCAGACCCAGATACAGGGTTGTGGATACATTTTCATTGGTCTGATAGCTCTGACCATAGTCAAATTCCTGAGGCTCCTCGGATGTCTCTCTTTTGGAGGTCTGATATCCCACCAGTGGACCGACTCCAAACAAGAGGGAAAGGTTGCCCTGAGGCTCAAGATATTTCAGCCACTGCATTCTGAATGAAATATCCTGGTTGGTGTAAATTGAAGTTCTATCAAAGGTGGTTGAGAGAACCGTCGAATCAGAGGGATATGGATTATAATAAATGTCCTGGCCTGGCCCCATCATATCATAACTCTCCACGGTGATACCAATGGCATATCGAGTTGCCCGCTGGGGACTGGAAAACTTTTTCAAAGCCATGATGTTCCCCATATATGTACTAATATTAAAGAGACCGGAAAAACCAAACTCCAGTGACTGAGATCCTTTTTGGGGCAATACTACTTTTGAGGTATCCAATGCCCCTGCGCTTATGCTGATTACACAGATCAATATTATTGCACCTATTCGTTTCATCTTTTCACCACAATCCTTTGTATCAATTTTTATTCAATTGACCTGGTTCACCAATCTAGAAAGAGACCAGCAGAGACACGTTGAGTCGATCCATAGGCATCCACCCAACCATGGAGGTGGAAAAGCCTTTGTCCATGTTGAAAAACAGGCCTGCTCTTTGGTTCAAAAATGCTGGGGTTATTCTCAGGGAGTAATCAACAAACATCAAGTTGTAGACATAACCTTTTCCCCACTCCTCATAAATATTTTCATAAATCAGACCCAATCCGATTTGAGGCAGGATGGTTAGAGAAAAGGGCTTAAAGGGCAACTCTTTTCCCGCCAGCAAAACATTGGAGGCAGAGATATAATCCCAGGAATAGTCATCATTTAATTTGTTGGATGTTACGGGATGAAGACCTGCTCTGACCTTGTAATGGATATCTACACCAGGGATGTTAATGGGTAAAAGAAAACCCAGGGAGACACCCTGCTCCACATCAAAAGCCCGAGGTATAAATTCCTCATCTCCTCCCACATTTGAGGTGCCTATAAACAGCGACCCGATATCTTCTGCCTGGAGTGAAGGACTAATGAGTAGCATGAACAACAGAATGTAAATTTTCATCTTTTCCCTGTTTTAATTAAAACGCGTTTTCATTTTTAACTATAAGCGAAACAAGCCCTCAATCAGCAAGCTTGACAGTTTTACTTTTTGATCTGCATTGAAAAATGACTCCAGATCATGCTGCCAATATGAATAGCTCCCTCGAACCGAAAAATGCTCAATGATCTTCACTTCCAGACCTCCACGCAAACCATAGTTATATTCATAACTGGTAACATCCATGGATTGATCAAACAGAGTAACCTTCCTGTGGAGTAGCGGACTCTGAAACTGGAAGCCTGCCAACAAGGTGATCCGGCCCCCTACTTGATATGGAATTTGAGCATGTAGTGCCAGTTGGTAAAACTCATCCTGTGCATCCGCCCGGAAAAGTCCTCCCAGCAGTTCAATATAATCATAGGAAAAACTGTTCTCTGTGAGCGAAAATCCCAGACGTAAACGCTTCAGGTCTGTTTCAACCCCGGCTGTATAACCGGCTATTCTCTGCCATTGGTTTTTTGATTCTGATCCACTCACAACGGACATGGGGAAGTTTGCTCCCACGCTGAGAGTGAGGACATCTTTCAGCTTGAGAACCAGCGGGCTGGACCTAGCCTCAAGGCTGCGGTTGATTCCAAAGATATCTTTTAGCGTAATATTCCAACTCTCGAATTTTGTACCATAGAGGGGGTGAGAGGCACTGGCAGTCCACTCTGCATAACTATAGGAAAGCTCGACATGTTGATTGATGACATTTATAAGATGGCTGTTTGTGATAAGATATGCCAGGTTCAGAAGGCCTTTTGAGTGATATGATATTCCCGATTGTGGTGTAACCAAGTTGCCTGTGATGTCAATGTGATTGCCAAAGCGAATTGAGTACAAATCTAGAAAACTCAATTCATGTCCTCGTGTGATGGTCACATCATGACCGCATTCTGGATCTTCATCAGGTTCTGACATAATAACATGCTGGAAAAATTTAATATCGCCCAGGCTCTTTTGATACGTAATGGGTTGATCTCCACTGGTGCGAGGTTCATCAAGAACATCCATGGCAGCATTACCGGCCCGGTATTGAAAGAGATTCCAATCCTGGCTTAAAGGGACACTGGTACTGATCCCAATACCAGCGCGAGCCGCTGTGGGCAAGGGATCCGCTTGCTCCTCTTCGTCAAATACCACGGAAGAACCAATATTGACGGTACTCATCCCAAAGGATGGCTTCAAGGTCAACACCAGGTCATTCTTTAGTTTAAGGTTCAGGGGAACACCGAGCAACAGACCTCGATCAAAAACCACATTCTCAGCCTTTAACTCATCCGAGAGGTGCTGTTTGATCTGTTTGCTTGCAACGCCATAGGATATCTCCAGGGGCATATTCCGGACTGTGCCAGCATATTGAGCAGCCAGGACCAGAGCATTCGCCTTGAACCATGTCTGGTTAGTTCCCAATGACATCCCGCTGGCATCGGTATACTCTTGGACACCGGCATCCAGATAGGTTTCATATTGGTGGAGATTGAATTGCAGAGAAGACTGAGCCATTCTGTATGACACGCGAAAATGATCATGCTCCAGATGCATGTCATCTACCAGACCGGGCAACCACAGCATACGCAGACTGGATTCTGAAGCGGACAAGCTGGGGCTATTAAGAAAACCATTGGCTGGATTGTAGTAGGCCGCACCATGATCTTCATAGGGAAGACCCACACCAATTTCCCCCATACCGTTTAGAGTTGTCACAGGAGAAATCAACAGAAACAAGGCGGACTGAGATTGAAGCTCAACGCTTGCAAAAAGAATCACAACTGCCAACAGACGCAGCGCCAGGATCCGCTTATGCATTTTTTGCTACACCCCTATAGGACATCATTTCAAATACAACATTTTCACTACACTAGAAAAGTCACCTGCCTGAAATCTGGCCATATACAACCCTGTACTCACTGGTTTGCCGGATCGATCTCTTCCTTGCCACATAACCTCATAACTCCCGGCGGCCTTTGTTTCGCTGACCAGGGTTTGCACGAGTTGCCCGTTGATACTGTAGATCGCAAGAATGATCTCAGATGCTTTTGCAACCTCGTAGGCCAGGATCGTGCTTGGATTAAATGGATTCGGATAGTTTTGAGCCAGCTTAAATTGTTTTGGTGTTGACCATCCTGGATTGAGGGAAACCGGCGCAAAGGCGGCATTTTCAAATACTAGCAGATCATCACTCATGGTTGTGAGATATACTTTAGATTCATGGGCAGTCAGAGTACCTACTTGCCCAGAGAAGCTGGCTCCACCAACGATCATTGGATTACCCGTATCGGTGATATCCAGAGCCATGATCCAACTTAACTTCATCTCACTGTGGGAGGATTTCCCCAGGTAAAAATTATTCCCTTCGGAGTAGGCGAAATCAGGTGCAAAACCCAACTCCAGTTCTGAGTAAACCACCTCAGGGACACCCATATGATCCCACTGGGCAATGGAGAGACGGGTTTCCTTGGAGATAGTGAAGAGGGCTTTTTCTGTAAGCGCGATTACCTCTCCATCAAGATCTGTCCGGTGTATTATCTCTGGTGTTTCCAGGGAAGTGATATTGATAGAAAAGAATTCGTTTCCCACGCCAACCAGCGCCATGGTGTCCAACAATACCAACTCTGGGATACCAGAAGTATAGAGATACACTCCTCCCATTAAATCAATGTTATAGCGGGAGCTACAATCCAGGAACTGGACATAACCTTCTGCGGTACCAACCACGACGGTTTCGTCCCTGGTATCCATGGCAAACCCGTCAGAGGGCGCTCCGATGTCTGCGCTCCCCAACAAATAAACAGAAGTGGTTCCTAGGCCAAGGGCACGAAAGTTCCCATCTGAACTCATGGCGTATGCATAATCGCCAGCATGAGAAAGAGCCAGTGCGTCACGTTCAAAATCAAACTCGTTTCGAGTGATGTTACCTGGATCCGTCGCATCCAGATAAATGAGTCCTGCGTCACCTCCTGCGATGAGGGTATGTATCCCGCTAACCATCATATCCAGAGGCTCAAAAGGTCCCCCCCGCTGTTCGATCATGTGGTGGGTACCAGCCCCCATCACGGTGAATCCAAAGGTGGCTGAGATAAAAATGTTGGGACCAGAACTGGCCACATCCCAACTTTCCATGGTTGGGATGCTACCCTCCTGATAGGGATTCAAGGGATCTGCGCAGTTGATAATATCTATCCCTTCGAAGGAAGGCAAAAACACCTGAGAGCCTGTTGCATGCACCTTTCCAAACATGGGTTCAGCAAAGTATTCCCAGCTCGACAGGATCTGAGCCTGGGTTGGTTCTTGAATGTCAATAATCTTTAATCCATCTCCTGAGGCCATGTAGATTCTGTCATTGTAGAATTGTATATCTGAAATTTCATAGGCAAAGATCGAGTTATTCATCAAGACCGGGTTTTCCGGATCAGAGATATTGTAAATCAGTAAGTCTCCATCACTGCCAAATGCCAGGAGGGTATCTTTAATTTCTACAGCAAAACTCATGTCCCACTCATCAGAAAGCAGACTATGCTCAAAAGGATCAGCCGGGTCACTGATATCAACCACTCTCATCCCCATCCCACCTGAAGCCACATAGGCGTAATTCTCATAGACGGCCACATCCATGATCTCTCCTTCTCCCATATAATTCCCCACAATGTCAGGAAACTCTTCATCGCTGATATCCAGAATGAACAAACCATCCAGCTCACCGGCAACCAGTACCTGATCCCCGTTCACACATAAATTGATCATATGCTGACCCAGGTTTTTAAAGGAAACTATTTCCGGAAATTCCGGATCACTGATATCTATGATACTCAAGCCTTCACCATCAGCCAGATAGGCACGATCTCCTTCCAGGGTCATGGCCAGACCTTCACCGGGTGTTGAGCAATAACCGATAGTGCTAAGCTGAGAATCCAGAGACAATTCAAGTATACTGACTCCCGAAATCGCGCTGGTAGTTACCAGGACATTGCTGCTGGTGAGGGCCAGATCCTGGATATCTTCCTGCAACGGCAGGCTAATGGAGGTGGCATCCTGGAGGGGTTGCATGAGATCAAAGATTTCCAGGCCACTCCCTTCGAAAGATGCGTACAAATCATCACCTTCTACAAAGATCGAAGTAATAGGTGTTCGATAAAAAATGGTTTCATGGGTCCAGATTGAATCCGGGTTGGAAATATTCACAAAATCCAGCGTCATGTTTTCTCTGGCCAGGAGGACAAACTCATTCCACAGGGCCAGATCAATCACGGGACTTCTGTGGTGGTCGGTGTAGATATGTTCCTGAATACTGAGATCGTGGTAGTTAAAATAGTACAGTCCGTCCGCGCATTTCGTAACTACGATTGCGTTTCCCAGAACCACTTTCTCCAGTTGTCCGCGAGGAGTTTCTACGTAGCCCAAAGGTACAGGGTTCTGGGGATCATTTACGTCCAGGACATGGATACGGCCATTTTCAGAACCAGCAATGAGAATATCATCCTTTGCATCAACTGAGATGATGGAGCCATGTAAATCCGGAATATTAACCACTCTAATCGTTGAAGAGTTGTTGGTAGCAATAACCGAGATTCCCGCCTCACCTTCAGCTGTATACAGCGCACCTCGAATGCTGGTCATATCCTGGACCTCACCACGACAGCTTACAGTTGTGCGGTGGAATATGTCGTTGGGGTTATGGGTTTGATAGACTTCTACGTTCTTGCCCTCACTGATAAATGCATAGTCAAACCAGGACTCTGCATGGCCGAAGGCATAAGGAGACCAACTACCCTGGAAAATGAAATTTGAGTCTGGAAAACTTGCCGTGTTCAGGTGAACGGGGTCAACCTGGGCAAATGATTGAACACTCCACATGAGAACGAAAACCAGTTGTATACCAAATGACTTTTTCTGGATCATCAGAAACCCCCTTCTGCTTGAATCGCTATAGCTTTTGATTGCCTAATAGACCAACCTGACTCCCTTTGAAATATAGACTTTGAGCCTAAAAATGCGCAATTAATGTGCCAAGATAATGCCTTTGAGACACTTGCGAGTGGGACATTGTGCTCCTATTCCCACTGTGCTATAAACTTACCTTCCACATTTAATCTATCCTCAGGACAATTATAACAGCTCGATGCAAAATTCTGGAGTTCAAGCTGGAAGATCCCGGAGATAGACAATTCTGTTTGCTCGGAGATGATCAAAAAACCGGATCGGGGACCATATCCGCCCCCATAACCGTAGTGTGTCATAAATATCATGGTACCTTCAACATCAAAACTATCGCCGGTCCATGAGACCATCCCTTCCTGAAAATTCTCATTTAAGATATCCACATGGATAGTGTCTGAGACCTGCAGGGTAATTTGCTCATATTCTGTATCCCCCAACATTCGTGTCCCCAGGTTAGCTTGTGCGCCATGGGTAATGTTATCGATCGTTAGGACTGCTTCGCCTGGATTGAGATCCAGCCCTCTTGAGTCAGGATCTGAACAGGCAATGATGAACAATAAAGGTAAAAGTGTTAAGAGCTTATACATCTCTGCTTCCCCACAAAGGTATCCCCCCTGTTTCTCTAGATCGGTGGAACTTAATAAAAAGAGAGACTGGCTGAAAGCCCGGCCACCACATCAAGGGAGGTTTCGCTGGACCAGGTTGCACCGGTTGTTACTAGTGCAGTAAAGACCAGCTGGGTTTCCTCATCAATGTTTACAATACCGGCAGTGGGCAGGAGTAAGAGACCCACATCGGGTTTAATAGTGGCTTCCCCCCGCTTGTTTTTCAGTTTACCGAAAGGGAGAAATGTGGAAAAAGATACTCCCAGAACGCCCATTTTATTTTTGCTTTGTCGCGGGATGAGCTTTACTGGATTGGCAGTTAAAGATAAAATAGAGATGGCCCCTTTAGCGCCATGTCCACGCCCTTCTACAATTTTGGCCCCTGTTCGGGAGTAACTCAGGGTGGTAAGCATAAATTTGTTTTTTTGAGTTGAGTCAGAAGCAATAAATGTCAGACTCCCACCCACCGTGCTGGGTGAGATGTCTATTTTTGAGTCTTCCCTGTCTTTCCCATAATAGCTCGCCTCATACAGGTAACTGAGGCCGGCTCTGACATTTTCCTTGATGTCAAAATCGAGACTCACCCCGCCAGAGGCATTGTTATTGGTGATACTCAGCCCTGAGGATAAGGAAGCATTTTGTCCCGCCAGGAGGTAGGAATAATCCTGAGCTATAAGGACTTGTGAAGAACAAAAGATTGTCAGAATGATGGTGATCCGGTAAAATGATCGGGCTGATTTTTTCAACGGTGTTTCCCCTCTTGAGTGGTGTGCAATTAGTTCGTAGTCGTAAATGGATCCTATTTCAATTGAAAAACATCTGGAAGGAAATAGCCAGGGTTTGGGTTCTTTCAGAAGACAATTCATCTGTCAATGCCATGGTACAAATTGAAATCAATAAAATGATGCTTTTCCTAATCACTCCGTCACCTTTCTCGATAATGACCCGCTTTTCCAGCCCAACCCCAACGACAATCTTATCTGGCTATTATCCCAACTATAATTGCTTAAATCCTGTCCACCTCCACGAAACCAAAGACCCTTTTGATAACGCACTTCCAGAGCTAAAAGACCATATAATTTGTTTGATATCTGTCTTGATAGTCTAGCAATCCCGCTGACTCCCAGGGCATGAGTATAGATAACTTCTCGATGATAATACAGCCGGCTATAATCCAGAACAAAGGTCTGTTTGACAGGGCTATAAATGGGACCAACTCCATAGCCGGCCATGCCCCTTTCAGACCAAAATATCCTAAGGTAAAGAGGAGCGGACTGCTCAAGATTATACTGAACCCGTTCTCCCAAATCAGGGTCAAATTCATAGGTTCCATATTTGGAATTGTAATTTTCCTCGATTCCCAATCCCACTTGAATCAATGATTTTCCCTGCAAATTGAATTCGTAACCCACGTCACCACTCCATACATATGCAATGGGTTTAGTCCAGGAGGTGGGTTCCTCATTTTCCGAGTGGTGTAGATATTGACCATACACCAGGTTGGCATATCCCTGACCACAAAGTGAGACAGCCATCATAACCAACAGTAGGAGCTGTTTCAACGTACTCATGGATTGGCAGGTTCCAGGTTATAAACCGCCATGGTTTTGGAGTATTTCTCTCCATCAATTGACAAGTGTAGATAGTACAAACCAGGCAGGAGTGGCTCACCGTCCTTATGGAGACGATCCCAGGCAGCTCTATGTTCCCCTTGGCCAAGTCTACCAAGATCAATGGTGTTAACCGTCGTATTATAGCGATTCTCTATGTCTATGTACACTTCGGCAGAATCATCCAGGTGAAATCCTATGGTATAACTGCCATGAACATCAAGCGGTTCCAGCTTGACCTCCTCACATCCCCAAAAAACCAGAACTACAAGTATGGCTACGAGGAGATGAAGGGGTTTTAATCTACTGGAGGTTTTCATTAGGGCTTCACACCTGATTAGCGTATCGAGCTCCTCTTAATACCAATAGTAGAAGCCAAAGGGGATTGATACAATACAGGGAACTGGCTTCCCGAGCTTTGTGGCAGGTTTCCATTTGGTTTTTCTGATGGCCTTAATGGCCTGTTCTTCGGCGCCGTACCCAAAGGGTTTTGAGATATAGAATTGTCCGGGCTGACCCTTGCTGTCGATATAGAAGGAAATCTGAATATCACCCTCGACCCTGTTCATGTTTGAGTAACCCTGGTATTCAACCTTAAGGGGTGCTTTTTCCCATCCAACCACGGGTTCAGGTGCTACGTCGTACATCTCTTCATCATAAGCATAGTTGTAAATGGTGGATAATTCGCTCAGGTCAAAATCATCCTCATAGTAGGGGATCAGGATTTGCAGGACATAACTGGTGTCCACATTTATGATGTGCTGGGGTGAACGAAAGGTGGCCTGTCTCACTGATTGCAAGGCGATTGCATCCAGACTGGGATGGACGGATTGAATAACCAGGGCGGCTTCCAGTTTGCCTTCAATGTCAATCAAGGCTGAGATTCCAACCACTCCCTCTTTCTTGATTTCGCTCCAGTTTTTTACAGGCAGAATATTCATTTCTATGATGCAGGCATCAAAATATTTCATTTCATTCACAACTGAGTCCACATCAAATAAAAATTCGACCTCATCTATTGAAAGCTTGTTGGCAGAATAGTACAAGGGTCCCGTGATGACACAGCCTGTGATAATGACCATGGCAACCAGGATGAATAGAAGGGTGTTTTTCATGGATTATCCAAGTAGCTCTGGTAAATCCACAATTGAGCACACAGTGTACCCCGGATCATTTGAACTCAAGCTGGCGAAAGCGCTCTCCACTCCAACAAAATGAACGCCTCCAGCCCTGGCCATGTCATAATCTGCATGGGCATCCCCGATGTATACCACCTCGCTTGCTTCAACCCCCAGGCTCAATAAAGCGCTTTCGATACTTTCAGGTGCCGGTTTGGGATTTTGGATATCATCCCCGGTAATGATGGTTTTAAAGAAATGTTCTATTCCCGTTCTCTTCAGGTCCTTAAATACGCGACTTTTTGACCCTGATGTTACCAGGCCAAGTGTATGACGACGATTAAGCGCAGTAAGGGTCTCCATCACGTCAGGAAGCAACCCTGGTGTTCTTTTCTCTGCCTCTTCAATCCACAATTTGTTCGCTGATTCCCAGTCTTTTTTGGGAAGGCCAAATGCTTCATATGTCTGATACCAATCCGGGGAGTAAGTCTTCAGAAATTTTTCTTTACTTATTGAGATACCAAAACGAGCAAAGACAATTTCATACACCCTGTAATGGGTTGAAAACGAGTCTAACAGTGTCCCATCAAGATCAAAGAGCAACACTCCAAATTTTTTACCCCCTGGTTTTGAATCCATCAATTCCTCGTCTTTTCGATGTGGTAATTCATTTCCCAACCCCTTCTAACGAATGAGCAGAGCCTTTTGAACCAGGCGAAATTCAGAAGTAGAAAGCGTGATGAGATACACGCCACTTGCGGCCTGGTTGCCACTCTTCTTCAGACCATTCCACTGCAAACTCTGGTATCCAGCCGGGTTTCCAGATATCTCCCTACTCCATATCTCTCGACCTAATAGATCATAAATGCGAATGGCTACATCCGCCTGCTCTGGAATGCGGTAGTGAATCGTAGTGCTTGGGTTGAATGGATTGGGATACACAGCTAGCTGTTTCAATTCAAACTCCTGGGGGCTCTCAGGATCATCAGCTGCACTGGTTCCAGCAGTTGTCCAGGTGTATACATCTGTGCCGGCGATGACCGGATTCATAAAATTCAAGGAAACCACATCACCAGCACTGAATTCTGACGTATTGGTAAATTGCCAGCACCAGCCAGAATGTGGATTATTAAACAGTTCCTGTAGTGAGTCAGTGTGGGTTGTATCGTCCTCATAGAATACGACGACCCAATCCAGATCGAGACTCGTCTCCCAATTGGGCAGGCTGGTGTCCTGAATTCCACCGGTATTATTATTGTCCATAATTCCAACACAAAGCTGGATATTTTGCTCAACATCCCAGACCTCAAAAGGAATGTTTATCATGTGGGGTACATAGTTGTCTGATCCGCGCCACAAAGATGCAGATTGCCCGGAGTCTGTGAAACGAAGCTCCAGATTGCCCTGGAGCGACAGTGCATCAGTGGAACCACCACCGATGCCAGGAATATCGGCCACTCTATCACCATCTTGCGCGCCAAATTGGCTGGCAAAACCCTGTATAAAAACTTGATGTTGAATAACCCGGTGAAGAATAAACCAGGTGTCAAGTCCCCTATCTTCAAGTTCAAAATAATCATAGGCATAACCGGCACCATAGAGGGTATCCATGTGCACCATGGTGGTCATGGATGCATCGGTCCAGGCCAGGGAGTCAACCCCTCCTGGTGATACAGCAAGCAGTTCCAGGGTTTCATGATAATCGCCCTGTATGTTAGAGGTTTGCTCCCAGGATGCATTGAACCTGGGGGCTTCAAATAAAATATCGGCAATGGTCAACTCGAATCCATCAACATAGAATTGATCTCCAGACTCACCACTGGATAGCAGGGTTTCGCTGGATCCACCTGGGTCCTGTTTCAAGTGCCAGGATCCCTGCTGTGCGGTAGAATCATAAGTAAAGTATATTTCATAGGCATGGCCACTGAGGTGGCTGGGATCAAGCACATCAACTGTGATAGATGCTTCTGCAGAACCTGTGTGTATGATGGACAACGTATCCCGAGGAACAATACCTCCACCAAATTGATGGGGCTGGACACTTACTATTTGGAGCTGTGTCTCAATGCTGGGCGGATTGCTGCTGTTATCATAGAAATAGGCACTAAATGCAAAGTGATAGTCCTGGCCATTAACCAGGGCTGCCCCGCTATTAAACGCATCCTCCCTGATATATACTATATGTTCCAGGCCGGAGTTATTCCCGAAGTGAGCAATCCGGTTCTGAATGGTCCCCGTGATGGGGTCAAAATACTGTTCCATGATAATACCCACATCATTAACCACATCAAATGTCCCGATGTTTGACCATGGACCTTCGGCAGTTTCCCCCTGGTAAAGCTCGTAACCTTCAAAATCATAGCCCATCAATCCAAAGTATTGCCAATCGACAGCCTCATATTCAGCAGCACCTTCGAACCAATTAAGGACAATTTCCTGGTCATAGCCACTGCCAGTAAAAATTATAGCCGGTGCAGTATTGCCGGGTTCATCAAAATTATCTCGCGCAGTATCCATGAAGTATTTCATGGCGGAGATAGCATTGAGGTTATTTGTCCCGGCACCTATTGCTAATGCTGAATGAATGACCTGCACACCAGGCTCTCCGAATTCGGCTTTCCCATTTCCATTGGTATCAACCCAAGGGGCCATGGTAAATGGACCCATGCTCATCAGGGCTCGGCGGTCCCCTGGAGCTGACCCACCTTGTTCAGTCCATCCAGTACCCGTTTCGGGATCGCCTGGATATAGAAAGGTTGTAATGGGCTGGTTTTCATCCAAATACTCATGCCATGGATCACCCTGGGCAGTTAAGCCTTGCATGAGATTGTAGGCTTCTTCTGCATTTTCTGGATCACCAAATTGAGAGTCGCTATTTGTAAATGAGTTGAAGGCCGTCATATTGAGGAGGGTCTTGTCAGGGTATGTTTCCCCTCCATAAAAGGTGGTATCACCAAGGGACGTCACCATAGGGCCCTGAAGAATCGCGTATCCAACAGCTGGAGGACGGCTCCCATAATCCTGGTCAATCTGGTCGCCATTATAAAAATAACCAAGGTTAGAGGGTGGGTCACAGCCCACATAATCATCGTTGGCGTCGCCCACATCGGCATCGCACCAATATGTATAGTAGGCATCACTAATCGTCTGTCCTCCTTTATTGATCAGGGTAATGGTATGGAATTGAACATTTCCTATGGGGGAGTTCTCATCTTTACTGGTAATTAAAACGTGTGCCTCCAACCCAAGCCGTTGCGTTCCAAAGAGATTTGCATGTGCACTGGCATTCCAATCATTGGTGGCATACCAGGCCATCTGATCACCTTCGAATACAGGTGGATCTTCACCGGTTACAAACACGCCATCTGGTGCATCATAACTGCCATCCAGATCAAAATCTTCAAAGGTCTCGTTATTTTCCCATAACCCATTCCCGTTGAGATCTTCGAAATGTTCACCATCATGGGCAAGGGCACCATCGCTTGCTGGCCAGGTGGCATATTCCCGATTGTATTGGGGAGATTCAATGTCAGAACTATTGTTTCGTTCAATGATATAGACTTGTTCGTCAGGTGTATTGAGGGGCACATCACTTATAGGTTGTTGCGTTTCTGTATCATATGGAATGGTGCCGGGGCCCCATTCTGAGCTGAATTCAGCGGCGGCGCTGCGCAGGTCACCATCCACCATGCCCATCACCCATATTCCTGAAGCAAAAACGGATGTAAGGCCGGTTCCAGTAGGCCATTCCAGACCTGAATCACCGGTTGGGATGTGACTTACAAGATGTCCGTTATTCCCAATCCAGTTGCGAATCTGGTTTCCATCAAGCAGGCCAAATTCAAGGGTGGAAGCTTTGCTTAAGGAATTTGACTCTCTGTTTTCTGCAAAGACAGAATTCAATAAAACAAAAAGAAGTCCGATGTAAATATATGACCTGCCGGATTTGTGATTCATGCCTGCCCCCCCGTTTCGATGTTGGTCTCTCCAAATCATTTGTGCACCCTTTCCGCCGACCAGCCTTCGCCGCAGTTTTGGCATCGAGGTCTATGGACACATAGTTGTTCACCACAATGCTTGCATGACCATCTTGATCTTTCCTGTTGGATAAACTTTTCAAGACCTATGCGTTTCATGTTATCAAGATTTTCCAGCATGCTCATCTGGTAATTCGTGCGATATCGTTTATCAAGATTTTTCAGGCGCATGCAGGGATAATCATGACAATCATAACAATATCCCGACTCAGTTTCACTTAACTTTTCGCAATTTCTAATGATACATGAGGAGCAGTGCCTGGCTTTATTTGTCCCTGCTGTTAAACAGCCGGAGCACCTGTTTTTTTCTCGTAAATGAGCCATGCATATTTCACAATTCATGCCGCAGGGCGCCATTAGATTGGTATCAAGGGGCTGTGAAAATTGATCTGTATTCTGTTGCATCACTTTTGTTGAGTCCTCCCCATGGCCGTACTTTTGATTTCTTTAAAACCTTATTTGGCTGCCCTAAAACAGCCTTGTCGTTCAACTAATAGGTATATGAAACTTCAATGGTGATTTGCAAATCATCGCTTAAATCCAGGGTCCACACTTCGGTATCGTCCCCGGCATCAAATTCAAATTCAGCACTGCCGATCAAGTCCGAAGAGAGGAAATCAGAATCATAAACAGAGACTACCAGCTTATTCCTGAAGTCTGTGAGGGTAAAGCCGGGGTCTATGGTCCATTCCTTGGGTAAGTCTGATTCTGAAACACCCAGATATATGGTGGATTCGCTGCGTTCCCAGACTGAGGTTTCTTCAAACCGAAAGTAAACATCCGGGGTGGAATCATCGTCCCAGTCGTGATTGTTGGAATCTTGAAAGGGCATTTTCTCCAGGGTGACATACTCAATAGTCATGCTGGTGGCATCAAACCAACCTTCACAGCCAAACAAGAAGATCACCGCGCTACACATGAATATTTTCAGTTTGATTTTAGATCCCTTGCCTTTCGGAAATGGGTTTGCTCGCTCAATGCTCGCTGTGTGCGATAATTGTATCCAGCCTTATCTTTTTCGATTTGTAATCCCCTTTATGTGAGTCAACTAATGCCCTACCTAGCAGTGTAGACCATTGTTAGAAAGTGTCAATTGTCCTGCTTTTCGAGATCAATTATTTTTAGAAACAAATTACGTATAACAATTAAAAACATTAAGTGGTAGGTCAGGATTATCAAATAGGAAAGCCAACCAAATCCATTCTCAACAATTCTAAAGATTGAAGCTGTTACAACAATAATTACTCCCAACAAAAACAGAAAGAAGCGTGGCCACGTCCCAACGGCATAAGCAGACCACCAGACTGGATCTCCAATGAAAGGTATTTTATTCAATAATTTTTTCATAGCACCTTTCTAGTGTTTTAGGCTTGAGCTGCTTCCTGAAACAGACTCGCTTTGTACGATAATTGTATTCGGCCACAACATTTTCGTTATGTACTCCCCCTCACGAGAGTCAGCTCTGTGCCTCGTATAGTGCGTTCAGCTGTTTTTGAATAGCTTATTTTAGGAAATGTGGCAAAGGAGAGGGAGAGAGATCTATGCCTCGGTACATCTCGAATGATATCGTAACAAAGAAACATCTCCCCACTCCCCTTTTACAGTTTCCTTAATTCTGGACAGTACTTAGAGATCCTGCTATAACAGGAATCCCGAATAAGACTACGAGAAAAGAATCATAAGAAACCGTTGCCATCCACAATAAGCTTAAGATAGGAGACTCCCCCAAAAATGGTACCAATTAAACAAGTCATCGGCATCGATATTTCAATGGACACCTTCATCTGTCGTGTCGGTATCATCACAGCAGATCAACGCACCAAGGTCGGCTCCCACCAGGTTTTCAATAACAACAATACAGGTGTCAGACGGTTCTATAAGTTTGCTCTATCACAACAAATCCAGGACATCCCTCAGTACTTCCTCATGGAAGCCACTGGTGTCTATTATGAAACACTTGCCTACTTTCTGAAGTCTCAAGGTGCTCATGTCATTGTTGTACTCCCCAACAAGGCTAAGCACTTTGCAAAAACATTAACAATCAAATCAAAGACTGATCCCATAGATGCTCACATGCTGACACAGATGGGGCTGGAGAAGCGCTTAAGTGAGTGGGAGCCTCCCTCAGAGCTCATGAAAGAACTCAAGCTTCTCACCAGGGAACACCTCTCGCTCAAAGAACTAAGAACAGATGCCAAAAATCGTATCCATGCAAAAACTCACTCTTTCAAACCCGGCAAAGACACGATCAAGCGATTAAAACAACAGATCACTCTCTATGAACGGCACATCAAACAGGTCGAGATCTGTATAAACACTCTGCTTAAAAGAGATCAGCAGACATGGGACAAGATCGAGAACATCCTTACCGTAAATGGTATCGGGTTAATGACCATTGCCAAGGTTCTGGCTGAGACCAATGCCTTTGCGCTCATCCGTAACGGAAAACAACTGACTAGCTATGCCGGTCTGGATGTCGTTCTCAGGGAGTCTGGAAAGCACAGGGGTAAAACCATTATTTCAAAGAAAGGGAACCGACACCTCAGGATGTCTGTTTACATGCCAGCTATATCAGCTATCAAATCGAATCCACAGATGAAAACCTATTACGACAGAATGCTGGAAAGAGGCAAACCCAAGAAGGCTGGTGTAGTTGCTGTTGCAAGAAAACTGTTACTACTTATCTACTATCTCTGGCTGAACGAAACACCTTATGATCCAGCATATTCGGCTTGACTTTTAACACAGTACCTTTGTTAGAATGCGGTTTTCAGCGTAAATATACCATCTTGATCACCTGAGAAAAGTCACCGGTCCGAAGCTGGGCGAAGTACATTCCTGTAGCGACTTGTTTGCCTGAATCGTCTGCTCCATTCCACTGTATTTCGTATTGACCTGCTGATTTTGTTAAATGTACAAGAGTCATGACTTCTCGACCTGTGATATCATAGATAGTGAGCGTAAGCTCTAACTGCTCTGGAAGTTCGTAGCTGATGGTGGTAGTGGGATTGAAAGGGTTGGGGTAATTCTGGTTTAACCTGAAATCTGTCACTAAACCTATCTTATCACCTTCGTCGTCTGTTCCAAGGATAATACCACCTTCATTAAAGACACCTAAGCCACCAGTCGATGTCCCAATCCACTTATTCCCATCGTTGTCAATCGATATTGATCTAACCCAGTTATCAGGCAATCCCGAATTGGAAGTTTCGTATACCACCCAGTCAGCACCGTCAAAGAAGGTTAATCCGTCATCATATGAACCCAAAGCCCAAGTCCCAAACCATTTATTATCGCTAAAGTCGATTGCTATTGACCGAATAGAGTGAGAAGGCAAACCCGAATTTTGCGTGTTGTATCCTGTCCAGTTGGTTCCGTCAAAGAGTGATAATCCAGACACCGTCCCAATCCACTTCTTCCCATTTCGATCGATTGCCAATGCTTTGACACCGTTAGTTACCAAACCCGAATTGTCATGATCATAAACTGTCCAATCAGTTCCGTCAAAAGAGGCTAATCCACCCCCAGTTCCAATCCACATATTGCCACTTTCGCCCTTAACTATCACATTGACATCATTATCAGGCAATCCAGAATTAGCATCATTATAAATCGTCCAATTGATCCCATCAAAGAGAGCCAAACCACAGATCTCCACTGGTGCTGTCGATTGCTATAGAATTGATGTGATTGGAAGGCAATCCTGAGTTGGCTCTATTGACATGGGTTTTTTCACCAGAAGTTATATCAATTTTTATCAAACCGCCATTTGTCCCAACCCAGATATATTCACCAGCTTCTGCCAATGCATATACCTCTTCTCCATTGGTATAGTTTATCCATTCTGGATTTTGAGCGATTCCAGCTGAGCAAGCAATCAATAGAGATATGACCACGATCTTAAATTTCATTGTGCCATCCTTTCTATAACCCTAGAGTCATTCTAACATGTATATATCCGGAATCGCACAAATCCCCTCGAGAGTTTATCCATAACTGCATTTCTATGGTTTTTATCTTGATAATACCCCTAGTATTGTCATTAATTCAGGTAAATGTAGACTTATTGTTCGGTTTTGAAAGGGGAGAATGAAGGATTGGATGTTGTGGTGGGGTTGTGGTAACCCCCGACTGAAGTCGGGGGCTTTTAGTCGTGTGCATAGTTGGGAGCTGGAGGTTGGAGGGTTAAAAACTGGTTGATAAGTCTAGCGGTTGAAAATCTAGGTTGGACTGTTCTAGGTAATCCTGTTTCAGTTTCATGTTTCTATAAATCGCTGTCCTTTGGCCTGACAGGATATTGGCATAGTGAAACAGGGCTGTGGTACCAATGGTCAGGGATGTTAATCCCAGACCCAAATTATCCTGTTCATAAGCTTTATACGCTA
The DNA here is from genome assembly GCA_016784025.1 of Fidelibacterota bacterium. Taxonomy (GTDB): domain Bacteria; phylum Fidelibacterota; class UBA8477; order UBA8477; family JABMPR01; genus JABMPR01. The sequence continues at coordinate 1,090 of JADHVL010000010.1, read as the reverse complement.
CGGTTGAATAGAGTATTCCTGCACCAACCACTAGAAAGGACTGTGCCGCATCAACAGCATGTGAGGCATAAAATTGTCCCAGCCCAGGTACAATGGTTGAGAGTATGGCAGCCTTGCGTGGACTTTTTAGATCATCTGCCAGACGCTCCAGGGATTCCAATTCCTCTGAATTGAAAACGACCTGACTCAATTCGCTGGGCCTTTCAGCCGTGAGAATAAAAAAACGCTGCTTCACTGGGATAATGTGATCATTCTCTAAATTACTGAAGAGCCCATATGCGCTCCCAAACTCACTCAATTCAATGAGCGAAAAGCATAGGTTTGTTTTGATGCTATCTACATAACTGTGCGATAACAGGTCTGACTTCTGTAAGACACGGCGATATAAGGTTTTTGCTTTGAGATGTTGGTTCTCAAGCTGGTAGGTATAAGCAATGGCTGCCAGGGTTTTGGGTTGAGCAAGTGTATCGGCATTTTCAAGGTGCCTATAAAGCTCTATCCGCGCTAACTGGAATTCAGACTCCTGAATCAGACGTTGAATTAAGTCCTGACCGTTAGCTGGCAGACTAATCGCGATAAAGATAAGTAATGAGACTATCTGGGATATCATCTCTATATACGACCCTGTTGTTTCTTACAACTGCTTCATAATTCTGAGGAATCATGACATTTTCTCTATAAAAATATCGATCTAGGAATAGAGCAAAACCCTTGATTGCTCCATGCTCCTCCACTGAAAGCTGCAAAAACTTACTGCAGGATGTTTCAAAGGGACATCGATGAATGGTTTTGCTGCCGATTTTTGTCTGGTAGGCCAGATTTGCATCAACAAGAAATGAAGGCTTCTGCACATGGGAGGAGTCCTGCTCCTGAGAATACAGCGGAGGGGAGATAAAAATAAAAATGGCCAGTAGAATTAAAAACCTACTGGCCACAAATTGGTTTTTAACCAAATATTATTCCTTTTCGAGAAGAATGGGAACACTCTGGCGCTGGTTGTCTGTACCTAAGTAAGAAACAACTGCATAGAGTTCTTCGCTACCACCTTCAAGGGCTGCCATTTCAAGAGTCACTACAATTTGTTCTGGTT
>JADHVL010000031.1 GCA_016784025.1 Fidelibacterota bacterium | reverse complement strand
AAAGCCTCGATGGCCAAGATGTTTGCCGGTGATACGGCCATGTATGTAGCAACTGAAGCTGTTCAGATTCATGGGGGGTATGGATTTATCCGTGAATTTGAAGTGGAGCGCATGATGCGTGACGCGAAGATTACACAGATCTACGAAGGAACCAATGAGATTCAAAGATTGGTTATCAGTAGACATCTTCTAGCAGATTGATTTAAAGAATTGTAAAAGGAGAATTGAGAAATGGGATTTTTTGATGCACCAGCATTGAACCACCACGAACAGGTTGTCTTTGCTCAGGATGATGAAACAGGTCTAAAGGCTATCATTGCTATTCATAACACCAGTCTTGGTCCAGCCCTCGGTGGCTGTCGGGTCTGGAACTATGATGATGAAGCCGCTGCCCTTCGCGATGTACTGAGACTTTCAGAGGGAATGACTTATAAATCTGCTCTGGCAGGTCTAAACCTCGGTGGTGGTAAGTCAGTTATCATTGGTCGGGTAAGAGATATCGGCAACGAAGCTGCATTCAGGGCTTTTGGTCGTCTGGTGGACAGTCTGGGTGGTCGCTATGTAGCCGCGGAAGATGTCAACACCACGCCTCAAATGATGGAATGGGTTCATGAAGAAACTGATTATGTCGCTGGTCTAAGTCCAGATCTGGGTGGCTCTGGCGATCCTTCACCCTTCACAGCCTATGGGACTTATGTTGGTATTAAGGCCGCTGCAAATAAAACCTGGGGCTCAGATAGCCTCGAGGGCAAGACAATAGGTGTACAGGGTCTGGGTCATGTTGGAATCTATCTGGTTGAGCATCTTTCAAAAGCCGGTGCAAAAGTAATAGTCACAGATATCAAGGAAGACCGCGTTAAAGACATGCTCAAGATTAAAAATGTGACTGCTGTTGCTCCAGAAGAGATTTATGATGTTCCTATGGATGTGTTCGCTCCCTGTGCCCTTGGTTCATCCGTCAATGATGAAACTATCGATCGTCTGAAATGTCAGATTATAGCGGGAGCTGCAAATAATGTACTTTCCGACTACGATAAGCATGGCAAGATTCTACTGGACCGTGGTGTTTTGTACGCCCCGGATTATGCAATTAACTCTGGTGGAGTGATCAATGTCTATGGCGAGTTCGAAGGCTACAACGAAAAGCGTTCTTACAACCGGGTTAATCATATCTATAACGTCCTCCAGGAAATTTTTCAGCGTTCACAGGATGAAAATATTCCTACCATGGATGCAGCTGATATTCTAGCTGAAGAGAGAATTCGCAAACTGGGACGTCTGAAACAGATGCATCGTTCTGGCAAACGTTTATTCTCGAAAATTTAAATAACGCGTAGAAAGGATCAGGCCTCAGTTCATGCAAGAAAGACGTCGAGCCCGGGAATTTGTTGTTCAGGTCTCATATGCACATGAGATTCAAAACGATAACCTGGATCAAACCTTCAACCTCCTGGCAGAGAAGAGCGAGTTATCTGATGATTTGCTTAAATTTGCCCGTGATCTGGTAAATGGGATAATGGCTCATCGTCAGGAATTCGATGACCTGATATCCAGCAAGTCCAGAAATTGGGATCTGACCCGTATTGCCCTGATTGATCGATTGATTCTCAGGATGGCCCTAACTGAATTCTTTTATTTTAAAGATATTCCACCAAAGGTGTCCATCTCAGAGGCTATTGAAATCGCCAAGGTATTCAGTACAGAAGAAAGCAGTAGCTTTGTGAATGGTATCCTGGATGCAATTCTCAACGATGCCTTGTCTGAGGGTAAAATCTCCATGATTTAATTAGCTTACAACGCTAATAGCCAAAAAGCGTGTCCCCAAAATCGTCACACCGAGCGGAGTCGAGGTGCGATGAACAGGAGACACGCTTTTTATTATCCCCCCCGCTTCGTCAGATACGAATTGTAGAAAAATTTAGGAGGCCCCGGCCCGTGTGGCACAGACCGGGGATGGTATGAACTCAGATGAGTATGGCCACTACCTGAGTAAATGCATTACTTCTGTAAACATTGTAGATCCAATCCACTTTGAGCTTGAGGATCACAACATTTGCATTCCTGTGCGAAGGAGCATGTATTGGGGAGAATCAAGGCCAGAATGATGATGGCCAGGAGACAAATCCACCTCAATTGTTTATCAGTCCTCTCTGATAACATCATTTCATTCCTTTTTTTCAAGACATGCACCACAATTATTTCAATAAAAGCATTTTGATGGTCTGCGAAAAATCTCCTGCCTGGAAACGAGCCAGATAAACTCCTGCGCAGACCGGATGACCTGATCTGTTAATCCCAGCCCAGGTATAGTCATAGTAGCCTGCAGGTTGTGATTCATTCACCAGGGAGAGAATCTCTCTTCCACCAAGATCGTAAATGGTAAGAGATACATGAGATATCTCCGGTAATTCATATTGGATAGACGTGCTGGGATTAAATGGATTGGGAAAATTTTGTGAAAGCTCAGCCTGAGCAGGTAGCTCCAGGGGTCCTTCAGAAATGGGCAGAGCTTCAGCGGTTAGGATGTAGAGACCATCATCTCCATCGGCGAGATAGATATTATCGTCATTAACTGCAACACACATGGCAAATCCCCCGGTGCGATGATATCCTGTCTCAATAGGATTGGCTGGATCAGACACATCAATGACCCTCATACCCTGATCTCCATCAGCTAAATAAACAGAACCATTTTTATAGGAGATATTGACAGCCAGGCCCTGTGTATCGAAAGAGCCTACTTCCTCAAGACTGTCTGGATTCGATATGTCAATTATGAATAAGCCAGCATCATAAGCAGCTAAATATGCATAATTACCGTGTATTGCTACACCAAGGCCCTCTCCTTCCATAGGGTGGTAATTGCTCAATGCAGCTGGATTCTCAGGGTCAGATATATCGTAAATTCCCAGGCCGAATGATTCAGCTGTATAAAGATAATCACCCCTCACGACCACATCTAAAACATATCCCTCTGTCACACATCCCCCCAACTCTACTGGAGCCGCAGGATTTGAGATATCTACTACCTCCAGATTACTTCCCACAATGAAGGCATAATTATCAGCTATGGCCAGATCAAGCCCGGCATTTAAGTAAAGACAATTAGCGACTTCTGTTGGAGTTGTTGGATCAGATATGTCCAGAATGTGTAACCCAGTTAAAAATTCCAAAACGTAGGCATAGTTTCCACTAACATCTATGCGGTGAACGCTGGGGCCAAACCAAGATCCATCTTGAGGAGTGTAAGGAAGATGGAAGGCACCCACTTCAACAGGCATATTTTGATCTGAAATATCCAGTAAACGCAGTCCACCATATTCATCTGCTACGTAAGCAATATCACCGCTGATTTTAACATCAAGTGCAAACCCTCCACTCCTGAGAGTAGTCACCTCAGGTTGGATTCCGAGATCAGCTACATCCACAATTGATAGACCTGCGCCTCCGCTGGCCAAATAGACATAATTTCCATCTACAGCGACATCCATGACGTTTTCACCATTACTTAGAAAACCCACTTCAACAGGTTGACCTGGATTGGTGGTATTAATGATTCGCAGTCCTGCTTCCCCTGCAGCTACATAGGCATAATTTCCATCAATTGAAACCTGATGAGCAATTCCTGCAATATCGCAGGATCCAGTTTCAGAAGGAGTGTTTGGATTGGTAATATCGATGAGATGCAATCCATGACGTCCGCTTGCGATAAAAGCAAGATTTCCAGTGACTGCAATTCCGTTAACACTTCCATCTATATCAAAATAACTTAAAGAATTTGGGCTAATTGGATTTGAAATATCGAGTATATACAAACCATCATTGGGATCCAACAAATAGGCCACATTACCTTCGATGTGTATATCTCCAGCATGAAAACCAGGATCATAATAGGCAGAAACAACCGCATCTTCTGGATTGGAAATATCAATAATACATAATCCATAATTCCCATTTGATACGTATGCGTAATCGCCATTGATCGCGACACTGGTCGAAAATCCATTTGTTGCAACTGCGCAGGTTTCTACGGGGTTATTGGGATCTGAGATATTAACAATCCGCAAGGATCCATCTGCAACATAGGCATAGTCACCATGAACAGCCACATCTTTTGCGTAACCACCCGAGTTTGAACTTCCTAATAGTGTGGGATCCCCAGGGTTGGAAATGTCCACTAATTTTAGATCAGCACCATCGACTGCCATATAGGCTATGTCTTCCCTGACGACAATGCTGAGAGACGTTTGAGGAAGATCCAGATGACCTACTTCGTAAGGGCTGGAAAGATTTGTCACAGACATAATGCTTAAGCCAGGATAACCCCTGGCCATATATGCAATTCCATTTGCTACAGAGAGGCCAAGTCGGGAAAGACCTGGAAAAAATGTATCTTGCGGAAAACTTCCAGCAGGGTATGGATGGTGTGGGTCGGAAATGTTTATTCTCCTTAACCCGCACTGCTCATCCGCTACATAGGCAAACTCACCGCTTATTTCCACATCTAATGCATACTCCTGATAGGTTTCTGAGCTCGCTATGTGGTTTGAGTTAAATGGATCTGAAATATCCCAAACCCAAAGACCATCATGGCCTGTGGCAACAAACAAGTAATTTTCACTGGATGACACACCAAAAGAATAGTCATCTGACTCACAAGTTCCAATATGTGACGGATTATATGGATCGGATACATCTATGACCAGCACACCTTGATCTAGGCACGCGAGATAAACATGATCATCCTGAAAGGTAATATCCTTCGCGGGTCCAGTAGTATTAATGAAGCCAATTTCTATGGGATTTGTAGGATTTGAAATATCAAAAATTCGAAGGCCGTTGTATCCATCCGCTAGATAGGCGATTCCCTCGTTCACGGCCACTCGGTATGCATACCCTTCAGTATCAATGAATCCTACCTCGTGGGGTTCTGCAGGAATAGTTAAATCAATGATACGCAATCCAGCACGCCAATCGGCTACATATGCGTACTCACCAAAAATTGTCACTCCAAGGACAACAGAGGGGGTAATGACTTTGCCAAGTTCGACTGGATTTTCAGGATCGGAAATATCCATGACCTCCAGGTATCCGCCATTTCCAGCACAGGCAATACTTCCTGAAACGTCGACATCATAGCATGGTCCGTCTGCCCAGCGACCAACGAGAGCAGTATTGGTCTCTTGACTCATACATGCTCCGTGGATGAGGACCAAGATGAAAAGTATTCGTGAAACAAAATGGATATTCATAATTATCTCCAAACTATACGTCTGTGCTTTCGAGTATCAGTGTGGCAGGACTGAAGGGATTGGCAGAGTTGGGATACAACTCAAACCCAGGAGGTGAATCTTTCAACTCCTAAACCCCAACAGTCCCCACCATTTCAATCAGGGCAAAAAACAGCCCCAGTCTACCAGGTAAGACCAGGGCTTTGTGCATGAACTTGGTCTATTTCAGAAGCGTAAACTTCCTGACTTCACGATATGATTTTCCTGAATTATCCTTGAAATTCATCTCGTAAAGATACAACCCGGTTCTCAGCGGTTTCCCTTGCTGATCAGTGGCAAACCATATCATGGAATGCCTGCCCCCAAGCCTTTGATCATCAATTAGTGTAACCACTTCTCGACCATTCACGTCATACACCATCAGGTTGACCCAACCAGCATCTGGTAGCTCAAAATTTATAGTTGTCGAGGGATTGAATGGGTTGGGATAGTTCTGATACAGCTCAAAAGTTGATGGTTGAGTGCTTACTTCAACAACCCCAACCGTATTCCAGGTAGCTGTCACATCATAAGCAACTCCATTTAAAACCTCAATTTGTCCAGAATACGAGGTATAGAAATCCTCTACAGTCGTGGCACACTCCACCCCTATATGCCACAACCCGGAATCTTGCGGAGCAATATTCAGGATGTGATGGGCTCCATCGCTTTCACTGGCATATTGAGCAGTGCCTTCAAATGCGTATGATCCTGGATTCGCGTAGAGGTTAAAATCAAAACCATCTTCTGTATTCAGCTCAATGGAAAGTTCTGGTGTCCCCGGTGGAATTGAAATCGTGTAGTGGTGGTATTGTCTATCTCCAATACGAATAAATTCTGTAAGACTGTCCTCTGAATACAAATTCATAGTACGAGTTTCACCATTCACTAAACTGGCTTTTACCACAGGATCGCCTACGCCATCCAGGGCGTACAATAAAATGGCTTGCATCATATGAAGTATTTCTCCATCCCAGGCACCTTCGGGGTGAGATCCGGTGACGACAATTCGTCCTTGAGTCGTATCCGGTTTATAAGCCCAGGTGCTGGCCTTGTCATGCATTTCCACTGATACGTGGCGTGACTCATATCTTGTCAGAATTTCGGTTTTAGACGGAAAATCCAGATTTTCCCGTGCCCAGCAACCTCCATTGTGTCTCACATTCTCAATTAAGTGATCATCGCCAAAATTGAAGTAGTCCAACAGGGGAGAATCTGCAGGAATATTGTGTCCTGTGTAACTGTCAAGGAGACCTGTAGTATGAGTTCTTCCAGGCCAAATATGATAATAGGGGGCATGGGTGCCATTTTCCTGATAGCTGAGGCTCGCTATAAATGCCCCGGCGCAAGATCCAGTAAAGCTACCACCCCCAGCATAAAAATCTCTTACACGCTGTCTACCAACTTCCCCCAGAGAGTTCCCATGACTTGATGATGATCCCCCATTGGTATAAATCATGCGAAAACGGGGTGATCCATCTGGATAGAGGAGATGTCCATTGGTGTCGAACTCATTTGAGATCATGACTTCCGTTTGAATGACTTCATCTGAAGTACCCAGGTATTCCACCGAAAGCCCTAATAACTCAGGGGCGTCCATATACAATCTTGAGGTTAGAGAAACTCCGCCATCACTAAAAATGTCTTTGAAGAATCCTGGTGTTTGAGCAAGCAGAGTGGAAGTATATGGCATTGCCAGAAAAAATGAAATTGATAATATTCTTGTTAATAAACGCATAATTTCCCCTGAAAATGCCCCGGTTGGCTTGAACCAACCGGGGCTCCGCGTTAAAGAAATACTACTTAAGAAGCGTGAACTTCCTGACGTCGCGGAATTGTTTACCCCCAGAATCGATGAAGTTCATCTCATATAGATAAAGCCCTGTTCCAAGGGGTTTACCCTGTTTATCCCTGGCAAACCAATTCATGGAATGCCTGCCCCCAAGCCTTTGATCTTCAATAAGTGTCGCTACTTCCCGACCGCTAACATCATAGACTACCAACGTGACCCAACCAGCTCCTGGCAACTCAAAGTTGATTGACGTGGATGGGTTAAATGGGTTGGGATAGTTCTGATACAACTCGAACTGCTGTGGGACTGTAGCCAATTCTGGATCTATATCCACAATCATGCATTCAGCACCTGCGCCCATATCTACACCATTCTCGCCAGTACCAATACAGGGTGATCCCGTTTCCAGGTTATAATCATCAACATCTCGGTTGACGAATAAAGGATTGTCCACAATATTAGTAGTTTCCCAGACAACAGTGCCATTGTCATTGGTTATGATTCCAGCTTCGCCTCCCTGAATATCTGAGTATTCAATGGTCAGTGAACTGGAGTTGCTTGACTCATAGAATTCAATGTTATTGGTGACACCTCCCCTATGCGTGTTGTACCATACAATTGAATTAATAAGTGTCAGGTTTGCTCCAGAACTCAAGCCGATTCCACCAGCTGCGCGCCAGATAGGGGCTGAGGTCCTATTGTCAGCAACAGTCACACGATCAAGGGTGGGATTTCCACCAAGATGTATCCATACCCCGCCAGCCATAGCATAAGCATGGTTCTTAAAGACTGCGACCTGCTCAACCAGGGCGTCGGAAGTCCAGAGTGTAAGTCCACCACCTGTTGTTCGCGCGTAGTTCTCACTAATCTTCACCCGGCGGAGTGTGGGACTTGACTCATAGACCACAATCCCACCGCCATAGTCTGCCTCATTGTCGCGGATAACAACATCTTCAATGAGTGCATCAGCACCATAGGCGCACATGATGCCACCACCCATGGCAGTATCTCCAACGGCTGTATTACCTTCTACAATTAGATTCCTCAGGGTGGGAGTCGAACCATGTCTGACGTTAATGCCACCACCAACAGAATAACCGTCAGTATTCACCCAACCCAGACCATTCGTAATGGTGAAGCCATCTAGAACTGCGGTTACTTCCTGGGACACTATCATAACGGTAGTCATTGTATTGCCACCGTCAATAATGGTGACCTCAGGACCGTGTTCCGATAAAACAGCGATGTTTTTACCCAGGAAATTGATATTCTCAATATATGTACCATCTGCAACCAGAACGGTATCACCTTCCAGGGCTGCATCAATAGCAAGCTGTATAGTTGTGTAATTTGAAGGGACCAGGAGTGTCTGTGGTGGACCCGGCACTTCCCATGAACCCATATCCGGAGCTGAACCTACATATTCGTCCTCGGACATATCTATCCAGGTGGCACCTTCATACTCAAACTGAGCAGTTCCAGCATCGATACAAGGCGAGCTAGGACCCAGGTGATCTCCGGTACCAAAGCGGGGATTCGTTTGCAGATTGCCGGTAATCCAATTGACTTGGCCGATCCCTGGATGCATTCCAGCCACGCCACCCTGGACGTTTGAATAGGCAATAGATACCGTATCAGGCAAGTTCTCTCCATCAAAATCCATCAGGTAGAACTGATCTGGCATGTTCGAGTAAAAAATGGAATTGACGATAAGAGGGCTGCTGGCATGGTTTGTTAACATCCCACCGCCCCCATTGGTACCTCTATTCCCTTCAACTGTGATTTTGTTAAGAGTGGGCCTGGCGTGGTCATGAAGAAACAATCCACCTCCAGCTACACCAACATTATCGTGGATATACACATCCTCGAAATATGGAGTAGCCATTTGACCAATGTAGACACCTCCACCAGCCTGAGAAACAGTATTGCCATATATTTTAAGACCCTTAACTGATGGAGAAGAACTATGAGCAATAGAAAGACCACCACCCCACACTGAATTATTGTTGGCGATGATGATATTTTCTAAAACTGGATTTGACTGGACACTGACTGCAATTCCACCTCCAGCCCCGTCAGGTTCTAAACCAATTACTGCGGAGTTACCAGATACGATCAGATTCTTAAGAGTGGGTGATGAAGCATAATGTATAAGAATGCCCCCTCCCAGGACATCCGAAGTTTCACCAGGCATCCCAGTCCCATTGGTAATGGTAAATCCATCTAAAACTGCGTTTTCAGATTCTCCACTCATTATCAGCACGGTGGAGCCATTTTGATTGCCATCAATGGTGGTTAGTTCTGGACCACCTACTGATTCAACTGTGATATCCTTACCATTGAAATTGATATTTTCAACATAGGTGCCCACATTTACTCGGACGATATCCCCATCTACCGAGGCATCGATTGCTGACTGTATGGTACTAAAACTTGCCGGCACGTTAAAGACTCTAGGTGCTGGCGGTACTTCATGTGAGCCCTTATCAGGTGCAGAGCCAACATATTCAGCGGCTTCCATATCAATCCAGGTTACTCCTGCAAAGGAGAAGTTGGCTGTTCCTGAATCAACACAGGGTGAAATGGCCTGCAAATCATCGCGAACGACATCTATGAAACAAGGATCTACAGAGGTGTTCCCATCTAGCCAATTCAATTGACCTGAGTTAACGGTAATTCCAGCTTGGCCGTCTTGGATATTGGAATAGGCAATGGATAGTGTATCAGGATCATATTGGGGATCGCCATTAAACATAATCTGGTCGGGGACATTCCCCTTGAAAATAGAGTTGATAATCATGGGACTGCTACCATCATTTGATATCAATCCACCACCGCCACTTGGACTGGTGTTGTCTCTAACAGTAATTTTGTTAAAGATGGGGTTCGCATTCTCATGCAGGAAAATTCCACCGCCATAATATGCAGCCCTGTTGAGATGGACGTATACATCCTTAAAATAGGGAGATGAGTTAACCCCAATGTAGACACCGCCTCCAGTTGTTGTTGCCCTGTTATAATGAATATAAACCGAATGTAAAGTTGGATTTGAATTGGTAGCAATAGCCAGCCCACCACCCCATTTTGATCGATTGAAGGAGATTTCAATATTTTCCAGGGTGGGGTTTGAATCCTCTGCGATAGTGATTCCACCACCAGCAGGGTCGTCACCACCTAAGGCTGCGTTATCAGTGACGATAAGATTTTTCATAGTCGGTGAAGAGCCATTTCGACAGGCAATCCCACCTCCTACGATTTCATCACCATTATCAAAACCGCTTCCATTTGTGATTGTGAATCCGTCTAAAACCGCACTTTCGTCCTCTTGGCTCAGAAAATGAACAACAGCGCCATTTTGATTTCCATCAATAATGGTCAGTACAGGACCGCGGCGAGACATCACCACGACATTGTTACCGTTAAAATTGATATTTTCAACATAGGTACCTCGATCCACCAGGACTGTATCACCATTACTGGCCATATCCATACCTGCCTGAATCGTGGCAGCATCTTCTGGTACATTGATTGTTGCAGCTGAGAGCGTCCCTACACTAACCAACACAATAATCATTAGATGTAACCATTTCATGATCCCCTCCTCGCTTTCCTTGTTTGGGTTTGAATTCTGGTGTAAACCTACAGCGGAGAGAGGAATTGTGCATCTTTACTAAATCTTTACAAACGCAGAAAAGTTAGAACCACGTCTAAGCTCAATTTCAGGTGATGTAAAGATTGGGTTGTCGAAGTATTAGTGGAAGACTCAGAGTGCTATAAGTAATTGTATATAAATAACTAAAGATATACAATTACTTATGCAATTGAAGATAAATAATTTTTGATTGTAAAGAAAAAGTAAAGGTAGTAAAGATCAATATTTGGAGAGAAAAGTTGAAAGAATTTCTTCGCTGCCAATCTCCAATTTTTTTCTGATCCGGTGGCGATAGATATCAATGGAGGAAGGTTGAACATTCATGACTTTGGCAATATCCTTTGAAATAAGATTTAGCCTGAGGAGGGCACAAACCTTCAATTCATTCTCTGAAAGCCCGGGATGGCTATTGCGTAGTTCAGAATAAAATCCGGTGTGAATCTCAGTGAACCAGATTTCAAAATCTTCCCAACCCTGTTTTACGGAACTACGATCCCTCAGAAAATGTAGGAGCTTATTAATTCTGGGCTTAATATCATTCCAGCTCAATTTTGAAAAGCTTTCCAGTTCGCTCTGAAGATTATCCATGATCTGTTGTTTGTCATTAAGGTGGAGGGACTGAGTGAGCAATTCACGTTTGAGATGATCTAATTTGAGCTCTGTTTTTTCTGATTCAACTCTTTGCCTTTCTTCAATTTCGACTTTGAGTTGTGCAGTACGCTCTCTCACCAGGGCTTCCAGCTTATCTCGTTGAGCAATGAGTCGGTATGTGCGGAGTTGGATATAAACCAGCATGAGTCCAAGCAGGCTTACAATACCCAGAGTCTTAAACCACCACGTTTTCCAAAAAGGTGGTGCAATAGAGATATCAATGCTGGTCCCTTCAAGATTCCATGCGCCATCATTGTTGGATCCACGTACTTTAAAAGTATAATCACCTGCTGGGATATTCATGTATTGAGCCTGAGGGTTATTGTGGGCATCAATCCAATCCTCGTCATATCCAACCAATTTATAGGAATAGTGATTTTTATAGCTAGCAGAGAAATTAAGGGCTGCAAATTTGAAGCTAATCACCTTGTCTCGATAGCTGAGTTCCAGTTGCTTAGTTTGGGTGATGGATTTTTTAAGTATGACCCTTCCATCCCTGGCCTCACCAATGGAGACATCATCATAATTTATGGCTAGTTCTGTTAGCACAACAGGAGGGATGTATTGATTATTTTTAATGCTATCAGGATAAAAGACATTATATCCGTCTCCACCTCCAAAATACATCTGGCCATCAGTTGCCTCCAGACAAGATTGGAAGTAAAAAGATTCCTGCACCCCATCACTCAAGGTATATCGATTGACTAAACCAGTGTCAGGATGGGCTTTGAGTAGGCCCTGGTTTGAGCTAAGCCATAAGAAATGATGATCATCCTGAAGGATTCCGTAAATGGACGTATTTGCTAAGCTGGAGTGAAGATCCAGAGTTGATATTTTTGTTCTCTCTTTGTTTAACTTATTTAATCCACCACCGCTAGTCCCAATCCAAAGTGCTTGAGAGTCGTCTTCATATAGGGTGACGATACCATTACTGGTAATAGAGTTGCTGCTATTTCGATCAACCATGAATCTCTTGAATATTCCTGATGTCCGATCGAATTGATTCAAACCTCCATCTGAGGTACCGATCCAGATGTATCCTGCTTTATCTTCCAGTAGACAGTAGGTGAAATTGCTACTCAAACTTTGCGGATCATCAGGGTCATGAGTAAAGTGCTCAAAGGCATCAGTCGCTTCATCATAATGCTCAAGACCTTGACTTTCAGTTGCAATCCAGATATTTCCATCACTGGTTTCCAGAATATCTCTCGTCGTTTTATCACTAAAACTATTGGGCTCATTTTCTCTGTTTCTGTAATGGTTTAAAGTTTGGGTTGGATAGTCCAATGTAAACAAACCACAGGAGAAGGTGCCAATCCAGATCTTATGATTGCGATCTGATCGTACCCGCGCAATGTAATCACGGCTCCACCATTCGGTTTTCCCAAGCGTCTCTTTGGAATTGTAGTGAGTAAATTCACCCGTGTTCGCATCCATAACGCTGGTACCACCCTCAATAGTACCAAACCAGATATTTCCAACTGGATCTTGAGATATTGACCACACTGGATTTGCTCGAATGCTATTGATGTTATTGGCATCGCTCTGCCCAAGTTGGAACCGTATAAGATCCCGATCATAATAGCTGACACCGGCTGCTTCGGAAGTCACCCAAAGAATACCTTGCCGATCTACCAGGGTTGCATAGAGGAGGTTGTCACCCAGAGATCCTGGATCATTGGCATCATGGTAATAATTGGTGAAGTTCTTTGTTTCATGATTATAATTTGCCAAGCCACCTGCAGAGCTGAACCAGAGTGAACCGTCTCCGTCTTTGCTGATAGAATGGACTCCATCCACAGGTGACACAGGTAGAGTAGGGTCATAAATATACTCAAATTTATCTTCATTGTAATCCCATCTGTGGACACCAAGGCCAAAACGACCTATCCACAAACATTCATCAACGGAATCGGCCAACATGGTGGTAATGCTTATTGAGGTTGAGGGACGAACAAGGACTTTGCGATACATGCTATAGTCATCAAGGGAGATAGTGGTTGCGGCACCGTTTTCCATTCCCACCCAGAGTCTACCACCTGGAGTTTCTGCAATACAGAGGATACGATCCTGGGCAAGAGACTGCTCCTTGTCAGGATCATGGTGAAAAGAGGTAAACTCACCAGTAGAGGGTACATACTTGCTTAGGCCCTCTTGAGTGCCGATCCAAAGTGCCCCTCTGGAATCTGGGAAGAGGCATGTAATTTTATTACTCACTACCGAGTTGGGGTTTTCGGGATTGTGAGCGAAATTTGTAAAGTTTTCTAGATCACGGTCGTACCGGCTGAAACCTCCAGTTGTTGTGCCAACCCACATAACATTTTCTGCGTCCTCGCACAATGCTGAAACATAAGTACCGGGAATCGATTTTTCATTCAAGGGGTCATGGAGAAAGGTTTTAACATCCGAACCATCATATCGATTGAGACCAAAGCGTGTTCCAAACCACATAAAACCCTGACTATCCTCAAGAATGCTATGCACTGCATTCATCGTGAGGCCATCTTTTACTGTGAGGTGATTGAAGCGAACGGGGTTGTCATCCCCAAGGGCTGAGCCCAAAATCAATAGTAACATTAAGTGTGAAGGATGCAGCATCCGAACCCATACAAAGTTTGCCTGGATTCGATGAATACAAAAATTGTATATTTCCTGAATAGGTGTCACAATTGCCCCCACAGCTTCTGTAAAACGATGGAACAAAGCTAATTGAACTCTATATAATGGCAATGGAAAACATGGAGATACGGCTACCACTTCCTGCGACAAGTCTTCTGATTAGATTTACAATGGCGATGATGAATATTCAATGTCACACTCTCAATAAAGCGCTTCACAAACCCTCCGAGGAAGTTATTTTAGCGCCATGATTAGTAAATTTATTACCAAAATATTTGGAACCAGTACGGATCGTGAGACCAAGCACCTTATTCCGTTTGTCGCACAGATCAATGAAGAGTTCTCAGCACTTTCGAATGCCACCCAAGAGACCTTGCTCTCCAAAACAGAAGCCTTTAAAACTCGGATAAGTGAGGATACTTCAGAACTTCAATCCAGGCTTGAAGGTGAAGGCAAAGATCTCAAATCAATACAAGAGGCCATCTATAACCGCGAACAAGAAATTCTTGCTGAGATTCTGCCTGAAGCTTTTGCCGTAGTGAAAAAAGGTGCGTCACTCCTCATGGGGCAGGCAATCAAAATCACCGGTCAGGAAATGACCTGGGACATGATTCCTTATGACGTTCAGCTCATGGGTGCCGTTGTCCTGCATCAGGGTAAAATTTCTGAAATGAAGACGGGTGAAGGAAAAACCCTGGTTGCTACTATGCCTATCTATCTCAATGCTTTAGTTGGGAAGGGTGTGCATATCATTACGGTGAATGACTATCTCGCCGAACGAGATTCACAATGGATGGGTGCCCTTTTGAAGTACGTGGGTCTTTCAGTTGGGGTGATCCTGGCTCAAATGGATCCTGCGACCCGACAGGAAATGTACAATTGTGATGTGACTTATGGTATCAACAGTGAGTTTGGATTTGATTACCTCCGCGACAATATGTCCATCAGCAAACAGGATCAGGTCCAACGCGGGCACTATTACTCCATTGTGGATGAAGTGGATAGTGTGCTCATTGATGAGGCTCGAACCCCTCTCATTATTTCTGGAACTGTTGAGTCAGAGATTGCTCAACGATACACGGATTTACGACCCCTGGTTGATACGCTTATGCGTCGTCAGACCACCCTGGTCAACTCCATTCTGGCAAAAGCTGAAGAAGCCCTCAAGGATCCCAAGCTGGAGTATGATGCTGGAGAATTGATTCTTCAGGCGCGCCGGGGAAGTCCCAAACATCGTCGTCTCCAGAAGCTCTACCAGGAGCAGGGCATCAAGAAACTTGAGCAGCGTGTTGAGAATGATTATCTCCGTGATAAACGCATGCCTGAGATTGATGATGAGCTATACTTTGTCATTGAAGAAAAACAGAACAGCGTAGATCTCACTGATAAAGGTCGTGAAGCTCTATCACCCAATGACCCTGATAGATTTGTTATCCCTGATTTACCCACCCTCCTAAATGATCTGGAGAGTGATGAAGCGCTTTCTGTCCAAGAGCTGAATGAGAACAAAGAGAAGCTTTATGCCCTACATGGTGAACGCTCTGATACCATCCACAATTTGAGTCAGCTTCTCAAAGCCTATTCGCTTTTTGAAAAAGATGTGGATTATGTGGTTCAAGAAGGCAAAGTCATGATCGTCGATGAGTTTACAGGTCGCATCATGCATGGTCGTCGCTATAGTGATGGTTTGCACCAGGCGCTGGAAGCCAAAGAAAAAGTTCGGATTGAGAAAGAAAGCCAGACACTGGCCACAATTACACTTCAGAATTATTTCCGTCTCTACAAAAAGCTTTCTGGTATGACAGGTACTGCTGTTACTGAAGCAGAGGAATTTTTCAACATTTACAAACTTGGTGTGGTTGAAGTACCGACACATCGTGATGTCGTACGTGACGATGAAAATGATCAAATTTACAAAACCCGCCGGGAAAAATTTAATGCGGTAATAGAAGAGATTATTGCTTCACACAAATCAGGACAACCCGTCCTGGTGGGTACCATCACTGTTGAAGTATCAGAGACACTTTCGCGCATGCTTAAGAGACTCAAAATTCCCCATAATGTACTGAATGCCAAACAACATGGCCGAGAGGCGGAAGTTGTAGCCAGAGCTGGACAGGCACATGCTGTGACTATCGCTACCAACATGGCTGGTCGTGGAACGGATATCAAACTAGGTCCTGAAGTCACGGGTCTGGGTGGTCTCAAGATATTGGGCACCGAACGTCACGAGTCCCGTCGAATTGATCTCCAGCTGAGAGGTCGTTCTGGAAGACAGGGTGATCCTGGTGCATCACGTTTCTATCTGAGTCTCGAAGATGATTTGATGCGTCTGTTTAGTTCTGACCGAGTTGCCAGCGTGATGGATCGTCTCGGTTTGCAAGAGGGTGAGGTTATTGAAGCTGGAATGGTGACCAAGGCTGTGGAGAGAGCCCAGAAGAAGGTTGAAGCCCGTAACTATAGCATTCGTAAACATCTTTTAGAATATGATAATGTGATGAATCAGCAGCGCGAAGTTATCTATGATCGCCGACAGGCTGCTCTTGATGGTCTTGATCTAAAAGAGGAATACAGCGAAGTCATTGAGAATTATGTCGATACAGTAGTTGAAAAATATACAGGTCTCGAATCTGATGTGGACTTGTGGGACTGGAGTGGATTGCAGGCTGATCTTGGCTCAACCGCTATGGTTCAGATTTCGGAAACGCCATCAGTTGATCTCGAAGCTGACAAATTAAGAGAAGATGTCAAGAAGCTTATCTGGGAATCTTATGAACAGAAAGTTGAGATGACGGGAAGTCCGGAGAATTTTAAAAGGCTTCAGCAGTTTGTATATCTGAGAGTGGTGGATGAAAAGTGGCGTGAGCATCTCTATGAGATGGATCAGATGAAGGAAGGTATTAACCTACGAGCTGTGGGCCAGAAAGACCCCTTAATAGAGTATAAGAAAGAGGGCTATCAACTATTTGTTAAGATGTTAGATCTGATTGATCGTGAAGTTCTGAAACTCTTCTTCCACGCCCGTATTGTGGACGAGCGCGAAAACAAAATGCGCAGAGCCAGAAATCTTTCTTCTAACCATGCCGAGACCTCAAATATGGGCTTTCTGAATGCCTTGCCGCAGACCAGTGGGGAAGGAAATCAGAGTTCCGCTCAGCCTGGTCCTCCTCAGAAACCAAAACCCATTCAAGTGGAAGAAAAGATTGGAAGAAACGATCCTTGCCCCTGTGGATCGGGTCTTAAATACAAGAAATGTCATGGCAAGTAGGGTCATATACTTGATCACTAACAATTTTGTTACAGTATATAGACAGGCAAATAAAGTTTGTATCACCCCTTGAAGGCGTTATTTTTCATCTTGTTTAGTGAATGAACCGGACTGTGATAAGAATCAACACGATTGTTCGGTAGCATAATTAGTTTTAACGAAAATCAACCACATGCATGTGGAGGGAAATATGCGTAGAAGCTTTCTAGTCATCACCAGCCTAATAATCATTGCCAGTTTTGGCTTTGGTGAGACAGTTGTGTCTGTTATTGGAGCCTCCACTCAAAATGCAAGCCCCATTGCCCCCCTCGAAATAAATCTGGAAAATACCAGTGCTGTGGGTGGATTACAATTCAGTTTGAAAGATATACCCAATGAATTGTCAGTTGCCGCAGTTGTTCCTGCAGGTCGTGCCGCAGCTGAACCCTATGATGATTTCGGTGCCGATGGCAATGCTAATACAAATGATTTTGGTGAAGGCGATAACCAATATACACCTGGCGAGCCCTATACTGATGTCAATGGCAATGAAGTCTGGGATGGTGATTTTTCTGTAGAATTTAATGATAGAGATTCAACTGTTAGTGTTTTGATTTTTGACGCCAGTGGCAACAGCATCATTCCTGGAAATGGTCCGATTTGTACCATTCTATTCTCAGTTCCTGCCACAGTAAGCGACGAAATCATTGAATTAAAGTTCCATGAAATTCTTAACGCAGACCCGCAATTTCTGCTCGTAGTCACTGACCCTGATGGCACAGCTCTAAATACAACATGGTTAAATGGTTTACTCACAGTAGGTGGAATCGAAGTCCGTCTTAGCGGTGGTGGTGGAACTCCTGGCACCTTGTCTGCAGTGATGATGATCGAGATGAATAATTTATTAACTCCCGTGAAGGGGCTTCAGTTCAATATTGTTGATGATGTGGATTACTTAACCATTGAGACAGTTCAAGGCGTCGGTCGCGGATCTGACTTTACCTTTGTTGGTAATGAAGTAAATGGTCAATCCTTGATTCTGGGTGTCAATCTCAATGGACAGGAAATACCTGCTGGTAGTGGTGCAGTTTTAGAAGTGCAATTTATGATTGCAGCAAATGCTCCCATGGGTGATCTGTCAGTATCTATCACTGATTTAATTGTTGCTACACAGGGTGGTCTACCACTTCCCAGTAATGGTGAAGACTATGTTTTTACACTTACTACTGGTGTTGATGATGAAGCTGAGCTGCCAACTGCATTCGAGCTCAAACAGAATTATCCCAACCCCTTCAACCCAACGACCACAATTAGTTACAGTGTGCCAGAGGCTTCTGAAATCCAGGTAGGCATATTCAATCTCCTTGGTCAGGAAATTCGTTCACTTTCTAATGGTGAACATCAACCTGGCGTATACTCAACCATGTGGGATGGATTAAACCAAAATGGTGTCCGTGTAGAATCAGGAATTTATATCTATAGAATGAGTAGCTCTGCCGGTTTTAGTGCCACTAAAAAATTGGTCATGCTCAAGTAATTCTGACTTAATATATTTATGGAAAAAGCCCCAGTTTTCACTGGGGCTTTTTGTTGCTTCAAACGAGGCAGTTTCTATCTTGCGACGCTTTTTTAAGCCGCGGTGGCGGAATTGGTAGACGCGCTAGATTTAGGATCTAGTAAGCTCAGCTTGTGGAGGTTCGACCCCTCTCCGCGGTACAAAGCAAACGAGAAATCGTTTGCTTTTTTTATTATATTTAGTCTTATCTCTTGCCAGAGTGAATTTGAATCAGGCAATCCAGGTTATTGGGTATATCAATCCGACATGGGAGTATGTTAAAATGATATATTTGTTGATAAAAACTACTGAATAAATCTAGATATACACATCCTAAACAGAATAATTATAATAATATAGATAATTGAACCACTGGATGGCATGGGATTGGTTTATTGGGGGACCATGTTAAGAACCACTTTTATAGAAACCTTTTATCGATTCGTGCGACCGATTACAGAAACAGCACGATAAATCAATTCAAGAGAAAGTAAATAATGGAGCAAATTATGAAATCAAGAGCATTTATCTCAGTCGTGTCAATCCTCATCGGAATAAGCTCTTTAGCTTATGCACAGTCTTCAGTGAGTAAGGACCTTCACATTGCCAAGGGCAAAAAGAGTTCGCGGAATGTCTCCTCGGTGAGTGGTGATATTTTTGTTGGTAATGGTGCCATGGTTAAGGGGAACGTTTCTTCAGTGAGCGGTGATATTTCAATTGGATCAAAAGCCTCGGTTGAAAATATCGAAGTCGTCAGTGGAGATATCTCCGTTGGGAAGAGTGCAAAAACCAGAAATCTTGAAACGGTCAGTGGCGACATTCATCTCTATGAAAAGAGCGATGTCGTTGGATCTATTGAATCTGTGAGCGGAGATGTGAACTGTGACTCCGGGTCTGATATTGCAAAAAGTATAGAGACAGTGAGTGGAGATGTTGAACTGGATGACTCCAGGCTTCGTGGATATCTAGAGACCGTCTCAGGGGATATCTCTCTGTTTAATGGCTCCATGATCGATGGTGATATCATCATTAATCGAAAACCAGACATTGTGCTTTTTCATGATGGGAAACTCAAAATCATCATTGATATGAATTCTGTTGTAAAGGGCTCCATCCTTGTGAAAGAGCCCAATTCAAATGTAATCGTATACCTGGCCAACGGTGGCAAGGTACAAGGTGAGATTGTAAACGCTGAGGTCCGGAAACAGTAGAGCATTGGTTCCAGGTTGAGGTGAAAGGAATGGATAAATATGAAACATATGCGACTGCTTACTCTTCTGGTTTGTGGAATATTACCAATAGCGATATTTGGCTCACCACAATTGCAAGGGAGTTCTCAGGAGCGGAGTGTTTCAGCCTTTCGCCTGAACGGAACCCCAATTGAAGTAGATGGAAAACTAGACGATCTAGTCTGGCTGGAGCTTCCTAAACAGGGTGATTTCATACAACGCAACCCTGATGATGGCTCAAAAGCAACCCAAAAAACAGAATTTGCAGTAGCTTATGATTCGGAATTCCTCTATGTGGGAATTCGCGCATATGATGACCAACCTGAGCTCATCGATGGCATACTCACAAGACGGGACGAATCCTCTCCCTCTGATTGGCTATATATCTCAATAGATAGTTATCATGACCACAGAACGGCATTTGAGTTTGGTCTAAATGCTGCTGGAGTGAAACAGGATTTACGACGTTTTGATGATGATAACGCCGATTTTGACTGGAATGCTGTGTGGGAGGGTGAGGTCAATATTGACCATCAGGGATGGACTGCAGAGTTTGCCATTCCTTTTCGGGAGCTTCGCTTCAATAGTGCTGAATCTCTCAACTGGGGTCTCAATGTATATCGTGAATTCCCCCGCAATGATAATGAACTGGCCATCTGGAATCACTGGTCCCATGAGGAAACGGGTTTCGTCTCCAATTATGGTGAACTCACCGGTCTGACAAATGTCCAGGCCGACCAACCCATATATATAACGCCCTATGTTTTAGGGCGCTCAGGTATGAATGATTCATTATTTGGTGAGTTTGATCAGTACGAAAATTCGGCTAGTTTTGGCGTAGATATTAGGAAGAATTTTGACTTGGGGCTCACTTTTAGCGGTACAATTAATCCTGATTTTGGTCAGGTTGAAGCAGATCCAGCCGAGTTTAATCTTACAGAGTTCGAGAGTTATTTCCGAGAGAAAAGACCCTTTTTTATTGAAGGTGGCAACATTCTAAACTTCTCCTTGGGGTTTGGTGATGGTGACAATTCTTCAAACACACTATTCTATTCACGTCGTATAGGGCGAGCTCCCCAGGGGGGTTACGAATCTGATGGTGGGACAGTCATTGCAGTTGATGCTCCAGAGTTTACACGTATCCTGGCAGCGGGCAAATTCACTGGAAAACTGGACAACGGTCTATCAGTGGGTATTATGTCAGCGGCCACGGCTGAAGAAAAAGCAGTGGTTACCTATGAAGATGGTCATGAGTCCAGTAATGTCATTGAACCTGCCACAACCTATCTACTTACCCGTTTTCAACAGGACTATCGTGGTGGATTAACTACCCTTGGTGGGATTTTCACTGCCACTCTACGCTCGTTGAAAGATACAAACATGGATTGGCTGCGGGAAAAAGCCTTTACAGGGGGCTTTGACTTCAATCATCAATCGTCTGATAGGGTATACTCCATTGAATCTGCGTTGGCTTTCAGCCGTGTTCTTGGAAGTGAAGATGCAATCCTGCGTACCCAACTTCACCCTGCTCGCTATTTTCAGAGACCCGATGCCAAGCACCTCAGTGTGGATTCATCTGCAACCTCTCTGTCAGGGGTAGGAGGGAAATTCATTGTAGGGAAATCAGATGGTAAACTAAACATGTTTGGTGGCGTCTTAGCCACCAGTCCTGGCCTTGAAGTCAATGATTTAGGTTTTATGCGCTCTGTGGATAATATTAATGAATTCATATGGGTCGGCTATCGACACTGGGAGCCAGGTGATTTCTTCCTCAACTACAGTATCAATTTAAATCAATGGGCTAACTGGACTTTTGGTGGTGAATCCAAGGGTGTCGGTGGAAATGTCAATGGAAATGCCACCCTGAAGAACAACTGGGGTATTGGCGGAGGACTCAATTTTAATACAGGTGGTATTGTACCCTTTCATCTGCATGGCGGACCCTCCATTCGCGGATCAAAAAACGTGAACGGGTGGGCTAACGTGAGAACAGACTGGCGTCAGAAGCTGAGCGCTGCTCTACATGGCAATTATTTTTTTAGCTGGGACGAAGTACATAGTTTCAATATGTCTCCCTCCTTTACCTGGCGACCTAAAAAGAATGTGTCCCTTTCTCTTGGTCCCAATTTTCACTTCATGGATGATACGTGGGCCTGGATCACCACAATGGAAGATACCTCGAATCAACACCATTATATTTTCTCAGGTTTAAAACTTGCCCAAACCACTATGACCTTTAGAGCTGATGTCACATTAAGTACAACCCTCTCGCTACAGGCATATGCTCAAGCGTTTATCATGGGAGCGGATTATTTCGATTTTCGTAGAGTAGATGACCACACACAAGAAGATTTCAGTCGACGATTCCAGGAACTACCAGACCATCTGCTCTCATTTGATGGAGACGGTGCTCTCAGCGGTGTTGACATCGATCAGGATGGAATAGCAGACTATTCACCTATCTCAAGCGTATACTCGGACTTTAATTATAGTGAGCTGACCTCAAACGTAGTCCTGCGTTGGGAATATAGTACTGGATCCGTGATGTATTTGGTCTGGTCTAGGGGAGCATCTGCATATGATCCAGCCTGGAGATTTAATCCTGGTGAGGACCTGGGATCCCTACTCAGCCTTGAAGCTGACAACATATTCCTGATCAAAGTTAATAAGCTTCTGCATTTTTAGGAAATAAGGAAGTCTAGATCTTCTCCCAATCACTCTTCGCATTGGTGTAAACCACCAATCAATGAGGTGCCTACCCTCGGATCTTGTAAATCTACTTATTCAGCGCTTTTTGAAAGGAGTGCATAAGGAAAACCCTAATTCTTAAGCATCTCCACCGATTTTTCTTTCTCAATCAGCTGTTATTGTTTAATGTCTAGCTCAATTTGCCATTAAAGGCTCTTGAGCAGAAAGATTAAATGAAGCTTTCACAGCAAATATACATCCCTGTTCTCATTTTTATCACTGTCCTAGTGGGGGGAAGACTGGGTATAAGCTATGTTTCGAATCAAGAGAGTGAAAAGCTGGAAATCAAAACACAGGTGACCGCTGAGCAGGTTGGGATGAGACTCAATGATTTCCTGAATACCCGAATTACCCGCCTCGATGTTTTTCGCGAGCGCTTGGAACAGAAACCTTTCTTAAGTGAAGCGGAATTCAGAACTACTGCGCTCCGGATACAACATGAACTTCCTGGTTTTCAGGCGGTCAACTGGATAGATGAAAATGGTATTATTCAGTGGGTTACACCTTTAGCTCCCAATTTACCAGTGGTTGGTGTTGATTTGGTGCAAAAGGCAGCCAAAGATGCAGCCGAAGTATTTACTAGATCACTCCAATACCAAATCGATACTGCTACTCCACTAATCAAACTTGTTCAGGGGGGTAACGGCTTTGCCACATATCTCCCCATTGTCGTAGATGACCAGATCACCGGCTTTGTGAATGGTGTATTTAGAATAGAAGAATTGGTCTCTCAATGTTTTAATAATTCCATAAAAGATTTTAACTATGAAGTAATTTTATCAGGTAAACGGGTTTACCTGAGGGGTGAACAGAAAAATTTCGAGAATCCAAGGACGATTGGGAGACATAATTTCACGATGCTTGGTCAGTCCTGGGAATTACAGATTGTACCAGGGTCCTCTAAAGACGATACAGCAAGCTTTATGCGAGTTGTTTCCACGGTTATCGCTTTTTTTCTCGCGACACTTTTTGCCGGTCTTGCTCTGATTAGAATAAAGTCAAATGCCGAACTGGCTAAAGCCCATAAAGAGATCGAAAATTCTGAAGTAAAATTTAGAACAATTTTTGATAAATCTCCGGCGTGTTTGTTACGCTATAGCCCCAATGCAGAGATTACGGACTGGAATCTTGAGGCAGCCTCCCTTTTTGGTCTTGAGTTTCCACCTCAGAAGCGACGATCTATTTACGATCTTGAAGAAATGAAACCAATAATTCCTGCCATAGAAGAGACATTTATTGGCAAGCATTCCTCCTATCTTGGCTCTCTAGAAATCCAAGGTAAAAACATTGAAGTCGATGCTAATTTTGAAACCTTGGTATCAGGTGATGATCAGATTCAGGGAGGGATTATACTCCTCAAAGATGTTACCGAGCAAAACAAAACAATGCGGGCCAAAGGGGTTATGTATGAGATTGGCGAGCTTGCCAATAAGCTCAAAGACTTGCCCCTTTTGTTTCAGGCAATTCAAAACAGCTTAAGCGGTATATTGGATACCCGCAATTTTTATGTTGCCCTTTATAATGAAGAGAGGGATGAATTCTCCTACCCGTATTATCAGGATGAATTTGATTCAGCCCCACCTGATCCAGTAAAAGCTGAACGAGGGATATCTGCCTGGGTAATAAAAAGTGGCCACCCCATTTTACTTGCTAAAGAAGAATTCTATACGATGAACAAGGAGGGAAAAATTGATTTGTTAGGAACACCCTCTGAGCAATGGCTGGGTTGTCCTCTTATTGTAGAAGATAGACCTATTGGGATTATGGCCGTTCAAAGTTATTCTAAAGCTGTGGTCTACGACAATAACGATATGGAAATGCTAAACTTCGTCTCGGATCAAATTGCGCTCACCATTAAAATTAATATTGAGGATGAAAAACTCCGTGAATCCGAAGCAATGCATCGAGAATTATCGAATCAATTGAGTGATTCAAATAACATCAAAGCCCTGCTTCTCGATGTAATTTCCCATGATCTAAAAAATCCTGCGGGAGTAATCTCTGGTATTGCTGGAATGTTGACCATGAACGAAGAGGTTAGCGATGAAATTCAACTCATTAAGGACAGTTCCGATGTGTTACTAAAAGTCCTTGACAATACAACTGCATTAGCCCGTATTACCCTGGGTGAGAGTATCAATATGTTGGAGGTTAATATTAGTGACTTGGTTAATGATGTTATTGATGAGTATAAACCAAGTTTTAAGGGTGAAGGAAATCCACTTCAAATCAATGTCGAAACTAACATTATACAAACTGCCAATCCCATTATCGCTGAAGTATTTCAAAACTACTTGAGCAATGCCCTGAAGTATGCACCATCTGGGGAATCGGTTGAAGTGATTCTTAAAAAAGATTCAGAACATATCGAGTTTTCTGTAAGTGATGTAGGCAACACCATTACAGGGGAAGATCGGGATTCAATATTTCAAAGAAGTATACAGTTGGCCAATGGAAAGATGCGTGGATCGGGACTTGGACTGGCAATCGTCAAAAGGATTGCAGACGTACATGGTGCCACGGTTGGAGTCAAGCCCAATCAACCGACAGGAAATACGTTTTATTTACACATACCACTAGTAGTGAAGCAGAGTTGAACATAAAGGAATGGATAATCCTATGACAGTATTGGTTGTTGAAGACGATTTTGCATCGAGACAGTATCTATTATTGCTCCTGAGAAAACTCGAGTACCTATCTATCGCCGCTGAGACAGGGGAAGAGGCTATTGAATTGATGAAGAATAACTCTGCAGACATTTTCCTGTTAGATATTGCCCTAGGACCAGGGATTAATGGAATAGAGTTGGGGACAGTTCTCAAGAAAGAGGATCGCTTTTCAGGAGTTCCAATGGTGGCAGTAACTGCATTTACTAAAGATAAATTAGACAATCTGGATGAAGCCGGTTTCTCCGACTACATGGCCAAACCCTACACCATTGTTCAGTTACAACAATTACTGGAAAAACACCTTAATGAGTAAAAGTTCCCCTCCCCGGGGAACAAATCCGTATCATCTAGCAAAAATAATTCTATAATATAGAATGAAAATTAGTGATATCCTCCATGAGAGAAAAGCCCCCTTTTTAAGTTTCGAAATTATTCCCCCTGCCAGAGGTAGAAGTGCACGTGAGATCTATGAGATCATTGATGAACTGATAGAATTCAAGCCCCCCTTTATTGATGTGACCAGTCATGCAGCAGATTCATATTTTATTGAGCAAGACAACGGAACCTTCACCAGGCACATCAAGCGAAAACGGCCTGGAACCATAGGCTTATGCGCTGCCATTAAGTACCGTTATCAACTGGAAGCTGTTCCTCACCTACTCTGCCAGGGATTTACCAAACAAGAGACAGAAGACGCATTAATAGAATTGAACTATTTGGGTATTGATAATGTATTGGCGATTCGTGGCGATCAATTGCTGTATCAAAAAGCTCATCCCATGGGGCGAGAAGCAAATGAACACGCTCTGGATCTGGTAAAACAGATCAGTAATATGAATCGCGGTAAGTATCTGGAAGATATCCTCGATGCCGATGAATCAGATTTCTGCATCGGTGTAGGAGGTTATCCAGAGAAACACCCCGATGCCCCCAGTAAAAATGCAGATATTAGATACCTGAAAAAGAAGGTTGATGCTGGTGCCCAATACATCGTCACTCAGATGTTTTTCGACAATCAGGATTACTATAAGTTTGTTGATCAGTGCAGGGAAGAAGGCATTACAGTTCCTATCATTCCAGGCATAAAACTGGCAACAAGAAAGACGCAACTTCGCTCATTACCTCATGCATTTTCCGTAAACATACCAGATGATTTAGTAACGAGTCTGGAGTTGGCCGAAACCTCTCATGAACGAGCTGAAATTGGTATCAAGCATGCCATTAAGCAATGCGAAGATTTGCTCAATAACGGTATAGAATGTCTTCATTTTTATATCATGCAGGATGTACGTCTGGTCAAACAAGTCGCGAGAGCACTTAATTTAGCCTAAAGTGGTTCAGTAAGTCGTATTTCACCGGTTTGGAAGGCTTGTAGTTTTCCATCAATCTTGATAAGTGCGTCACCCCTGGCGTTAATCCCTGAAAACTGCCCTTCGAAATTACCTTGTGGAGATTCCCATTGGACTAACTGATTCATTCGGTAGGCTTTTTTGTTCCACTTAGTAGCCAATCGCTCACCGTCATCCAGAGCAGATAACTTTCCAAAAAATAAATTCACAAATGCATCTATTAAACTCGATCTGTCCAGGTTTTCCAATCCCTCAAGTTTGAGAGATGTGGCCAGGTTCTGAATTGTAGGGACAAAATCATCCTTCTCATGGCTCAGGTTTAATCCAATCCCAATGATGGCAGACACAATAGCCTCTCCTTGCCAGTGAAGCTCCGTAAGTATGCCTCCACACTTCTTTGAATTGATCATGATGTCATTGGGCCATTTCAGCTGGATGTCATCATTAATAAGAGGTGAGGTGATTTCCTGGACAACAGTACCTGTATATATGGATAGCATCTGGAGGTTGTGGGAAAGTGAAGTCTTCCGACCAAGATAGAGTGACATCCAAAGACCCAAACCTGCAGCAGATTCCCATCTCCGTCCTTTTTGGCCTTTCCCCTGTGATTGCGCATCACTCACCACCAAAACGTTGGAATCCTGGAACTCTTGACGGCGTCTTTTTAACTCGAGATTGGTCGAATCAACCGTATCAAGAAAAATGGTTTTATCGAGAATTGGGTGGGAATTCATATACTGAGATATGGATTGTGTTGAATAGAATTAACCCTGATATTCGCCAAATACAGATCGAAGGGTATTGGAAATTTCACCGATGGAGGCGTATTCACGAACTGCTAACAAGATAAACGGATACAGGTTTGTCTCCGTATCCTGGGCGGCAGCTTTCAGCTCAGAGAGCGATTTTTTAAGCGCAGCTCCATCACGAGCAGCTTTGACTGATTTCAGGTCTTTCAGCTGGTCCTGGGCGGCAGTTGCCTCTAATTTCAAGATTTCAGATTGAAGTTCCTGGTCATCAATAAATTTATTCTGCCCAATGACAATACGCTCTCCCTGTTCAATATCCTGCTGATATTGATAGGCGCTATTGCCAATTTCATTCTGAAAGTAGCCCAGCTCGATAGCTTTCACCGCACCACCCAGTTCATCCACTTTCTTTAGATATTCAAATACTTCATCTTCCAATCTATCAGTCAAGCTCTCAATAACTTCAGAACCTGCTAGGGGATCGACATAGTTGGTGACTCCACTTTCATATCCGATCACTTGTTGGGTTCTGAGAGCCAATCTTGCAGACTCCTCAGTTGGAAGGGCAAGTGCTTCGTCTCGTGAGTTTGTGTGCAAGGACTGAGTGCCACCCAAAACGGCTGCAAGAGCCTGGAGTGTCACTCGGACTACATTGTTATCAATCTGTTGAGCGGTCAGTGTAGAACCACCAGTTTGGGTATGAAAACGGCACATCATGGCTTTTGGATTGGTAGCGCCAAAACGTTCCTGCATGATTTTAGCCCAGATGCGACGCGAAGCACGGAACTTGGCTACCTCTTCCATTAAATCATTGTGGGCATTCCAGAAAAATGAAAGTCTGGCTCCAAACTTATCTACATCCAGACCTGCTTCAATGGCAGCTTCCACATAGGCAATTCCATTAGCAAAAGTAAATGCCAGCTCCTGGGCTGCCGTGGATCCAGCTTCACGGATATGGTATCCCGAGATAGAAATGGTGTTCCAGTTAGGAATGTGCTCATTGCAGTAGGAGAAGACATCGGTAATCAGCCGTAAAGATGCCTGAGGAGGATAAATGTAGGTTCCACGGGCTATATATTCCTTTAGAACATCATTTTGGATCGTACCACGCAGCTCATGGCTGCTTACACCTTGCTTCTCAGCCACAACCTGGTACATGGCCAGCAGGATGATAGCTGTTGAATTGATGGTCATTGAGGTGGACACCTTGTCCAGGGGTATGCCCTCGAAAAGAACTTCCATATCAGCAAGCGTATCAATGGGTACCCCTACCTTCCCAATTTCACCCTCAGCAATGGGGTCATCAGAATCATATCCAATCTGGGTTGGTAGATCGAAAGCAACAGAAAGACCTGTGGTTCCCTGATCTAGCAGATATCTGTAACGGGCATTTGAGTCTTTAGCGCTGGAAAAACCGGCATATTGTCGCATCGTCCATTTTCTGGAGCGATACATTTCTTCATATATTCCCTTTGTAAAAGGATATTGTCCAGCTTTTTCCCCTTGGCTACTCATCACATGCTCCTAAATCCCGCGCTCGGTCTTGATCTCTTGATAAGCTTCGTTGATAGCTTTGAATTTATCCTCGGCCATTTTTTGGAATTCTGGTCCAAGATGTTGAACCTTATCAGGATGAAACCGTGTTGCCATTGAGCGATAGGCCTTTTTAATCTCCTGATCATTGGCTGAAGGGTCTATCTCCAATATTTTGTAGTAGGAGTTGGTATTTTTCACAAATATGGCCATGATAGCATCCACATCACGGGCATTGAGCTTTAAGTGTTGGCCTATCTCCCTGATGATTTCAACTTCACTGGCATGGACCTGACCATCTGCCTGGCTGATTCCAAATAGAACGTGCATGAGCTGAAGCTTTTCAGCTGTATTCATATGACTATTTATCTGGTTGGCGATTTCGTATATGTAGTAATCTTGTTCCAGCAAATTCTTTAACAATACCAGCATTTCCTGGGCATTGTCACGACCAAAACTTTTTATGAGGAATTGCTTTACATAATCTAATTCTGCCTTGACTACTTTTCCGTCTGCCTTCATGACTGCAGCAACCAGAACCAACATGGCAATGGCAAAATCACCTGGTCTAGTCCGCTGTGAAATTCTTGGGCCTGAACCTTGTCCCATATTAGGATTCGCATCGACCTGACCACCCAACCACCAACCAATTAATCCTCCAATGGGTCCTGCAAAAGCCCACCCGAGTCCAGCTCCGAACATTCTACCTAGCATTTGAATTCCAATATTTTAATTATCATCAGAGTGGCTTACACAATCTCGATGATGTTTGTTCCCTTTTCAACGGTTTGACCTTCGGTCACACCTATCCTTTTGACAGTTCCTGAAACTGGAGATTTAATCTCATTTTCCATCTTCATGGCTTCAATGAGAAAAAGAGGATCACCTTCTTTAACTGCATCACCTGGAGCATGGAAAATCTTGGTCACCAGACCAGGAATTTGAGCGCTGATCAAACCAGCCTTCACTTCCTTAAGGGCATCCCAACCCAATTCCCTGAGGTGCAGGTGTACTGCATCAAGGAGTTCCAGATTAATGGGCGTCCCATTGACGTTCACTCGATTTACTTCGCTGGGGCAAACCCCAACCACAAATGATCGATTGTTCATCAGGACACTATATACCCCTGGCTGAACTTGAATCGCCTCAAAACGCAGCTCATTTCCACCTGTTTTAATGACTAATTCGTTGGCATCGATAGTGAAATTGGCTTCGAGAGATTGTTTGTTGCCATTGATTTCGAACTTCATCAAACATTTCTCCCCAGCTGTGCACTAACCCAGTTTGACCGCGTTTTTTTGGTTGAGTCAGAAGAGTTAGAACTATGTTTGATTTGATTTTGATGATGAAAAAGCGAACCACCTGCAACCAAAAGTACTTCGTCAGTTGAAGCAGCCAGGTCAGCATGTAATTCTTCCCTGAAATTGGTATAGAAGTGGGTATCGTAAGTACCATCACGGAAAACTGGGTGCCTCACCACAGATCGGCAAAACTGAATGGTTGTCTCAATACCACCGATATAAAATTCTCGGAGTGCCCGTTCACTTCGGTTGAGTGCTGAATCTCTATCCTTTGCCCAACAAATCAGCTTGCCCAGCATGGGATCATAGTATGGTGTTATTTCAATACCCTGCCTGATGGCGCCATCAAATCTTGTTCCTGCACCGTCAGGGATTTGAAGCATGACAATTTCCCCAGTAGATGGAGCAAAGTCATTGGCAGCATCCTCGGCATAAATGCGACATTCAATTGCATGCCCTGTAGAGCTGATATCAGATTGTTTGATGGATAAGGGCTGATCTGAGGCAATGCGGATCTGCTCGGCGACCAGATCTATTCCTGTCACCATTTCAGTCACAGGATGTTCCACCTGCAGACGCGTATTCATTTCAAGGAAATAAAAATTTCTATGTTTGTCCACCAGAAACTCCACAGTTCCTGCGCCTATGTATTTGCAACTCTCAGCAGTTTCAACTGCGGCCTGACCCATTTTTGATCTGAGATCATCATCAATGAATGGGCTGGGAGATTCTTCAATCACTTTTTGATAGCGTCTCTGAATGGAACATTCACGTTCGTTCAAATGGATTATATTTCCATGGGTATCGGCCAGAATTTGGAATTCAATATGATGGGGCTCTTCCAGATACTTTTCCACATATACACGACCATCACCGAAAGCTGATTGTGATTCCCTCTCAGCTTTTCCAACGGCATCTTCGAATTCATCTGATGAGTTGACAATGCGCATACCTTTCCCACCACCACCACCGGCAGCTTTGATGAGGACTGGGAATCCGATCTCTTCAGCAACCTTTAAAGCCTTGGAAATGTCAGCAATGGGCTCTTCTGTACCTGGTACTACCGGCACCTGTGTCTTAAGCATGGTTTGCCTCGCCATGGTTTTATCACCCATGATCTTAATGGCAGAAGCGGGAGGTCCGATAAAAACGATACCGGCCCTGGAAACCTCGCTGGCAAAATCCGTATTCTCAGATAAAAAACCATAGCCTGGATGAATGGCTTCAGCACCGGATTCTCTGGCTACCTCAAGTATTTTTTTATAGTTTAGATAACTTTCGGTTGAGGGGGCTGAACCAATATGATAGGCCTCATCAGCAAAAAGCACATGGGGAGCAGTACGATCAGCTTCAGAAAAGACAGCTACCACTTCAATTCCCATTTCTCGGCAGGTTCGCATGACCCTTAGTGCAATTTCTCCTCGATTTGCGATCAAAATTTTCTTAAACATTTATTCAGCTCCTACCATACTTCGAAATTCATCTTCAGTGAGAATTTTCACGTCAAGTTTATTGGCTTTCTCCATTTTGGAGCCAGCACCTGGTCCTGCTACTAAGTAGTCTGTTTTTTTGCTGATTGAGTTTGCCGATGTACCACCAAGCGACTCAACCAATACTCTTGCTGAATCTCGGTTAAAGTGCTCCAGCTTTCCCGTAAATACAAAGGAGAGCCCAGAAAATATGCCTTCACTCCTGGCGCTCACATCGATTGTGGGATTTAAACCATAGCCAGACAATTTTTCCAGGATATCGAGATTATCTGAGTCCTTAAAAAACTCTACCAATCCTCGGGCTACAATTGGACCAACCTCATGGGTGGCTTCAAGATCTTCGACGGTAGCCTCTCCCATGGCAGGAAGGGAACCATATTTATTAGCTATAACCTTGGAAATGTGTTCACCCACATTCCGGATACCCAGACCATGGATTAGGCGCCACAGATCAGCAGATTTGCTTGAATCAATCGCCTCCATGATATTGAGAGCCGACTTTTCTGCCATGCGCTCCAGATTGGCCAACTGTTCCAGGTCCAGCGAATAGATATCTGCAATACTGGCTATGAGACCGGTATCTACCAATTGTGCTACTAGCTTGGTCCCAAAGCCATCAATATCCATGCAGCGTTTGGCAACAAAATGTTCAATACGTCCTTTAATCTGAGCCGGGCAGGAAATATTCTGACAGTAGTGTTTGGCTTCTCCCTCCAGACGGATGACATGTCCATCACATGCTGGGCAGCGATCTGGAATGAGGTAGGGTTGGGACCCTCCTGGCCGTTTTTCCAGGAGGGCTTTCACCACCTCTGGGATGACATCACCTGCCCGTTGAACCACGACGGTGTCACCTACTCGAACATCCTTCCGATCAATTTCATCTTGATTGTGAAGGGTTGCTCTGGCTACCATGACTCCCCCTAGATGCACAGGTTCAAGATTTGCCACGGGAGTAATGGCACCGGTTCTTCCCACACTGGGAACGATGCTTAAAATTTTGGTGATTTCCTGACGTGCTTTAAATTTCCCGGCAATTGCCCATCGCGGGGACCGACTCCGAATACCCATGCGGTTTTGATAATCCAGACGGTTCACTTTGGTAACAGTACCGTCAATGTCATATTCCAGATTTTCTCTATCGTTCTCAAGCTTATTGTGGAATTGAATCACACTTTCGATGTTGGGACATAACTCGTAGAGATCATTAACTGGAAAACCCCAATCCTTCAGTGTTTGAATAAACTCCATATGGGATTCAACGGAGAAGTTATCAATGCGTCCAGGAGCATAAAGATTGATCAGCAGGTTACGACCAGCCGTGATCCTCGAATCCAGCTGTCGCAAACTTCCGGCAGCAGCATTGCGTGGGTTAGCAAAGGGTTGCTTTTCCTGGTTGAGCTGTCGTTGGTTTAATTGTTCAAAATCATGATGTCCCATGAATACTTCACCTCGGACTTCCAGGTAGGAAGGAATGGATCTCGAGTCGTCCCTGAGTCGTAGAGGTAGTGTCTTTAAAGTACGAAGATTTTGGGTGATATTCTCCCCAGTGAAACCGTCACCCCTTGTAGATCCAGCTGTGAATACGCCATCTACATAAATCAATTCTACACCGAGGCCATCCAGTTTTGGCTCAACGACATAGTCGAGCTGCTCTATTTCAAGATCTTTGCGGACTCTTGCATCAAAATTGACTAATTCTGTGTCATCCATTGCATTGGATAAGGAAAGCATGGGGATACTGTGGGTAAGTTGGTCAAAACCTGAAAGCGGCACACTCCCAACTCTTTGTGTCGGAGAATCAGTCTGCTTTAATTCGGGAAATTCGGTTTCGAGGTCTTGCAACTCTCTGAGCATGGCATCATAGACCGCATCAGAGATGGTGGGGTTATCAAGTATATAGTAACGATGATTATGCTCAGTAAGTGCTTCCGTGAGTTCGCGGATCCGTGCAAGGGTTTTTTGTTGATCCATAGGCTGAAAATGTAATCGGCGGGGTATAAAAAAGAAACGCCCCATTAAGGGGCGTCACTGAAATTGTTGCCTGGAATGATGCTTATTTAATCAGCGAGTCCATTTGCTCAGTGATGTAATCAGCATGCTCTTTTTCCTCAGGAACAGCTAGCATACCTTCTCTAAAACGAAGAGAATTGCCTTTGTCCTTTTTGAGGGGCAGGATATAACGTACCATCTTTTTATGGGTACGTGTCTTTCCGCGTACTTTATCTCCAAATGCTTGTGCTTTAGCCATAGTCTTTCCTCCAGTCCTTTAGCGGGGCGAAACTAAACGACAGTCACGCC